>JAFRDL010000023.1 GCA_017411265.1 Oscillospiraceae bacterium | reverse complement strand
CATGCGCTGGAGCCCGCCTACGCCCGGGCCCTGGGCGTGGATATCGAAATCCTCCTCATCTCCCAGCCCGACACCGGCGAGCAGGCCCTGGACATCACCGAGGCCCTGGTCCGCTCCGGCGCCGTGGACGTGGTGGTGGTGGACTCCGTAGCCGCCCTGCTGCCCCGCAGCGAGCTGGAGGGCGAGATGGGCGAGAGCAGCGTGGGCGTGGTGGCCCGGCTCATGAGCCAGGCCCTCCGGAAGCTGGCCGGCGCCATCTCCAAGACCAATACCGTGGTCATCTTCATCAACCAGCTCCGGGAGAAGATCGGCGTCATGTACGGCAACCCGGAGACCACCCCCGGCGGCCGGGCGCTGAAATACTTCTCCAGCGTGCGCATCGATATGCGCCGCATCGAGACGCTGAAATCCGGCTCGGAGATGATCGGCAACCGCACCCGGGCCAAGGTCATCAAGAACAAGGTGGCTCCCCCCTTCAAGGAGGCCGAGTTCGACATCATCTACGGCGAGGGCATCTCCAAGGTCAGCGAGATCATCGACCTGGGCGTGAAGCTGGAGCTCATCGACAAAGCCGGCGCCTGGTTCACCGTCAACGGCGAGCGCATCCAGGGCAAGGACGGCGTGAAGGCCTATCTGGAGGCCAACCCCGCCGTGGCCGACGCTCTGGAGGCGGATATCCGCGCCAACGCCCACAAGCTCCTGACTCCCCAGGCCCGGAAGGCCGCCATCGCCGCGGGCCGCGCCATCGACATCTCCGCCGACGATTTCGACGGCTGATGGACGAGAGCGCCAAAAAGCGGGCGCTGGCGCTGCTGGAAAAGCGGGATTACTCCCGGAAGATGCTGCTGGATAAGCTGACGGAAAAAGGCACGTCCCCGGAGGCCGCCGCGGAGGTCTGCGACCGGCTGTGCGAGCTGGGCGTGGTGGACGACGCCCGGTACGCCGCCCTGGTGACGCGGCACTATGCCGCCAGGGGCTACGGCGCGCGCCGGATCCGGGACGAGCTGTTCCGCCGGGGCATTCCCCGGGAACTCTGGGACGAGGCCATGGCCGAGCTCCCGGACGCAGACGACACCGCAGACCGGCTCCTGCGCCAGAAGCTCCGGGGCTGGGACGGGGACGAGGCCGCGCTGCAGCGCGCCCAGAACTATCTCCTCCGGCGGGGCTTTTCCTGGGAGGAGATCCGCGGCGCGCTGGAACGCTATCGATCGGAAAACGAGGATCTTATATGAGTGAAACCCCCACCGTGGCCCTCATTTCTCTGGGCTGCCCGAAAAATCTGGTGAACAGCGAGGAGATGCTGGCCCTCCTGCAGGAGGCGGGCTATGCCTTCACCCCCGACCCCGTTCAGGCGGACGTGGCCGTCATCAACACCTGCGCCTTCATCGAGAGCGCCAAGAGCGAGGCCATCGAAAAGATCCTGGAGACCGCCGCTCTCCGGGAGGAAAACCCAGAGCTGAAGATCATCGTGGCCGGCTGTCTGGCCCAGCGCTACCAAAAGGAGATCCGCCAGGAGCTCCCGGAGGTGGACGGCGTCCTGGGCACCGGCAGCTGCGGCGAGATCGTGGACATGGTCCGGGCCGTGCTCGCCGGGGAAAAGCCCAGCCTCTGCCGCAATATCAGCGCGCCCCTGGCGGAGCTGCCCCGGGCCGTATCCACCGGACCGTGCTGGGCCTACCTCCGGATCGCGGAGGGCTGCGACAACCGCTGCGCCTACTGCGTGATCCCCTCCCTCCGGGGCAGGTTCCGGAGCCGGGCCATGGAAAACGTGCTGGCGGAGGCCCGCATGCTGGCGGAGGCCGGGGTGAAGGAGATCATCGTCGTGGCCCAGGACATCACCCGCTACGGCACGGATCTCTACGGGAAACGCCGTCTGGCGGATCTGTTGGTTGAATTATGTAAACTTGATGTCCGCTGGATCCGGCTCCACTACCTCTATCCGGAGGAGATCGACGACGAGCTCATCGACGTGATCGCCCGGGAGGAGAAGATCGTCAAGTATCTGGATATCCCCATCCAGCACATCGACGACGCGATCCTCCGGCGGATGAACCGCCGGGGCACCGGCGCGGAGATCCGCGCTTTGTTCCGGAAGCTGCGGGAGCGGATCCCGGGTCTGGTCCTCCGGACCTCCCTCATCACCGGGCTCCCCGGGGAGGGGGAAGCGGAATTCGAGGAACTGTGCGCGTTCCTCCGGGAAGAGAAGATCGAGCGGGCCGGGGTATTCCCCTACTCCCCCGAGGAGGGCACCCCCGCGGCGGCCATGCCGGACCGATGTACCACCGAGGAGGCGGAGCGCCGCGCCCAGCTGTGCATGGACATCCAGGCGGACGTGATGGACGGCTTTGCCGAGAGCTTTCTCGGCCGGGAGCTGGAGGTCCTGTGCATGGGCGAGGAGGACGACGGCACCCCCTGGGGCCGGAGCCGGTACGATTCCCCGGACATCGACAGCCGGGTGGTCTTTTCCGGCAGCGCCGCTCCCGGAGACATGGTAAACGTGAAAATCACCGCCGTCGATGAGGGAGAGCTCATCGGCGAGCAGATCGGGGACTGACCCGTACAGGAGGAATGAAAATGAGACTGTATAACGACATGACCCTCCGTCTGGAGGAGTTTGAGCCCATCGAGCCCGGCAAGGTGAAAATGTACGCCTGCGGCCCCACGGTGTATAACTACATCCACGTGGGCAACGCCCGGCCCATCATCATGTTCGACGTGCTGCGCCGGTATCTGGAGTACCGGGGATACGACGTGACCTTTGTGCAGAACTTCACCGACGTGGACGACAAGATCATCAAGAAGGCCAACGAGGAGGGCGTGGAGTCCTCCGCCGTGGCGGAAAAATACATCGCCGAGTACTGGAAGGACGTAAAGGCCCTGGGCGTGCGCCCCGCCACGGTCCACCCCAAGGCCACGGAAAACATCGGGCCCATCATCAAGCTGGTAAAGACCCTCATCGAGAAGGGCTACGCCTACGAGGTGAACGGGGACGTGTATTACCGTACCATGGCCTTCAAGGACTACGGCAAGCTGTCCCACCAGCCCATCGAGGACCTCCAGTCCGGCGCCCGGGTGGAGCTGAACGACGGCAAGGAAAACCCCCTGGACTTTGCCCTGTGGAAGGCCGCCAAGCCCGGCGAGCCCAGCTGGAACTCCCCCTGGGGCAAGGGCCGGCCCGGCTGGCACATCGAGTGCTCCGCCATGAGCAACCGGTATCTGGGCCACACCATGGACATCCACTGCGGCGGCAGCGACCTGATCTTCCCCCACCATGAGAACGAGATCGCCCAGAGCGAGGCCGCCAATGGCTGCAAGTTCGTCAACTACTGGGTCCACAACGGCTTCATCAACGTGGACAACCGGAAGATGTCCAAGTCCCTGGGCAACTTCTTCACCGTCCGGGAGGCGGCGGAGGCCTACGGTTACGACTGCATCCGCATGTTCATGCTCATGAGCCACTACCGCTCCCCCCTGAACTACTCCGGGGAGATCCTGATGCAGGCCAAGGCCGCGCTGGAGCGGCTGTCCACCGCCAAAGACAACCTGGACTTCTTCGCGGAAAAGGGTGAGGACGGCCCCATGACCGAGGCCGAGGCCGCCTTTGTCGAGAAGCTGGGGGCCTACCGGGATAAGTTCTGCGAGGCCATGGACGACGACTTCAACACCGCCGACGCCATCGCCGTGATCTTTGAGCTGGTGCGGGAGATCAACGCCGCCGTGAACCCCAACGCCCACCCCACCAAGGCGCTGGCGGAGGCCTGCCGCGGGCTCTATCTGGAGCTCTCCGACGTGCTGGGCATCCCCTTCATTCAGCGGAAGGACGAGCTGACGGCGGAGCAGGAGGCCCTGTTCGAGGCCCGGAAGGCCGCCCGGAAGGAAAAGAACTGGGCGGAGTCCGACCGGATCCGGGACGAGCTGAAAGCTCAGGGGATCCTGGTGGAGGACACCCCCCAGGGCATGAAGTGGAAACGGGCGTAAGCCCGCACAAAGCAACTCCCCGTGTCCGAGGACGCGGGGAGTTGCTTTATGCCGTTTTCGGCGGTCCCGGCCGGTCCCGGGAAAAGCGCTGCACGCCCCAGACGCCGATCAGGATCATGGCCGTACAGGGGATCAGCATGGGCAGGAGGGGCTCCCGGAGGAACAGGTTCCCCGACAGGATGGCCACGATGGTGTATACGTTGTTGAACACCGTGGCCCGGGCCACCGGGAGATGGGTGGCGCAGTAGCTGATGAGCACATAGGAGACGATGGTGGAGCCGATGCCCAGGTACACCGCCGCCTGGAGAAAGCCGGGCTGACGCAGCACCTCCGTGATCGCCGCCGGGTGACGGATGTTCTCCAGCAGCGACCAGATAAAGAAGAACGCCACGCCCAGCACCGCCATGGAGTAGGTGCGCTCAAAGGGGCTGAAATCCCCGGAGATCCGGCGGTTGGTGATGAAATACGCGGAGCCGGACAGGATGGCCGCCAGCAGCAGCACCGCCCCCAGGGGCGAGGCGATGGCGCTGCTCCCGGGGCTGACGGACAGGATCACCACGCCGGCGATGGAGAGCAGGGAAAAAAGGATCTGCCGCGCCGTGGGCCGCTCCCGGAGGACCAGCGCGCCGAAGACCATGCTGGCGATGGGGCCCATGGAGAGCATGATCCCCGCGAAGGACGCAGAGGTGAGCAGGATCCCGTACTGCTCGAAGGCGAAGTACATCCCCGGCTCAAAGATCCCCATGAGCAGCAGCAGCTTCCAGGGCCGGCCCTTCAGGGGGATCCGGATGTGCCGGACCCAGGCATAGAGCCGCATGAGCACAAAGGCCACCAGAAATCGCCAGAACATCAGCAGCGCCGGGCTGGCGACCGCCAGTCCCCGGCGGGAGAACACCACGCCCACGCCCCAGATCACATTGGCCAGGGCCGCCGCGCCCATGGCCAGGGCGGTCCGTCGTTTATCCGTCATGGCCTGCCCCCGTTTCTCCCCTGCCGATCCGTCCCGCAGGGCGGGTGAGAAAGCAGTCTCTGTACTCCCCGGCCAGGGCGGCATGGGCTTTTTCCGCCGTCTCCCGCCGGTCGAAAAGGCCGAACACCGCGCTTCCGGTGCCGGTCATGATGGCGCCCAGGGCGCCGCTGTCCAGGAGCTTTCCCCGGATCGCGCCGATCTCTCCGCCGCTCCGGGGAAGAACGTCCTCAAACACGTTGTACATCCGCCGGGCCACCCCCGCCAAATCTCCCCGCTCCAGCGCCGCCGTCAGGCCGGCGGTATCCGGGCGGGTACGGATGGCGCGGGCGTCGATCTGTCGGAACAGGTCCGGGGTGGACACGGAGAAGGAGGGCTTGCAGATCACCACGTGGCACGCAGGCAGCTCCGGCAGGGGCGAGAGGATCTCCCCTCTCCCCTTCGCCAGGGCCATCCCCCCGGAGACGCAGTAGGGCACGTCCGAGCCCACGGAAAGAGCGATCTCCCGGAGCCGGTCCTCCCCCAGGTCCGCGCCGGTCAGCCGGTCCAGCGCCCGGAGCACCGCCGCGGCGTCCGTGCTGCCGCCGGCCATGCCGGCTCCCACGGGGATGCGCTTCACCATCCGGATCTCCGCCCCCAGGCCGTCCTCTCCCAGCGCGGCAAAGTAGGCCCGGGCCGCCTTGACGCCCAGATTCCGCTCGTCCCGGGGCAGCCAGGGGAGGCTGCTTTCCGCCGTCACCGCGCCGTCCCGACGCAGGGACACGGTCACGTCGTCGCACAGCTCCACGCTGGCCATGACCATCACCAGATCGTGATACCCGTCCGGCCGTTTTCCCGTCACGTCCAGGGAGAGATTCAGCTTGGCATAGGCTTTTTCCGTGATCTCCATAGGCCCCTCCGTTGTCTTTCTGTATGCATTGTATTTGATTTTGACCCGGATTGCAACGGCCAACCGGTTTTCTTTCCGGGAGAGCCGCCGCTGTTTTTACACTTTTTTCACAACCTGCTCGCCAACCGCGGTATA
Organism: Oscillospiraceae bacterium; assembly: GCA_017411265.1. Taxonomy (GTDB): domain Bacteria; phylum Bacillota; class Clostridia; order Oscillospirales; family Oscillospiraceae; genus Apopatocola. Next base: position 15,406 of record JAFRDL010000023.1, on the reverse strand, counting down.
ATGGTTTATAATAAAGAAAATCCCTTTGGGCGGTCACATGCAAGGAGGCAGGCAACATGTCGAAAAAAGCGCTGGTCGTTGAGGACGACGGCAACATCGCGGAGTTGCTCCGTCTGTATCTGGAAAAGGACGGCTTCGAGGTCTTTCATGCCGCGGACGGCGGCGAGGGCATCCGTCTTGCCCAGGAGAAAAACCCCGATCTGGTTTTGCTGGACATCATGCTCCCGGTGGTGGACGGCTGGGTGGTGTGCACCGAGATCCGCAAGACCTCCCAGGTGCCCATCATCATGCTCACCGCCAAGGGCGAGACCTTCGACAAGATCTCCGGGCTGGAGATGGGCGCGGACGACTACGTCACCAAGCCCTTCGAGGTCAAGGAGCTGATGGCCCGGATCCACGCGGTGATGCGCCGCTCCGAGGGCGAGGTCCCCCACGCGGCGGAGAAAAAGCTGGAATTCGACAAGCTGGTCATCAACCTGGACTCCTACGAGCTGATCGTGGACGGCAAACGGATGGAGGCGCCGCCCAAGGAGATGGAGCTGCTGTTCCATCTGGCCTCCTCCCCCAACCGGGTGTTCACCCGCAATCAGCTGCTGGACGAGGTATGGGGTTTCGACTATTTTGGGGATTCCCGTACCGTGGACGTGCACATCAAGCGCCTGCGGGAGAAGCTGGAGGGAGTCAGCGACAAGTGGTCCCTCAAGACCGTGTGGGGCGTTGGCTACAAATTTGAGCTGCTGGACGGCTGACCCGTGATTCATCGCCCGGCGCGATCGCTCGTTTTTTCGAGCTTTCGCGCCGGGCTTTTTCATTTTTCTCTTTCTTTCCCCGGGTCGTTTTGGTATATTTCAAAATAGGGTAGTATAAGTTTTTCGCTGTATTCATCGGCAGAGGCCATCGAAAAAAGGAGAGATCGACCATGGCATACAATGCGATCGAGGAGATGCGCCGGTACAACCGGGAACGCTTCGGCGCGGACGTGGGTCCTTTTCAGCCCCCCTTTTTCCAGCACGGGGATAACCCCAACGATCTGAAATCCGCCGCGCTGCGCTTTCTTCGCTGCCGCTGCGAGGATCTTCTTTTTGATCCGGAGATCACCGAAGAGGAAACCCGTACCGGCGTCTGGCTGGGCAAGAGCCTGTCCGCCAACCAGATCCCCTACAACATGCAGATGGACGTCAGCCGCCTGTGTCTGGAAAAGGCGGTGGAGGCGTTCATCGATTCCGGCGTGGCGGAGGACGCCTACACGGTGTACTACTGCTATCTGGAGATGTTCATGGGCCGCTACGGGAAATCCAAGCGGATGGTGGAGCTGCTCTCGGAGTACGAGTCCAACGGGAGTTCTCTGCTGATGAAGCACCGGGACCACTACTCCCATTCCGTATATGTGTTCGTGCTGGGCCTGGCCATCTATGAGACCAACGACAACTTCCGTCGGAAGTTCCAGGGGTATTATCATCTGGATGCGGAGGAGCCCGGACCGGACCGGGAGCACCGGGCCGCGAATCTCTTTCTGGAGTACTGGGGGCTGACGGCGCTGTTCCACGATATCGGCTACCCCTTTGAGCTGCCCTTCGAGCAGGTCCAGTCCTACTTTGAGGTGGACCACCTGACCCGGGGGAAGGGCTGCCCGTATCTGGTGTACCGCTCCGTGGATACCCTGACGGCCCTGGACAAGGAGGCGGCGGACCGTTTTGAAACGATCTACGGCGTCCGCTTCTCCACCGTCAGCGAGCTTCTGGCCCACGACATCACCGGCAAGCTGGGGAACGCCTTCGGCTTCACCGAGGAGTACATCCGGGACGTGATCGACCGCAAGCCCGTGGAGCCGGACCGGTTCGGATTTTTCATGGACCACGCCTTTTTCAGCGCCGCCCGGCTGTACCAGGAGCTGAGGGAGGAGCTGGGAGCGGAAAACCTGATGTCCATCCATGTCGACGCCCTCTCCGCCATCCTGCTCCACAACAGTCTCTATAAGTTCTCCATCGCTTTTTACAAGGATCCCGAAAAGCGTCGTCCTCCCCTCCCCGTCCGGCTCCACCCCCTGGCTTGGCTGCTGATGCTCTGCGACGAGCTCCAGTGCTGGGACCGGACGGCCTACGGCCGGAACTCCCGCACCGAGCTCCACCCCATGGCTGCGGAATTCGATTTCAGCGGCAACGGCCTCTCCGCCCGGTATTTCTACGACCTGACCGAGCGGGATAAGATCGACGCCTTCAAAGCCCAGTACCATGCCTGGGAGGCGGGCGGAGAGGCGGGGGATCCTCCCCGTCTGAAGGCCTACAGCGACATGGCGGAAAAGGAGCAGCGGTTTACGGCGGATATCAAAAAGATCGTGGATACCGCCGATATCCCGCTGGATATCGTGCCCGACCTGCGGCCGGTGGACCGCCGGAACAAGCATATCTACCTCTCCGAAAGCAACTTCCTCCATTTGTACGACTTTGCCGTGGCGCTCCACGGGCGGAACATGCCCCCGGATACCACCGCAGAGGAGCTGGAGGACAAGTTCGCCGCCAGTTCCCTGGAGTACCAGCTCACCGGCATCAACCGCGCCAAGAGCTTCAGCCGGTATCTCAACGCCCTGGGGTATTTCTATACGGACAAGCCGGTGGATTTTGAGATCGTCACCGAGTTCGGCCCCGATGACATGGACGTGGTCGCCCCGCTGGAGCATGAGCGGTGGGTCCTGGATCATCTGGCCATGGGCTGGAGGTACGGAACGGACTATGAGACCCTCCCCCTCCCCGAAGACGGAAGGACGGACCGCGGGGCGCTCCGGGAACAGCTTCGCCGCCATGCCCTGGCCATGGACGGCGCCCCCACCCCCGAGGAGCTCCGCCTTCACTTCACCTCTCTCTCCGAGGCGGACCAGGACAAGGACTGGAAGCCCTTCAACAGCATGCTCCGGCTGCTGAAAAAGTTCGACGGGCTGCGGATCTATCGGCTGTAAGCGGAAAAGGGACGGCATATGAAAAGCTGGCAAAAAAAATATCCCCCCTACGAGGGAGACGAGCCATATCTGTATTTCGCGTTTGCGGAGGCGGACAGCCAAAGAGCTTGGAAGGTGCTCCGGCTGCTGCTGGCCCGGGGCTGCCGGGTCTGGTATACCCGGGGGCCGGCGGGCAGCCCGGAGGAGCTGCTCCGGCGGCAGGCCCGCTCCGGCTCCGCCGCGCTGACGGTGCTGTACCTCACGGACGCCGCCTGCGCCGACAAGGATACCAAGAGCAACGTGCTGGTCAATCAAAAGCTCGACCGGCCGATCCTCTGCCTGGACCCGGACGGGACGGACCGCCGTCTGTCCATGGGGCTGCGGGAATATGTGCCCCACGTCCCGGTGTTCCCGGGGCAGAGCGACAAGGAGACCGAGAGCGCCATCATCCATGCCGAAGGCTTTTCCCGGGAAGTGCTGGGCGACCCCGTCAAGGTGACGGGAGGCGGCGTGGTGGGAACGCTGTCCGCGGCGCTTTGTATTCTGGCGATGCTCCTGGCGGTCACCGCCTTTGTCGGATACCGGTATCTTCACTGGTTCCAGCCGGAGATCCGGGATGAGGTGGTCTTTTCCGATCCCGTGCTCCTCTCCGCCGTGCGGGACGAGGCCCGGGGCGGGGCCATCACCGAAGAACTGACCTCCCGGATCACGTCCCTGTCCCTGGACGGCATGCCGGAGAGCTGGGATGAGCTGGCGCTGCTGCCCGCTCTGGAGCGGGTACGGCTCCCCCAGCAGGCGCTGGCAGACGAGTCCGAGCTCCCGCCGGGGGATCTCACCGTGGAGTTGCGCGGAGGTGGGGCGGCATGAGTGAGTTTTTCAAGCCCTACGAGGGCACGCGGCCCTTCTTTTTCGTCAGCTACGCCCATCGCCAGTCCGATGCGGTGGTGGACACCATCCGCATCCTTCACGAAAAGGGGTACCGCCTCTGGTATGACGAGGGCATCCCCGCCGGCAGCGACTGGCCGGCCAACATCGCCCAGCACATGCAAAGCTGCGAGCGGGTGGTGTATTTCCTCTCGGCGCGGGCCATGGAGTCCCCCAACTGCTTCAGCGAGATGCGCACCGCCGCCCGGCTGGGCAAGCCGGTACAGGTGGTGGTGCTGGAGGACGTGCCCCGGGAGGCGGCGTGGAAGGAGCTTCTGGACGGCAAGCCGGAGATCCCGCTCCTGGCCACGCCGGAGGAGCGGGCGGACGCCATTTTGCGCTCCGGCTTCCTTCCCCGACGGCTCCGCCGCGTATGGTGGGAGGGCTTCTCCTGGCGGGCGGTGGGCCTGGCGGTCTCGCTGCTTCTGTTTCTGGGCGCGGCAGGCGCTTTCGGCGCCCTGATGACCGGGCGCTGGGTCCCCGTGCCCCAGGAGCCGGAGGCGGTCGTGGAAACGCCCGCGCCGACGATCGCTCCCACCCAGGTCCCGGTGGTGGATATCGGAGACGCGGGGAAATACTTCGCCGTCAGTTTTCCGGATACCCAGACGGAGCGGGCCGTCCGAAAGGCGCTGGGCGTTTCGTCCGGAGAGGAGATCTATCGCTGGCAGCTGGCGGAGATCCAGGCGCTCTGTTTCTGCGGGAACATGGTGACGGACAGCTTGAAAAACGTGGCTTTTGACGGTGAGGGCGTCTGTCGGGTCAACGGCGCGCCGGTGGTCGCCGGCAAGGTCTCGGACATCCGCATCCTGGAAAACGCGGCGCGGCTGGAGACGCTGGCGCTGATCGGCCAGCCGCTGGGCGACCTCTCCCCCCTGAACGGGCTCACCCTCCTCCGGGAGCTGAGCCTGGCGGGCAGTCCCGTGTCCGATGTGAGCGCGCTGCGGGAGCTTCCCAGTCTGGAAACCCTGCATCTGGAGCACACGGCGGTGACGGACCTGACGCCGCTGGAAGCCCTTCCCCGCCTGAAGACAGTGACCGTCAGCCGGGACATGCTCCCGCTGCGATGGAGCGACGGCGCGCCCTTTGCCGTAATCCTGGCCCGGGATGGGTCCTGATCATTGTCCGGAGGAGCTGTTTCTCATGATCCAATATAAACATATCCGCGTCCTCTCCGCCCCGGCGGACCGGGAGGCTCTCTCCCCGGTGCTGGAGCAGCTGCGCGCCAAAGGTCTGCGGGTTTCGGAAACGGAGGAAGCCCCCGGGAAAAACGACCTGGTGCTGGCCGTCCTGTCCCGGAGCTTTTACGCCGACGAGGCGCTGACCCACCGGCTTTTGGGCCTGGTGGGCGCGGGAGCGGAAAACCTCCTGCCCCTGCGGCTGGATGCCGAGCCGGTGCCTGAGGCGCTGATGAACGCCCTGTATGCCCGGAACATCATCCCCGCCCAGGGCCGGGACGCCGCGCTCCTCGCGGAGCGGATCGTCGCCGCGCTGCCGCAGAAAAAGAACCGTCTGCCCCTGCTGCTGACCGCGGGGGCCGTGGTCCTGGCGGCGGTGGCCGGACTGCTGATCTGGCGGGCCGCGCAGCCGAAGGAAGCGGCCGTTCCCGTGATGGAGGAACAGGAGATCGTCATTCCCGCCGCCTACGGCCTCACCCAGGAGGATCTGGACAAGATCCTGCACGTCAGCTTCATTTCGGATCAGGCGATTTTTCTGACTGAAGACGACCTGGGGAAGCCGTACCCCCATCCGGTCACCTACCACATGGAAGAAGACGGCATGCACTGGGACAGCACGGAGGACGGACACCGGCTCTCCGCGGTCAAATACGCTCCGGAGGATCTGGCGTTCCTGAAGCTGCTGCCGAATCTGCGAAGTCTGGAGATGGTGCTGGCGGACACGGAGGCGCTTCCGGACCTCCGCGGCCTGACCTCCCTGAGATCGGTGGTCCTGGCTGACTGCACCATCACCGATCTGTCCGGTCTGGCGGAGAGCTCTCTGGAATACATTGGTCTCTTCCGCTGCCCCATCGAGGATTACTCGGTGCTTTCCAGCTGCCAGAAGCTCACGGACTGCGAGATGGAATTTGAATTTCTTGAGCAGGCGGATCTGTCCGGCTTCGCGCCGCCGGCGCTGGAGTGGGCGGAGTTTCGTCACGGCCCGGCTCTGCGGGAAATGGATCTCTCCGGACTGGCCGCGTGCCCAAAGCTTCGGATCCTGAAGCTGCAGTACGGTTTGCCCGTTCAGGATATATCCTTTCTCCGCATGACCCCGGCGCTGGAGGAGCTTACCCTGGAGGATCTTCCCGTCCTGCAGAGCATCTCCGATGTGGGAACTCTGCGGGAACTGAAAAACCTGTACGTCGGGTATTGTCCCCGGATCACCGACTATACGCCCATTGCCGGCTGCAAGGCGCTGGAAAGCATCCACGTGCAGGGTGATCTCAATCCCGACGCCCTGCGGGACGCCTCGTTCCTGGCGGACCTGCCGAAGCTGCAGGATATCGGGCTCTACTCCTGCAATCTGAACAACATGGACTTTCTGGATGGTATCGCCGCACACCAGAGCAGCATATCCCTGGGCTTTGCCGGAGGGATACGTGACTATTCCGGCCTTGCCGCCATCCGAAAATACGATTATCTGCACGTCAATCCCAGGGGGCAGAACGGGAACCGGGGCGGGGATTACTCCGCCGTGCAGCCCTACATTCAGGACGCCCAGGTGGAATATTTGATGCTGTATACCTGCTCCGGCGTGGATCTGAGCACCCTGCCGGAGGGGATACGGAATTTGAGCATACGCTACGGGGATCTCGCCGATCTCACCGGTCTCAAGTCCTACCCGCTCCAGCGGCTGGAGCTGTGGGACTGTCCGTATCTCACATCCATTGACGGTCTGGAAAGCATCCCCACTCTGGCCGGCGGCGGGATGGAACTGGAGATCGTGGGCTGTCCCCGGCTCACGGGCTTCGACGCCCTGGATGGGGCAGAACTGAACGCTGTAAAGCTGACGGGGATCTACACGCTTCCCGATTTCGGTCGGTTCCGTATGAACAGCCTTTGTCTGGACAGCATCCCGGAGCTGACGGATCTCCATGTGCTGGACGGCCTCGCCCCGGACCGGACCGTTGACCTGTCTCTGGTGGGCCTGGACGAGCTCCGGGATCTCACGCCCCTGCGGCGGCTGAAGGGCGGACACCTGACGGTGCCGCCCCAGGTGGCGGAGCAGGCGGAGGAGCTGGTAGAGGAGGGTGTCTTTGAAAGCTGGGAGGTGGCCTATCCCGACGGGAGCTGGCAGCCGGACGACAGCCCGGTAACGCTGCTGAGTCTGGAGGAGCTGCAAACCCTGCCCAAGGCCCTGCTGCGCCGGGTGGAGCGGCTGTGTCTCATCGGCGACACGTTGGTGGACCTGGACGGCTGCGATATCCGGGAAGATTGGCAGGATGGCCGGGACACGCCCGTGCTCATGCTCCACAACCACAGCTCGGACGAGAGCGTGCCCATCGAATACGGGGCAGGCGTCGTCACGGATCTTGCCATGTTCTCTGCGCTCACCGGTCTGCGGGAGCTGCAGCTGTACGCCCAGCCGCTGGAGAGTCTGGACGGCGTCCAGAATCTCGCCGCTCTGGAAAACCTGGCGGTGCGCTGGTGCCCGGAGCTCACCGACATCTCCGCGGCCTTCGCCTCCCCGCAGCTCCGGTATCTCACCGCGGACAACTGCCCGGCGGCAAGCATCCGGGGCGTGCAGAATCTCCAGGAGCTGCGGGGGCTGAACATCAACCACACCCGGGTGACGGATCTCTCGCCTCTGGCGGCGCTGGACTATGCCGCCGCCGAGGAGGAGGGCGGGTTCTCGCTCTGGATGAACGACGTCCCGGCGGAGGATTATTCTCCCCTGTCCGCCATCCCGACGCTGGACAGCCTGGACGCGAACGACGCTCCCGCCGGGGCGCTGGTCCCCGCGCTGGAAAAGACGGCCATCCGCCGTCTGGCCGCCTGCGGCGTCTTCCTGAACCGAGCCGGGGAGGATCCCGACGCCCTGTTCGCGGACTTCATCGCCGCCCACCCCGGGCTGCGGGAGCTTTGGATCCCCTGGAACCCCGGCATCACAGACCTGACGCCGGTGCTGGCGCTGGAGGAGCTGGAGTATGTCCGGGTCTCCAGAAACATGGAAAAAGCCATTGCCAGCCTGAACGGGCAGGACTTCGGCTTCGAGCTTGAGATCGAGGGCTGACAGCCCCCCCTTTTCCGGGAGGACATCGGAGGACCTGTAAGGAACGCCGCGGCAGCTGCCGCGGCGTTTTTTCCCGGCCGCTTTTTTCTCGCGGCCGCCCTTGTTCACAGACAGGCTATTGAAAAAAAGGAGAAATGTCTTATAATATATAAGATAAGCCCGTGGAATGCCGAACGCTGAAGAGAGGAGAAGCGGATCATGCACAGCACCATATTTCGAAACTTTGTCTCCACCGCCGCCATGGTCATCGTCAGCTTCATCCTTATCGGTCTGGCCTTCGGCGTGGTGAGCCGGAACGTGTTCATTTCCGAGACCCGGGAGAACGTCATGTCCTCCTCCCAGGAGGTATCCCGTATGGCCGCCGCCTACGCCCAGGCGGGGGACCTGCGCTCGCTGGAGCTGCGGATGACGCTCTCCACCGTCGCCTCCAGTACGGGAGAGCATATCTTCATCAGCAACGCCCGGGGGACCGTGGTCACCTGCTCGGACTCCGTGGCCTTCTGCGAGCACATCGGCACCGTCCTGGACGGCAGCGTGGTGGAGGCCCTGCCTCAATCCGGCACGGCCGCCTTCCGGGGAACGCTGGGCGAGTTCTATTCCGACCCCCACTACACCGTGGCCACCGCCCTGCTGGGAAACAACAGCACGGTGCTGGGGTATTTGTTCGTCTCCAAGGACACCCGGGCCGCGCTGGACGTGTGGAAAACCATCCTGCCCCTCTTCATCCTGATCTCCGTGGTGGTGCTGTTTCTGGCGCTGGTCTTCAGTTACGCCAGTTCCCGGTTTCTGGCCAAGCCCCTGAAGGATATGGCCCAGACCGCCCGTCGCTTCGGACAGGGCGACTTTTCCGTCCGGGTGGAGACCGCCGGCCGCACCGACGAGATCGGCGAGCTGGCGGAGGCTTTCAACTCCATGGCCGACTCCCTGGAGGAATCCGAGGAGCAGCGCCGGGAGTTCATCGCCAACGTCTCCCACGAGCTGAAGACGCCCATGACCACCATCGCCGGCTTTGCCGACGGGCTGCTGGACGGGACCATCCCGCCTCAGAGCCAGAACCGATACCTGCAGATCATCTCCTCCGAGACGAAGCGTCTGGCCCGTCTGGTGCGGAGCATGCTGGAGCTGAGCCGGCTCCAGGGCGGAGACCGGAGCGTACTGCTGCAGAAGAGCTTCGACGTCTCCGAGCTGCTGCGCCTCACGCTCATCAACTTCGCCGACAAGATCGAGGCAAAGCATCTGGACGTGGATTTCCAGGTGCCCGAGGAGCCCATGATCACTTTGGGCGATCCCGACGCCATCACCCAGGTGGTGTACAACCTGCTGGACAACGCCGTGAAATTCTCCAAGGAGGGCTCCCAGCTGGGCCTCTCCCTGTGGAAGGACAATACCAAGGCCTACGTCTCCGTCCGCAACCATGGGCAGACCATTCCCGAGGCGGAGATCCCCCGGATCTTCGACCGGTTCCACAAATCCGACCGGAGCCGGAGCCAGGACCGGGACGGCGTGGGTCTGGGTCTCTATATCGTCAAGACCATCCTCACCCGTCACGGGGAGGATATAGCCGTTACCAGCCGTCAGGGCGTGACGGACTTCGTTTTCACTCTCACTTTGAAACCGTAAAAGGGGGATCCCTATGGAAAACCAATGGTACGAATCCAATCCGAACGGAACCGGATGGAGCGATCCCGGCTCTCCGTCCGTCCCGGCGAAGCCCAAAAAGCGCCGCATGGGCGCCGGGATCACGGCGCTGCTGATCCTGTTCTGCGCGCTGCTGCTCATTGCCGTCACTTCCATCGTTTTCGCCGCCCGCGGGTCCAAAACGGAAGGCGAGCTTCCCGAGGAGCCCTTCACCGGCGAGGATTTTGCTTCGGATTTCCGGGAGTTCTTTGAGCAGTACTACACCCCCTTTGAGGAATCCAAGGAATGCACCATTCCCCGGGTCGCCTCGTTCCCCGGGCTGGAGTTGGAGCTCCGGGAGACCCGGGGCACGGCCATGTCGCTTCGGTACGTCTATGAAAAATGCGCTCCCTCCGTGGTGGCCATCACCGCCTTCGTGGAGGAGGACAGCGACGACAGCTATTTCTGGGGCAGCGGCATCGTGATGAGCCGGGACGGCTATATCCTCACCAACGCCCACGTGATCGAGGGCTCCTGCCGGGCCCGGGTCACCCTTTGGGACGATCGGGAGTACGACGCCCTTCTGGTTGGCTACGACCACCGCAGCGACATCGCCGTGCTGAAGATCGACGCCGAGGATCTGATCCCCGCCGAATTCTGCACCACCGACGGACTGGGCGTGGGCGACAGCGTGGTGGCCATCGGCAATCCCCTGGGCAAGGAATTCCGCAGCACCATGACCGAGGGGATCATCTCCGGCATCGACCGGGGCATCAGCTACAACGGCACCACCATGACCCTGATCCAGACCAGCGCCCCCATCAACGAGGGCAACTCCGGCGGGCCGCTCTTCAACCTGCGCGGCCAGGTCGTCGGCATCACCAACATGAAGATGAGCGCCAACTATATCGGCTCCGTCACCATCGAGGGCGTGGGCTTCGCCATCCCCTCCCCCACGATCAAGACCATGGCGGACTCCATCCTCCGCTGCGGCGAGGTGGTGGGCCGTCCGGCCCTGGGACTCACGGTGGGCGCGATCCCCGCCGCCGCCAAAACCGAGTACGATCTCCCGGACGGGCTGTACGTCAGCGCCGTCTCCGCCGGGTCCGACTGCGAGGCCAAGGGCATCCTTCCCGGCGATATCCTCCTGGCCATGAACGGGGAAGCTCTCTCCGACACCGAGCAGATCACCAGCGTCATCAAGGACATGAACGTGGGCGATACGGTAGACTTCACCATCTGGCGGGAGGCCGACGGTGCGACGACCACCTTCGATGTCACCGTGGCCCTGGTGGACGTGAACGACGTGTATTAACTAAGTTACCATAAAAATATTATGTAAATCTTATAGGAGTACAAACATGGATCATCCCATCCTTTCCAACTTTCTCTCCCTGTGCGCCATCCCCCACAAGTCCCACCACGAGGAGGCCATCAGCGCATTTCTGTACGATTGGGGCGTGAAAAAGGGCCTGGCGGCCATCCGGGACGAGGCCGGCAACGTGATCCTGGACAAGCCCGGCACATCGGGGCATGAGAACGCCCCGGTCGCCATTCTTCAGGCCCACATGGACATGGTGTGCGTAGCGGAGGACGGGCGGGCGTACGATCCCCTGACCGATCCCATCCGGGTCATCAACGACGGGGAGACCCTCACCGCCGACGGCACCTCTCTGGGGGGCGACGACGGAGCCGGCGTTGCCATGGCCATGGCCATCCTGGAGGACGACTCGGCCGTTCACGGACCCATCCGGGCCATTTTCACCGTGGACGAGGAGGACGGCATGTCCGGCGCCAATGCGCTCCATCCCCGGCATCTGGAGGGGAAGTACGTCATCAATCTGGATTGGGAGGCCTTCGGCTCCCTGTGCTGCTCCAGCGCGGGCAGCGATATGTACGCCGTTCGGAGAAATGCGGAGTGGGAGACGCCCGCCGCCGACGCCGTAGCCTATGCCCTTTCCGTGCAGGGGCTGGAGGGCGGGCATTCCGGCTCCCAGATCCACCTGGGCCGGGCCAACGCCATCCGCATGGCGGCCGCCGTCCTTGCGGCCGGCGCGGAAAACAGCGCCGCCCTCTCCTCTTTCCGGGGCGGCAGCGCCCACAACGCCATCCCCGCCGCCGCCTATGCCTCGATCGTCCTGCCCGCGGAGAAGGCCCCCGCCTTCCTGGAGGCCGCCCGAAGGGAGATCGACGCCCGGCTGGAGGCCTGCGGTCTCACAGATCCCGGCGCCGTGATCACCATCGCGGAGACCGGGCGGCCGGAAAAGGTCCTGTCCCCCGGCATGAGCCGGGATATCCTTTCCCTGCTCAGCGCCGTGCAGGACGGGGTAAACACCATGTCCGGGAGCATTCCCGGCCTGGTGGAGAGCTCCGCCAACACGGGCCTCGCCGAGCTCCGGGCGGACGGCTTTGCGTTCGTGGTACATCAGCGGAGCTCCGAGCCCGGCATCATGGACGCGATGGGAGATCGTCTGCGGAAGCAGGCCGGGGAGTACGGCTTTGAGATCGCCCAGCTCTCCTCCTCTCCCCCCTGGCCGGTACGCCCCGGCAGTCATCTGGTGGAGATCTGCCAACGTCATTTCCGGGAGCTGTTCGGCCGGGAGATCCGTGTGGAGCCGGTGCACGCGGGACTGGAATGCGGCTGCTTCTCCAACAAGAACCCCGCTCTGGACATCATCTCCATCGGGCCGGATATCCTGGACATCCACTCCCCCAAGGAGACGCTGGTACTCCGGACCGTATTCGACTGTGACGCCCTGGTGCGCCGTATGCTGAAAGAGATCGCGGAGGAAGAATGACCACCTACGCCGCCGGAGAATTCGATATCGCGGTGATCGGCGCGGGCCACGCGGGTATTGAAGCCGCGCTGGCCGGGGCCCGGATGGGTCTGCGGGTGGTGTGCTTCACGGTCAATCTGGACAGCGTGGGCAACATGCCCTGCAACCCCGCCGTGGGGGGCACGGGCAAGAGCCACCTGGTCCGGGAGCTGGACGCCCTGGGCGGCGAGATGGCAAAGGCCACCGACAGGGCGGGGATCCAGTTCCGGATGCTCAACCGGGGCAAGGGGCCCGCGGTCCACTCCCTGCGGGTGCAGTGCGACCGCCGCCGCTACCAGGAGATCATGAAGGAGACCCTGGAAAAGCAGGAGAACCTGATCCTCCGGCAGGCGGAAGTGGTCTCCATCGGCCGGACCGACGGACACGTCTCCTCCGTTACCACCCAGAACGGGGCGGTCTACGCCGTCCGTGCCGCGGTGGTCGCCACGGGCACTTATCTGGGAGGGCGGACCATCGTGGGGGACGTGGTGCGCGATTCCGGCCCCGACGGGCTGGCCGCCGCCACGGAGCTCACCGGCTGTCTGGAGCAGATGGGTCTGCGCCTGCGCCGGTTCAAGACCGGCACGCCCCCCCGGGTCAACGCCCGGAGCGTCCGCACGGAGGAAATGATCCTCCAGCCCGGGGACGAGGACGTGGAGCCCTTCTCCTTTTCCACGCCGGGGCCGGTGGAAAACAAGGCTGTGTGCTGGCTCACCTATACCAACCAGCGCACCCATGAGCTCATCCGCGCGGACCTGGACCGGAGCCCCCTCTTCAACGGCACCATCGAGAGCACCGGTCCCCGGTACTGCCCCTCCATCGAAACCAAGATCGTCACCTTCCCGGACAAGGAGCGCCATCAGCTGTTCATCGAGCCCATGGGCCTCCACACCCGGGAGCTGTATATCCAGGGCCTGTCCTCCTCCCTGCCCGAGGACGTGCAGGTGCGGATGCTCCGGTCCATCGCCGGCCTGGAAAACGCGGAGATGGAGCGCTGCGCCTACGCCATCGAATACGACTGCGTGGACCCTACGGAGCTCTTCCCCACGCTGGAATGCAAAAAAGTCCCGGGGCTCTACGGCGCCGGGCAGTTCAACGGCTCCTCCGGCTATGAAGAGGCGGCGGTCCAGGGCTTTGTGGCCGGGGTCAACGCCGCGCTGAAGATCCTGGGCCGGGAGAGCCTGGTCCTCCGCCGGGACGACGGATATATCGGTACCCTCATCGACGATCTGGTGACCAAGGGCACCGAGGAGCCCTACCGGATCATGACCTCCCGGAGCGAGTACCGGCTGCTCCACCGCCAGGACAACGCGGACGCCCGCCTGAGCGCCATCGGGCGGCGGATCGGACTGGTGTCGGAGGAGCAGTTTGCCGCCGTGGAGGCCAAGTATGCCGCCGCGGCCGCCGAGCGGCAGCGGCTGGAGAACACCCACATTCCCCCTACGGAGACCCTCAACGCCCTGCTCCGGGACCGGGGCACGGCGGAGACGGTGTCCGGGGTCTCTCTGGCGGACCTCCTGCGCCGCCCCCAGCTGACCTACGAGGACCTGGCCCCGCTGGACCCCGGCCGTCCGGAGCTGTCCCGGGCCGTCCGGGAATCGGTGGAGATCAATCTGAAATACGAGGGCTACATCCGCCGTCAGCTCCGGCAGGTGGAGGAGTTCCGCCAGATGGAGGACAAAGCGCTGCCCCCCGATCTGGACTACGAGACCGTGCCCGGCCTTCGCACCGAGGCCCGGCAGAAGCTCGCCCGGGTGCGTCCCGCCAGCTTCGGGCAGGCGTCCCGGATCTCCGGGGTATCCCCCGCGGACATGGCTGCGCTGATGATCCATGTCAGCGCCGGAGGTCCCCGCCATGAGTGAAAAGGTGATCCTGGGCCTCTCCGGCGGCGTGGACTCCGCCGTGGCCGCCCATCTGCTGCGCGAGGCGGGATACGAGGTGCTGGGCCTCTATCTGGACAACGGCCTCCCCGGGTTGCGGGAGGCGGAGCGGGCCGCGGCTGCGCTGGGCATCTCCCTCACGGCGGTGGATACCCGCTCCGCCATGGAGGAGCAGGTGTGCGCCCCCTTTGCCGCCGCGTATCTCCGGGGAGAAACTCCCAACCCCTGTATCCTCTGCAACCCGACGGTGAAGTTCCGCTTCCTGCTGGAGGAGGCGGACCGCCAAGGAGCAGCGTGGATCGCCACCGGCCATTACGCCGCAGCCCGTAACGGTGGCCTTTACCGGGGACGGCCGGAAAACGACCAGAGCTATATGCTCTGCCGTCTGGAGCCGGAGCAGATCCGGCGGCTGCTGCTGCCTCTGGGCCCCTATACCAAGGCCCAGGTACGGGAAATGGCCCGCGCCCTGGCCCTGCCCCCGGCGGACAGGCCGGACAGCATGGAGATCTGCTTCATCCCCGACGGAGACTATGCCGCCTGGATCGAGCGCCGGGGCGTCGTCCCGCCGGCGGGCGATTTTCTGCTGGACGGCGTTCCTGCCGCCCGGCACCGGGGGATCCACCACTATACCGTGGGGCAGCGCAAGCACTTCGGGATCGGCTTCGGGAAGCGGGTCTACGTCTCGGAGATCCGACCGGAGACCAACGAGGTGTGCCTCTCCTCCGACGACTCCGCGCTGTGGCGCCGGACGTTTTCCGTCCGGGACGTCCACTGGCTGATTCCCGCGCCGGAGAAGAGCGTGGAATGCGGCGTGCGCATCCGCCACTCCCGCGCCGCGCTCCCGCTGGGAACGATCGTGCCGGAGGGCGACGGCGCTGTCGTCTCCTTCCCCGCCCCGGTGCGGGCCCCCGCTCCCGGGCAGACGGCGGCTTTCTATGCCGGAGATCGTCTGCTGGGCGGAGGTTTTATCACGAAATGACAAAAGAGAGGGGCGCGTGTCCCTCTCT
>JAFRDL010000193.1 GCA_017411265.1 Oscillospiraceae bacterium | reverse complement strand
TCCGATCTAAAGGCCCGGTGGCCGTCGTAGACCGCCTTGAAGAAGGCCGTCCGCTCGGCGCAGACGGTGGGCGTGTAGCCGGCGTTCTCGATGTTGCAGCCCTGATAGATCCGGCCGTCCGCCGTCAGCAGGGCGGCGCCCACGTTGTAGTGGGAGTAGGGGGCGTAGGAATGGTCCCGGGCCTCCTGGGCTTTATCCAAAAGCAGTTCGATCTCTTCATGCGTCAGTTGGTTCATCTCGTTTCACCGATCCTTTCCAATATGGTCCGCTGGCGGGCGCGCATGACCCGCTCCTCCGCCTCGTTCATGTGGTCGTAGCCCAGGATGTGGAGCGTCCCGTGGACCGCCAGGAACGCCAGCTCCCGGCTGAGGCTGTGGCCGTACTCCGCCGCCTGTTCCACGGCCCGGCTGCGGCAGATCATGATGTCCCCCAGATACCCGTCGGGGGAGCCTAAAAGCGCCTCCCCCTCCCGGCTGGGGAAGGTGAGCACGTCCGTGACCCGATCCACGTTCCGAAAGTCCCGGTTGAGCTGCCGGATATGGTCCGGGCCCGCCACCAGCACGGTGATGTCCCCCGCCGCGCCCTCCATTGCAAGGGCCGTCTCGCAGGCGGTGCGGATACCCGCCTCCTCCCGGGGCGTCAGGGCCTCGTCCTCTGCGTATACTTCGATCATGCTTCCTCCTGGGGATAGGTGATGCGGTCGTGGAGGATGCCCGCAAAGGTCTGCAGGAAGGATTCCTCCACCCGATTGAGCTCATTGAGGGTCAGATCCGAATGGATCAGCTGTCCGTCCTCCATCTTGCCCCGGATGACCCGATGGACCATGTCCCGCACCTGCTCGGGGCTGGGCCCGCCCAGGGACCGGACCGCCGCCTCGCAGCTGTCCGCCAGCATGACGATGGCGCTCTCCTTGGAGCTGGGCCGGGGGCCCGGGTAGCGGAAGTCCGCCTCCCGCACGTCGGGGTCCATCTTCTTGGCCTTCACATAGAAGTAGGCGGTCATGGTGGTGCCGTGATGCTCCCGGACGATGCTGCGCACGGCGGCGGGCACCTTGAACCGCTGAAGGATGGCGTCGCCGTCGGCCACATGGTCGATGATGATGCGGGCGCTCTCCCCGGGGGGCAGCTAGTCATGGGGATTGACGCCGTTGGCCTGGTTCTCCGCAAAGTTCCGGGGGGACTTGAGCTTGCCCGCGTCGTGGACCGCGGCGGCCGCCGTGGCCAGCAGCGCGTTGGCGCCGATGCACTCGGCGCCGTTCTCCGCCAGAAGGGCCGTCATCTGGCAATGGTGATAGGTGCCGGGGGCGCTGTTCATGAGCCGCCGCTGAAGGGGATGGTTCATGTTCAAAAGCTCATTGAGCTTGGTGGGCGAGGGCAGATCAAAGAGGATCTCCCAGATGGCCGTGAGACCCAGGCCCAGCACCAGGGCGATCATGACCCCCACGAAGAACAGTCCGAAGGCCGTGACGCACACGAGCCAGCCGCTGCCCGACAGCAGGGCAGGCATCGCGGGGCCGATGCCGCCGATGCCGCCGCCGATGATGGCCGCGGGGACCATGGTGGTGCGCTTGTTGTCCACCGTCATAAGGCCCACGGCCGTGACGCCCGTCAGGAGCACCGCCGCCACCAGGGCGAAGGTCTCCCCCGCCATAAGGCCCGTGGCGGGGAGCAGGGGCCCGGCCGTCAGCGCGACGAGCACGCTGGCGCTCAGAGCCGTCCGCTTCTCATGGGTGGCGGCGATCATGAGGACCCCCAGCAGCGCCGGAGCGATGCGGCTTTCAAAGAGGGTGAAGAGCCAGGTGACGACCAGATTCAGCATCAGCAGCAACGAGAGCCGCACCATGACCAGGGGCGAGAGGAGGGTGGTCCGCTCAAAGAGCAGCAGATAGAGGCCGTAGACCAGGAAGATGGGCAGCAGATACATTAGATAGCTGCCGTAGGGGCTTCTGTCCCCCTCCGTCCCCAGCATGTCCAGGGCCACCAGATGGACGATGTCCCGGGCGGAAAGGGTCGTCCCCTTCCTGAACAGGACGTCTCCCTTTTTGACGGTGACGGCGCTCACGTCGTCCGCGGCGGCGCTGCGCACCTTCTCGGTCTCCACCTCGTCCACCACGGCCGAGGTCACAAAAAACTTGTCGATCAGGTTCCCCGCCAGCTCCGTCTTGCTGACGGCGGGGAGGCTGGTCTGCTTCATCTTCTCCTTGGCACGATAGCGGGCCGTCTCCAGCTCGCTCTCCTTCACCCCCGCCTGCATGCCGGTCAAAATGGCGTCGGAAAGGGCGGTCTTCAAAGGCTCTGTGTCGGGCACGCTCCCGGCGGCGTGGAGGCTGCTCCTGGGCAGATAGGTGTTGAGGAGGGAATAGGCCACGATGGTGTCCATAACGTCGCCGAGGCCGTACTCGATGAGCTTCGATTGGAGCTCCGGCTGGGTGACGAGCACGCTCCAGTCGGTCTGGTTGTAGAGCCTGCCGCTGTATTCCTGGGCGTCCGCCTCCCAGCGCAGGACCATCTCCTTCAAAAACAGGTCGTATTGGGTGAACCAGGCCGAGAGCGCGTCCGACTGAGCGGAAACGATGCTCTCATCCAGCCGATAGACCGGCTGGACCCGATCCCGGGCCGCCTGGCGAAGCTCGTCCGTCCGAAAGGCGTCGGCGCCGGAGAAGGGATAGGTCACGTCCTCCGTGAGCACGTCCCCCGCCTGCACGTCCACCTTGACGTTGGGGTAGCGGAGGCACAGGAAGAACAGATTCGCCAGACACACCAACAGCAGGAGCGACGCTCCCGCCGCCAGCTTCAATCCCCATTTTCCCGTTGCTCTCTGAGCGTCCATGGTACCCCCCGTTTTTCTCCGTTCAGTTGTCTTTCTTTTCGCTGCGCTCGTAGGCCTGGATGATCCGCTGGACCAACTCGTGGCGGACCACGTCCTTATGGGTGAGCTGGATGACCTTGATGCCCTCCACGTCCCGCAGGATGCCGATGGCGTGGATGAGGCCGCTCTTCTTCTCCCGGGGCAGATCGATCTGGGTGATGTCGCCGGTGATGATGGCCCGACTCCCCTCGCCCAGGCGGGTCAAAAACATCTTCATCTGCTCGATGGAGCAGTTCTGGGCCTCGTCCAGGATGATGTAGGCGTTGTTGAGGGTCCGGCCCCGCATGTAGGCGAGGGGCGCCACC
>JAFRDL010000192.1 GCA_017411265.1 Oscillospiraceae bacterium | reverse complement strand
TGCCCGCCGGAGAGCATATTGGGGTACTCGTCGGCCTTGTCCGCCAGCCCGATCCGGTCCAGCAGCTCCCGGGCCTTCGCCTCCGCCTGGGCCGGGGTCTTCAGCTTCAGCTTCACCGGGGCCAGGGTGATGTTCCGCAGCACCGTCATGTGGGGGAAGAGGTTGAAATGCTGGAACACCATGCCCATCTTCCGCCGATGGAGGTTGATGTCCACGCTCTTGTCCGCCAGGTCCACCCCGTCGAAATAGATGTGGCCGGAGGTGGGGGTCTCCAGGATATTCAGACACCGGAGCAGGGTGGATTTGCCGCTGCCGGAGGGACCGATGATGGCCACCACCTCGCCCTGGTAGATGCTTAGGCTGCTCTCGCTCAGCGCGCGGACGGCGCCGTTGTTGTACTCCTTGGTGACGTTCTCCACCCGGATGAGCTCATGCCTTGTCTCCACGGCGCATCCTCCTTTCCACGGCCTCGATGGCCTTGCTCGCGGGGAAATTGATGACGAAGTAGACCAGCGCCGCCAGCACGTACGGCGACAGGGTCTTGTAGGTGGTGGAGGCCACCGTCTTGGCGCCCCAGATCAGCTCGCTCATGCCCAGCACGGAGCAGATGGAGCTCTCCTTCACCATGGTCACTAGCTCGTTGGCCAGGGCGGGAAGGATGTTCTTGATGGCCTGGGGCAGCACCACCAGCTTCATGCTCTGCCAGGCGCTCAGCCCCAGGGAGCGGGCCGCCTCGGTCTGGCCCTTGTCCACCGCCAGGATCCCCGCCCGGAAGATCTCCGCCACGTAAGCGGAGGAGTTCAGCGCCAGGGCCACCACGCCGGGGATGAACCGGGACACGTCGATGAAGCCCAGGATGGTGTAAGAGGGGATGTGGATGGCCCCGAACACGCCGTAGTAGATGATGTACAGCTGCACCATCAGAGGCGTGGACCGGAACACGGCGATGTACGCGCCGGAGATGCTGTGAATGAGCTTGTTTTTGCTCAGGCGCATCAGCGCCAGGGCCAGCGCCGGCAGCACCGCCAGCGCCACCGATACCACCGACAGCAGCAGCGTATACTCCACGCCCTGTACGAAAAAGCTGGCGTACTTGGGCAGGAAGGAGAAATTGAAGAAATTCGCCGGGGACATGTTCGCGAAAAGATTGCTCCACCACATAGGTCATGGTCCCTTTCTCTTACGGGTAAATAAGCGGGAAAGTGCAAGGCCGGGGAGACCGGCCTTGCACAGGATCGGCGTATTGGTCCGGAGGTCACTCAATGGCCTGGTCGCTGAGGGCGTCCGCCTCGGCGTAGAAGGCCTCGATGGCGTTGTCCTTCTGGAGCTGGGCGATGGTGGCGTTGATGCTCTCCAGCAGGCCCTTGGGATCGCCCTTCTGCACCGCCACGCAGTAGGGCAGCGCCGCGCCCAGATCCACGTTGGCCACCACCAGGTCCTCGTTGGCCTGGGCGTACTGCAGCGCCACGGCGCCGTCCAGCACGATGGCGTCCACCTTGTCATAGCTCAGCTGGTTCACCAGATCCAGCACGCTGGTGAGGGCCACCAGGTTGGCGCCGGTGAAGTCGCTGCTCACCAGCTCGGCCTTGGTGGTGCCGGTCTGGGCGCCCACGGACTTGCCCGCAAAGTCTTCCTTGCTGCTGTAGAGGTCGGCGTTGTCCTTTTTCACCAGGACCATGGCGGCGTCGTCGCCGGAGGGATTGTAGTAGGGATCGGAGAAGTCGGCGGCCTCCAGACGCTCGGGCGTGGCCTCGATGGCGGCCAGGACGATGTCCACGTCTCCCTTCTGCAGGGCGGCCATCAGGCTGTCGAAGTCCATGTTGGAGATCTGCAGCTCGGCGCCCAGGCCCTTGGCCAGCTCGTTGGCCACGGAGATGTCGATGCCTACGAACTGCTGCTCGTTCTTGTCGTTGAGGACGATGAACTCAAAGGGCGGGTAGTCGGCGGAGGTACCCATGACGATCTTCTTGGTCTCCGGGGCGGCGGAGGAGGCGCCGCAGGCCGCGAGACCCACGCACAGCACGACCGCCAGAAGAATGGCAACGATCTTTTTCATGATATTCTTTCCTTTCTCATATTCACGAATATTTGTTTTTCATGGAAGTGTGCCCAGTATATTGGAATATTTATTCATTGTCAATGGTTATTCATTCAATAATTGGCTCCGTAAAGAAATTTTTTTGTGACATGTGCCGAAATACGCCGTTGACCCATTGCGCGGCGGCCGCTTTGCCTGTATAATGGCCCCTGCGATACCCCGTAACAGAGAAAAAACGCGAGGATGCTAATGAATAGTATGCAGGAAATATTGAATAATTCCGCCTTGTTCGTCGACCGGACTGTCCTGCGGGAGAATATCGCCGCCATCGAGAGCACGCTCTCCGCCGGGACGAGGATCATCCCCGTGCTGAAGGGGGACGCCTACGGCCTGGGGATGGCGGCGCTGGCGGAGACTCTCTCTCCCCTGCCCGCCGTATACGGCTTCGCCGTCGCCCACGCCTGGGAGGGGATCCGGCTCCGCCATGGAGGAGTGACGAAGGACATCCTCCTTCTGGGCCAGCCGGCGCTGAGCGCCGTGAGTGCCGCCGCAGAGGCGGACCTCACCTTTACTCTGGGGCGCCTGGGGCTGGCGGAGCGGCTGGCGGAGGAGAGCCGCCGGCTGGGCCGGAGAGTGAAGGTACAGCTGAAGGTGGACACCGGCCTCCATCGCCTGGGGGTCCTCCCCGGAGAGGAGCTTGCCGCCCTGCTCGCGGAGGTCCGGAACGCCGGGGAGACGCTGGCGCTGCTGGGCGTCTACTCCCACTTTGCCGACACCGCCGACGCGGCCCAGTGCCGGGCGCAGTACGAGCTGTATCTCCGGAGTCTGGACCAGGCGGAGCACGTCGGCTTTTCCGTGGGGCTCCGGCACATCTGCGACAGCGCCGGGAGCGAGGCCTATCCGGAATACCACCTGGATGCGGTGCGGCTGGGCCGGAGGCTCATCATGGACAATCCCGTCCGTCCCGCCGGGAACATCCGGGACGTGGCCTCCTGGCGCACCACCGTCACCTCCGTACACGGCCGCCGCGCCGGGGAGAAGCTGGGCTACGGCGGAAGCTGCACTCTGCGGAGGGACAGCAGGATCGCCGTCATCGGCGTGGGTTACGGGGACGGGCTGATCCCCGCCTGGGCGGAACGGCAGGCCCCGGTGCTGATCCGGGGACGGCGCTGCCCGGTGCTGGCCTGCTGCATGGACCAGGCCATGGTGGACGTGACCGACCTGGACGGAACCGTGGGCGCGGGCGAGGAAGCCACCCTTCTGGGCTATGACGGTTCCGGGAACCTTCTCGCCGCGCAGGAGATCGCCGCCCTCACCGGCGCCAACGAGGGCTGCGGCATCACCACCGCCATCCCGGGCCGGGTGGCCAGGGTGTATTTGTAAACAATTTGAAAAGCTATGGGAAAGCGCGTCTTTCCCATAGCTTTTTTTCGCCGGACATGCTATATTGGGCAGAGAGAGAAACGAAAGGAGACGCTGCACATGGCCAACAAATACGCCGGGACTCAGACCGAAAAGAACCTGGAGGCCGCCTTCGCCGGTGAATCCCAAGCCCGGAACAAGTACACCTATTTCGCCTCCAAGGCCAAGAAGGAGGGCTATGAGCAAATCGCGGCCCTGTTCCTGAAAACCGCGGAAAACGAAAAAGAGCACGCCAATCTCTGGTTCAAGGAGCGGGAGGGCATCGTCTCTACCGCCGAAAACCTGGCCGCCTCCGCGGACGGAGAGAATTACGAGTGGA
>JAFRDL010000191.1 GCA_017411265.1 Oscillospiraceae bacterium | reverse complement strand
GGATATCCTTGGACATGTGGACGTTTCAACTACCATGAACATCTATGTGGACGCCATGAAAGACATGAAGAAAAAGGAAATGTCAGCTTTTAGTGCTCGTAATGGTGCGGGTGAACAAAAGAGCATGACAATGGAGGAGCTGAGTCGGATTAAGAGCACGGAGGACTGGGCCTCTGCATGAGCTAACATAAACGGAGAGATAGACGCCACCTGGAATTGTACCAAGTGGCGTCTATGCTTGTTTTCGCACATTTCTCAAGAAACTTGAAAAACACTATACTAAGAGCAGCCTGAAGGAAGGAGGCTCTTTGGATGGTAAACAGTATATCTGTCATGCGACCGGAACTCGTTCCGGAATGGTCGCCACTCAACCTTCCGCTTACTCCTGATAACGTCTCTTACGGTTCAAATAAGCTGTATTGGTGGAAAGGCTCTTGTGGGCATGAATGGCAGACAAGTGCAAAGGCAAGGTCCAGTGGTGAGAAGTGTCCCATTTGCTCTAATGCACGGATTATAGCGGGGCTTAATGATCTGAACACGTTGGAGCCTGATCTGGCGAAAGAGTGGTCCGATAAGAACTTGCCGTTGCAACCTTCAATGGTTGGACCAGGTACACACAAAAAGGTCATCTGGCGAGGAAGTTGTGGGCATGAATGGACGGCTTCTGTGCGAAGCAGAGTGAGAGGAACTGGATGCCCATATTGCTCTCACAACATTGTCCTACCTGGCTTTAATGACCTACAGACGCTGCACCCGGAAGTTGCAGCAGAGTGGTCTCCCAAAAACCTACCGTTGCAGCCGTCACAGGTTACTGCCTATTCAAATAAGAAGATGTGGTGGCGATGCGATAAAGGTCATGAGTGGTATGCTTTGATCTCAACACGGTCGTATGGAAGCAAATGCCCATATTGCAGCGGTATATTGACGCTCCGAGGCTTCAATGATTTTCAAACGCTTCATCCAGAACTTGCGGCTGAATGGTCAGAAAGGAACGGAACACTCACGCCGGATAAGATCAACGATAGATCTCCAAAGAACGTATGGTGGCGGTGTCGCGCCTGTGGGTATGAATGGAGAGCAGTTGTTAAGGCAAGAGTCAAGGGCCTTAAATGTCCTGTCTGTGCTGATCGAGCAGTTCTTGGGGGATACAATGATTTAGCGACTACTGACAAGGCGTTGCTGAAAGAATGGCCGTATGAATTAAATACTGATGTTGAGCCAACAAAGATCACAAGGAACTCTTTGAGGCCGGTATGGTGGCGATGCAAATACGGGCACGCATGGAAAGAGAAGATTGCCAAGAGAACCATAGAAGGAGAGAGGTGTCCTGTTTGCGAAGAAGAGTTTGCTCGTGTGCTGCCCCAACTCCTTATCATGCTCTATTGCGGTCGGCTTGGTTTTAAGGTGAGGCTAAACGACGAGGAGACCATCGGGATCACACTGGATGCTTACATACCGGAGTTGAAGTTGGCAGTTGCAGTAATTGGGAATGGTACGAAAGCAGAGGAAGAGGCCGTTCTTGTTACCCAGCATCTGTGTAAGGTTCGAGGACTACTATTTGATACAGTCTCATTCAAGGACAGCGCTGAGGGAGTATGTCGAGGCGTGAAGAAAGCCTTTCAAGGAGCCCATATTTACATCACTTCAGAAAATGACGATGATGTGAGAACGGCACATAGACAGTTTTTCAGATGGAAAAAGTGTTGACTTTACCACGCTAAATTGCCCAAACCTATTGAAAAATGAGGCATTGTCTGCTACAATATTATGGCTTAAATGAAAGCCTTGAGTTCTGACCGTTTCCCCAACAATGATGCCAAGTCTCCACACTCACCAATTTAGTCTCCAATAGCGCGAAGAATTGAGCAGAGTGATGCGGAATTGTGGTCTTGCAACTCAGACTATACGGAAGACCGGCTTTGTTCAAAGGCTGTTTCCGTGTGAGATTTTAAGTAGTTTTGTACACGTGCGAGGGGTTATGATTCCTGCGAATTTGAGAGAAATCAAGCCAGGTTTTCTAATCCCGACCATGAAGCCCCTGGACGCCCCCAAAACCACAGATAGCCTTCCCCTTGAGGGGAAGGTGTCGGCGCAGCCGACGGATGAGGTGGATAAGATCGACTTCTCCAACGTGGTCGTCGAGCCCCTGTTTGCGGATACAGTGGACTTTGAGACCTTCTCCCGGTCCGATTTCCGCGCCGTTAAGGTCCTCTCCTGCGAGGCGGTGAAGAAGTCCAAAAAGCTCTTGAAATTCACTCTGGACGACGGCAGCGGCACGGAGCGCGTCATCCTTTCCGGTATTCACGCGTATTACGAGCCGGAGGAGCTGGTAGGGAAGACCTGCATCGCCATCACCAATCTGCCGCCCCGGGCCATGATGGGCATCGAGTCCTGCGGCATGCTGATCTCCGCCGTTCACCATGAGGGAGAGGACGAAAAGCTCCATCTCCTGATGGTGGATCCCCATATCCCCGCCGGGGCGAAGCTGTATTGAATACTGTGATCGTACGCGGGCTCGCTGATTTTATCAGCGGGCTCGCGGTGCAAGTAGAATATACATGCCGATATGAGAAGGGAGAAGGATATGACCGGAAAACTGTTTGGCCAGGCGATGATCAAGGTCACCGGAGGTCTGCTCCTGGTGGGGCTCCTTCTTTTTCTTCCCGCGGGGACGATCCACTACCCGCAGGCATGGCTGCTCCTCGCCATCCTGTTCATTCCCATGTTCCTGGCGGGGATCGTCATGATGGTCAAAAACCCGGAACTCCTGAAAAAGAGGCTGAACGCCAGGGAGGAGCAGGACGAGCAGAAGACGGTGATCGCCCTCAGCGGGGCGATGTTTCTGGCCGCCTTCATTGTCGCCGGGCTCAGCTTCCGGTTCGGCTGGCTCCCGCTTCCCTCCTGGGTGCCGTTTGCGGCGGCGGCGGTCTTCCTGGCGGGGTACGCCCTGTACGCGGAGGTGCTGCGGGAGAACGAATACCTCTCCCGTACCATCGAGGTGCAGGAGGGCCAGAAGGTCATCGATACGGGCCTGTACGGGATCGTACGCCACCCCATGTATATGTGCACCCTGCTGCTGTTTCTCGCCATGCCGCTGGTGCTGGGATCCGTGCTCTCGTTTGGCATCATGCTGGCGTATATCCCCCTCATCGCCAAGCGGATCCGGAACGAGGAACAGGTGCTGGAAGAAGGGCTTGAGGGCTATTCCGATTACAAAAAGCGAGTTCGGTATAAAGTCATCCCCCGTGTCTGGTAAACGGGGAAGGACCGAAGAAAAGAAGGAGGTCGGACCATGAGTGCGATCCGCAATGAGGCGAAGATCAAATTTCCCCTGATCGTGGCGATCCGGGAACAACTGGAGCACCGGGCGCTGTGGATGTATCTGCTGTGCGACGAGGCGGCCAAAAAGGGCCTGTCATCGGAGGAATACGCGCCGGAAGCCATCCGCCGCTGCGGGCTGTACCAGGGGGCAAACCTGCGCCGGAAGGCGGGAGGCGGAGCCTCTCTGAAAGGGCTGAAAAAGACGCTGTTCTCCCGATTTGCCCAATGGGTGTTCGAGATGGATATCCTTCGCTGCGACGACGACCATCTGGACATCGACTTCCACTACTGCCCGCTGGTGAAGGCGTGGCAGAAGCAGGGCTGCTCCGACGAGGAGATCCGCCGTCTGTGCGACCACGCCATGTGCGGCGACTGGGGCATCGCGGAGAGCTTCGGCTGTGTGCTGGAGCTTCCCTCCACCATCGCCAGAGGGGACGACGTGTGCCGGATCCGGTTTGTCCGGCGGGATGCGTAAGGGCGGATGGCAGCGTCGGTCCTTGTCAATATCGCCGTGGCCGTGTTTGCCGTCGCGGCCGTCGCCGCCCATTGCAGGAAGAGCCCGGTGAAGGTCGTGCTCCGGTTTTTCACGGCGCTTTCCAATCTCTTCTGCGCGGCGGCGTCTCTGGCCGTGGCGGCGGCCCGGCTCTGCGGAACGGTGCCCAACGCCGTTCTGGTGCTGAAGTACGTGGGGACCTCGGCGGTGACCGTCACGCTGCTGACGGTCATGCTGTTCCTGGGACCTTTCGTTTACGATTACAAGAAGCTGCTCACCGGCCCGGATCTGTGGCTGCACCTGATCTGCCCGGTGCTGGCCGTGGTGTCCCTGCTGGCGTGGGACCGGCCGGCAGCGCCCTTCGGCGTCGTGCTCCTGGGCGTCCTGCCCGTATTCCTGTACGGGGCGTTCTATCTCTGTCATGTGATCCTTATGCCGCCTGAAAAACGCTGGGAGGACTTTTACGGCTTCAACCGGAACGGAAGGTGGTACGTGAGCTACGCCGCCATGACGGCCGCAGCTTTTTTGATCAGCGCGATCCTGTGGATCGCGGGATCGTCAGGGGGATGCCGATGAAACGGGAAGACATCGCCGCGAGAGTGAAGGAATTCCCCTGGGATCGCGGAGAATACTGGGTCATCACCGGAGCGGCCATGGTTTTGTACGGCATCCGGGAGGAGACGCACGACATCGACATGGGGTGTACGAAAGCCCTGGCGGACAGGCTGGAGGAGGAGGGACATCTCCACCGGATCACGCCGGACGGGAACCGCTGGTTCAAGCTCGGGGACGACGTGGAGGTGTTCGAGAACTGGCTGTATGACGATGTCGTCCGGATAGACGGCATCCCCGTTGTTTCTGTTCCGGGGCTGCTGGAAATGAAGCGCCGTCTCGGCCGGGAAAAAGATCTGCGGGATATTGCCCGGATCGAGTCGTTTCTGAAAAACGCCGGTCATACTCTATAAAAACAAACAGCAAGACCGGGAGGCCGCCACGACCTCCCGGTCTTCTTTGCGTTTTTCGCAGAGAGACGGAAAAGAAGAATAACGGGGAAAAACAACATACTATTGTGCTTTTGGGAATAGTGTGATACAATATCTTGAAAATAGGTTTTTATACGCATTTTTGCATTTGACGGATTTTTCCATGATGAAGGAGCGATATTTGCCATGGCGGATTTGACGAAGCGCAGCATCCCTTTCAGTCCTCCGGACATATCGGAGCTGGAGATCGCCGAGGTGGCGGAGGCACTCCGTTCCGGCTGGATCACCACCGGCCCGCGCACCAAGCAGCTGGAAAAAAACCTGGCCGCGTACTGCCGTACAGACCGGGTGGTCTGCCTCAACTCCGCCACGGCGGCGGAGGAACTGAATCTCCGGGTGCTGGACGTCGGGGAGGGGGACGAGGTGATCGTTCCCGCCTATACATACACCGCCAGCGCCTCCGCGGCCATCCACGTGGGGGCAAAGGTCGTATTCATTGACAGTATGAAGGACAACTGCGAGATGGACTACGACCGGATGGAGGACGCCATCTCGGAGCGCACCAAGGCCATCGTTCCGGTGGACCTGGGCGGCGTCATGTGCGACTATGACCGGATCTATCAGGCGGTGGAGCGGAAAAAGCACCTGTTTCGTCCCGCCAATGGGATCCAGGAGGCCATCGGCCACGTTGCGGTGGCGGCGGACTGCGCCCACGCCCTGGGAGCCAGCCGGAAGGGAAAGATGGCGGGGGAGGCCGCAGACTTCACCTCCTTCAGCTTCCATGCGGTGAAGAACTTCACCACGGCGGAAGGCGGCGCCTCCACCTGGCGCAGCATTCCCGGCGTCGACAACGAGGAGCTCTATCATCAGTTCCAGCTGCTGAGCCTTCACGGCCAGAGCAAGGACGCCCTGGCGAAAACAAAGCTGGGCGCGTGGGAATACGATATCCTGGGGCCCTGGTACAAGTGCAATATGACGGACATCATGGCGGCCATCGGACTGAAGCAGCTGGAACGGTATCCGGGCCTGCTGGCGCGGCGGCGGGAGCTCATCGGCCGCTACGACGTGGTGTGCGACGCGCTGGGCGTGAAGCATCTGGACCACTTCGGTCCGGACCATACCAGCTCCGGTCACTTGTATCTCAGCCGGATCCCCGGCATCGGGGAAAAGGAGCGCAACGAGATCATCGTCAAAATGGCGGAGCGGGGCGTGGCCTGCAACGTGCACTTCAAGCCCCTGCCCATGATGACGGCCTACCGGGAACTGGGCTGGGATATCCAGGACTTTCCCAATGCCTACGACTACTATAAAAACCTGATCTCCCTGCCGTTGCACACCCGTCTCACGGACGAGGATGCGGCGTATGTGTTGGAAAACTTTGCGGAAGTGGTAAGGGAATACCTATGATCATCAAACCATGGGATGAACTGCCGGAGGAGCTCCGGCTTCCGGAGATCCGGCCGTACTATGACGCGCTGGCCGCAAAGCGCGGCGGCCTGGCGGCCAAGCGTGCGCTGGACGTGCTGCTCTCTTCGGTGATGCTGGCAGTCCTGTCCGTCCCCATGCTGGGCATCGCCGCGGCGGTGAAGCTGGACTCGCCCGGCACGGTGTTCTACCGGCAGGAGCGCGTCACCCAGTACGGGCGGCGTTTCCGCATCCATAAATTCCGCACCATGGTCAGCAACGCGGACAAGATCGGCAGCGCCGTCACCGTGAGCAACGACGCCAGGGTGACCCGGGTGGGAAAGGCTCTGCGGCACGTCCGGCTGGACGAGCTGCCCCAGCTGCTGGACGTGCTGGCGGGGGACATGAGCTTCGTAGGCACCCGGCCGGAGGTCCCCAAATACGTGGACCGGTACACGACGGAGATGCGGGCCACGCTTCTCATGCCCGCCGGGATCACCAGCGAGGCCTCCATTCGCTATAAGGACGAGGATAAGCTGCTGGACGCCGCGGAGGACGTGGACCGGGTCTATGTGGAGCAGGTGCTTCCCGGAAAGATGAAATACAACCTGGACAGCATCCGGAATTTCTCCCTGGCCGGGGAGATCACCACCATGTTCCGTACTTTACTCGCAGTGACAGGGAAGAACTATGAGTGAACTGAGATTGTCAATCTGTGTGATTGCCTATAACGAAGAAACATTTCTTCCGAATCTTTTCAGGGACATTTCCTCTCAGGAGTATCCTCATGCCTTAACAGAGGTTGTACTGGTAGACAGCGCTTCTACGGACGGCACCAAAGCTCTGATGGAACAATTTGCCGGTGAAGATCATGGCTTTTATGGCGTACAGGTGCTGGATAACCCCAAGCGGATCCAGGCATCCGGGTGGAATGTGGCGATCACTCACGCCACAGGCGATGTCATCTCCCGCATCGATGCACATACATGTCTTCCATCGGCTTTTTCTGCTTTGGTAATGCAGAGAATCCTTCAGGGAGAGGATGTTGTTGGGGGCCCGCGTCCTTGTATCATTGAAAACGATACGCCTTGGGGACGAACGCTTCTGGCGGTGGAGAACTCCCTTTTCGGCAGCAGCATCAACGCCAGCCGCCGGAGCAAAGAGCATTCCTATGTGAAGACCATGTTCCATGCTTCGTATCGACGGGAAGTCTTTGAAAAGGTCGGACTCTTCAACGAACAACTCCTCCGCACGGAAGACAACGAGATGCACTACCGCATACGCCAGGCCGGATTTAAACTATGCTATGATCCGGAAATCGTGTCGTATCAGTATGCAAGAAGCAGCTTGAAAAAAATGCTTAAACAGAAATTCGCCAACGGGGACTGGGTCGGGCGGACGCTGAAGATCTGCCCGGGCTGCCTGTCGATGTATCATCTTGTCCCTGCTGCCTTCGTGCTGGGTATCGTAGTTACTGCGTTGTTAGCGGCGTTCGGAATCTGGCAGCTCGCAGCGCTGATGTGGGGACTGTACGCCTTGTTTGCTGTGGCCAACACGGTTTTGAGTGGGATCCAGGAAGGTTTTTCCCGGTATTCTGTTTTGATGCCTGTTTTGTTTTTGATACTCCATGTGAGTTACGGCATTGGCACTTGGGTTGGATTGTTTACAGAAAATGCAGGAATTGAAAGAGGATGAAGACAAAGAACAAGGTGAAAATCAGTATCATTGTCCCCGTCTTCCGCACGGAGGCGTTTTTGAGGCGCTGTGTTGACAGCATTCTTTCTCAGACCTTCCGTGACTGGGAGCTCCTTCTGATCGATGATGGATCGGATGACGGAGCCCCTGCTATCTGCGACGAGTATACCACTGCCGATTCCAGGATCCGGGTGATCCATAAACCGAACGGCGGTCTTTCCAGCGCGCGCAACACAGGGTTGGATGATGCCCGCGGTGAATATGTGACATTCATCGATTCTGATGATTTTGTGGCGCCGGAGTTTCTCGAAACGCTTCTGATGCTGGCTGAATCCTATGGCGCAGATGTGTCACGAGTTGATTACAGGGAAGTGTACAGCAGAACGCCAAAACCGGACGAACGCCATCCGGAGGAGCTTGTATTCACGGGTTCTCAGGTTGAGAAGGCTTTTCTTTACCTGAATGTGGACAGCGTCTGCGTTTCACTGTACAAAAGGGAAATGCTCGGCGACCTCCGTTTTCCGCTGGGGAAAACAAGTGAGGATATTCCCTTTAATTTCACTGTGTTCCGCAAGGCGAAAAAGGTGGTATACCTTCCCCGGGTGCTGTATTACTATTATCACAATCCCAATTCCATCAGCAATGGCTCGCTGGACCAGAATAAGCTGAATTATCTGTTCTTCCGGGAGGAGATCTATCGCTACTATGAGGGAACGGATGATAAAGCGCTTTCCGGGAAAGCGGAAGCGCTGTACGCGCGTGCAGCCATGGGACTGCAGGCCCGCATGGCGTTATTCGGGATCTCGCCGGAGTTGGAGGAGAGCAAGTGTCTCCAGAGGTTCAAGAGTGTTTTCCACGAACATAAGAATGCATTTTATCGGGACAAAAGCGTTCCTGTATCCAGAAAGCTGCTGGCCGTTCTGGTAATTCATTTTTATCCTGTGGCAAAGCTGCTCAGATGTTTTTTCAGAATCGGCAGGTTTTTTACAAAATGAGGATCTTGGTAGACGGACTCCCCCGGGGAATGGGCGGGATCGGATCGCTTATCCTGAATATTGCGGATTACAGCAGACTCTGTGGAGACGGCGACAAAGTCCAATTTGAATATCTGGTTTCCGGCACCTCTGCCTATATCCCTGTATTGGAGAATAAAGGGTATCGCTTTTATATGGCACCGAAGTTCTCCCAGATTAGGGATTACCGGCGGTTTCTGCGAGCGCTTTTTGAAAAGGAAAAATATGATTATCTTTGGTTCAATAATACAAGTAAGGTCAACACGATTCTTCCTGCCTACGCAAAGAAGTATGCCGGGGCCAAGATAATCACTCACTCCCACGGGGTCGCTCCCGAAGAAAAGGGACTGAAAAAAATGGCGTTCACCGCACTTGATGCGCTACACCGGCGAAGAATGTTTCAACTGTGCGACGTTCCGTTTGCCTGTTCCCAGGAAGCGGCGGACATCTATTATAAGTACAGTGGCGCGTTGAGAGATCAGGTGCTTGTCGTTCGAAACGGCATCCTTGCGAGTGGCTTCAAGTATTCTCCAGAGGACCGGGAAAGGGTGCGCGCGGAACTGGGCATCGACTCCGGGGAGATTTGCCTGGGAGCGGTGGGGCGGCTTGCCCACGTAAAGAATTACCCCTTCATCATCTCGCTTCTGCCGGAGCTTCCGGATAAATACAAGCTTGTGATTGTTGGCGAGGGGGAGGACCGGGCGGAAATGGAGGCCCTTATTCGGGGGCTGAATTTGGATTCCCGATGCATTCTGATCGGGCGTCGAAGCGACGTGCCTGCATTCCTTTCCGCCATGGATGTGTTTCTGCTCCCGTCGTTTCACGAGGGGATGCCGTACTCCATCATCGAAGCACAGGCCAACGGCCTGCCGTGTATTGTTTCGGACACGCTCTCTCAGGAGTTGAAGCTGACGGATCTGGTCATTTTTGAGAGCATCCAGGATTCCCGAGCATGGGTACGGAGGATTACCGCTGCAAAAACGGCGGTCGACCGGGCAGCAATGGCAGGGAAGATCCGCGAGAAGGGTTACGATATCGGCGAAACGTATCGTTCGATCATGGAAAAGTTGCGCTGACGCGCTAAGCACAGCGTACAGGTTGGGAATCTGTATGAAGCACAGGTATAAGACTCTAATCAAGGACACGGCCATTTTCGCTGCCGGAAGCATCGCCTCCAAAGCGATCATGTTCTTTCTGGTGCCCTTTTACACAAGCCACCTCTCTGCGGCGGATTATGGAATCGCAGATTATATCTTTACAATCGCGCAAATGATCATGCCCTTTGCCTCGGTGGTGATATTTGACGCGGTGATCCGTTTCGGCATCCAAAGACAGGACCGGCCTCAGGATGTTCTGCTGATCGGCCTGATTATTTGGTTTTTAGGTTCGGCGGTCGTATTCCTGCTCGCTCCTCTGTTGGGGCTCTACCCGGCTGTGAGCCGGTGGAGATGGTATATCAGCGCCTATGTCTCGCTGAATATGCTTTTGAGCATCAATCTGAATTATTTGAAAGCCATTGAAAAAAACGGCCTGTACGCCGTGATCTGTGTGACGGAGACTTTACTCCTGGCGCTGGCGAACATCTATTTTCTCGCATTCCGTGAGTTGGGCGTCCAGGGATATGTCCTTGCGTACCTTTTGGCTAACGCGATCTGTATCGCTCTCTCTGCCATTTTTGGGGGGCTGGTCCCGGCTCTGCGGCAGGCAAGGTTTGAGAAGAAACTAGCCGTGGAGATGGTCCGCTATTCCTCGCCGCTGATCTTCAACAACATCTCTTGGTGGGTCATCCAGTCCTCGGATAAGGTGATGATCGAGGAGATGGTAAGCGACACGGCCCTTGGACTATACAATGTCGCGGCGAAAATGCCGTCTCTGATCAGCGTGTTCGTCACAGTGTTCCAGCAGGCGTGGGGCATTTCCTCCAGCCGGGAAATGGACTCCACGAATGACTCCTCGTTTTTCACAACGGTTTTTGAACTTTATTGTTTTGCCGCCTTTTCCGCCTGTGTTTTTCTGACGGCGATCGCAAAGATCTTTATGCATATCTATGTTCCCGGAGCGGAGTACGCATCCGCTTGGCAGTACGTGCCGTTGCTGCTGGTGAGCGCGGTATTCTCCGCGATCGGTGGCTACTGCGGAGGACTGTACGGTGCGCTGAAAAAGTCGGTGAACAATATGCTCTCTACGGTCACGGCAGCGGCGGTGAATCTGATCGTCAATTATATTGCCATCAAAATGTGCGGACTGTGGGGCGCGATTATTGGCACGGTAGTGGCCTATATCTTCCTTGGCCTGTATCGGCTGTTCGATGTAAAGCGATTCGTGCAGATCGATGCGGATTGGAATCGGTTTTTTATTAACGGCGCCATCATCCTGCTGCAGGCGATTCTCGTTTCCCTTCAGGTATTCGGATATTTTGTTTCCGCGGCGGCAGTCGTCCTCTTTGCTGTTGTCAACTGGAAATACATTCTTCGAATGGTGTCGCAATTTCATCTCAGACGAAAGTAAAGCGCACCATATGAAAGTTGAATAATCTGCAGGAAAAGGAACGGGATCTCTTGGAGACCGTCCATTAGGCATGCGAGGATTTGGGAATCGAAAACCGAATATGTAATCCCGTTTGGAACCCAGCTGGGGAACGGTGAGACACTGGGACTTTATCCCCGGAAATGCCGACAACGACATATGCATGATCTGCGAGGAAGAAAACTCAATGGTGATTCACCCGCAGGGTTTCAACATGACATTGAAAGTGAGTGGTGTAGAAATGTATGATTTAAAAAAACTGCAGGAAAAAGAACTGGATATTTTGAAAGCCGTTCATTCCGCCTGTGAAGAACTGGACATAGAGTATGTGATCATGCATGGAACGCTGCTGGGCGCTGTTCGCCACAAAGGCTTCATTCCATGGGACGATGATATCGACATCTGCATGACGCGGGACAATTATGACCGCTTTATCCGGGAGGGACAAGCTTATTTGCCGGGAAACCTGCGAATCCAGCATTATACGACAGAGAAGGAATGTCCCAATTTTTTTGCCAAGGTCCGTGATATAAACACTACTTTTCTCCATAAGGAGCATGTGGATCTTCATATCAATCAAGGGGTTTTTATTGACATTTTTCCTGTAGAGCGAATTCCGGCTGAAAAACACAGCATTTCTGTGGAGCACAGAAAACGGCGCGTATTCGCCATTCTGAATGAATGCGTCGATATGGCTTATATTCGGTCGATCCACCGGATATCGAGTCGGATCATTGGGAATATTATCCATTTTTATATGTCACAAATTGTCCTAAAAAAAATGGAGCGCTGTTATTTCATTCAACGGGAGGATGAACGGCGCCGGCGTCTGCATAAACAGGGCGATGACTGCTGCTTCATCTCAATCTATAAGAATATCACCGGACCTTTCAGCATAATGACCCGCAGAAAGCTGTATGAGTTTGAAGGGGAGTGGTTTTTTGGCCCTGAGGATTACGATACGCCACTCAGACTCTTATATGGGGATTATATGAAGATCCCGCCGAAGGAGGCACAGATCACCCATGAACCGCTTTTTGTAGACCTGGAGAGAGGATATACGAAAGAGGAACTCTCTGAGATCCTTCAAAAGCAGCACCTGACCCACGCGGATTCGTGAAATCGATTCCAATTAATTCCTTATTATTCAGAAAGCGGATGATACAATAATGCAGGCCATCATTCTTGCCGCCGGTATGGGGAAACGGCTGAAAGAGCTCACCCAAAACAACACAAAGTGCATGGTCAAGGTGAACGGGGTCTCCCTGATCGACCGGATGCTGCATCAGATCGAGAGACAGAATGTTTCCCGGATCGTGATCGTCGTGGGGTATGAAGGACAGAAGCTGAAGGACTATATCGCCACGCTCGGCATCCGGACGCCCATCGTTTACGTCGACAACCCGATATACGACAAGACCAACAACATCTATTCCCTGGCTCTGGCCAAGGACTGGCTGGTGAAGGAGGATACGCTCCTCTTTGAGTCGGATCTGATCTTTGAGGACTCCGTGCTTGACGCGCTGGTTTCCGATCCCCGGGATACGCTGGCCCTTGTGGACAAATATGAATCCTGGATGGACGGGACCTGCGTCAAGCTGGGCGACGACGACAGCATCGAAGCCTTCGTGCCGGGGAAAAAATTCAAATTCAACGAGATCAAGGATTACTACAAGACGGTGAACCTGTACAAGTTCAGCAGGCACTTTTCGGAAACCCATTACGTTCCGTTCCTGGACGCCTATCAGTCCGCCCTGGGGGAGAACGAGTACTATGAGCAGGTCCTCCGCGTGATCACCATGCTGGACGAGCCGGTCATCAAGGCCAAGCGGCTGGAAGGCCAGCGGTGGTACGAGATCGACGATATCCAGGATCTGGATATTGCGGAATCCATTTTCACGCCGGATGACGACGAGCGGGTCAGGCTGCTTCAGGGGCGTTACGGCGGTTACTGGCGCTATCCGAAGCTGTTGGACTTCTGCTATCTGGTGAACCCTTTCTTCCCGCCGGAAAAGATGAAGGACGAGCTCCGGGCGAATTTTGATGTCCTGCTGAAGGAATACCCCAGCGGCATGCGGGTGAACAGTCTTCTTGCGGCGAAAAACTTCGGGGTCCACCAGGAAAACATCCTTGTGGGCAACGGCGCCGCGGAGCTTATCAAGAGCCTTATGAGCATGCTGGACGGCAAAACAGGGTTCATCCGCCCCACCTTCGACGAGTATCCCAACCGATTTGCCAGGGAAAACTCGGTGGATTTTGTCCCAGGCAACAGGGATTACGCCTACACGGCCGACGACGTCATGGCTTTCTTCGGCGAGCAGAGAGTGGACAACCTGATCCTGGTCAATCCGGACAATCCCAGCGGGAATTATATCCCCAAGGCCGATCTGCTGCGCCTGATCGCCTGGAGCGGGGATCTGGGCATGCGGCTGATCGTCGACGAGTCCTTTGCGGACTTCGCGGAGGAAGAGGACAACACGCTGATCGACCAGGAGATCCTCACCGCGAACCCGCACCTGTTCGTTATGAAGAGCATCTCCAAATCCTACTGCGTGCCGGGACTTCGGCTGGGCGTTCTTGCGTCCGGGGACGCCGGGACGATCGCGGGGATGAAGAAGGACGTGGCGATCTGGAATATCAATTCCTTCGGCGAATTCTATATGCAGATCGAGGAGAAGTACAAGAAGGACTATGCCGCGGCCCTGGTCAGGATCCGGGCGGAGCGCGCCCGGTTCCAGACGGAGCTTGCGAAGCTCCGGGGCGTTCGGGTCATCCCCTCCCAGGCAAACTTCGTCATGGTCGAGCTGGAAGAGGGGGTCTCCCCGAAAGAGCTGCTGAAGAGACTTCTCATCAAGTACAACCTGCTGATCAAGGAGCTGACCACGAAAACAAACGGGCGGTACTATCTGCGCCTGGCTGTCCGCAGCACGGAGGAGAACGACGTGCTGCTCGCCGCGATGACAGCGGAGCTGGAATAAGAGGCGCCGATACCGGCACATTATTCACACATTCTTGCAGGAAGGGTGTTTTGAGATGAAAATAGTGAGCTTTGATGACATAAGGTCAGTGGGTATTTCTCCGGAGCGGTGTTATGAATGGGTCAGCGAGATGATTGCCAATAAAAAGGATGCTTTTCTTCCGGCAAAGACACATATGAACATGCCCGGGAATATCTTTTGCAATGTTATGCCATGTCTTGTCTATTATTCTGACGGAAACATGGGGGGGGTAAAAGTTGTAACCCGCTATCCGGAGAGAAAATCTTCGCTGGACAGTAAGATCCTGCTGTTCAATGCGGATTCCGGAGAGTTTCTGGCATTGATGGACGGAAACTGGATCACGGCCATGCGCACAGGAGCAGTTGCGGCTCATTCCGTGATCCATCTTGCAAAAAACAACTGGAACGTTATCGGCATGATCGGACTTGGCAATGTGGCCAGAGCCAGTCTGCTTGTGCTGGCTTCCATGGTCAAAGACAGGCAGCTGACCGTAAAGCTTCTTCGATACAAGAATCAGGCAGAGTTGTTTGCCGATCGGTTCAGGGAGTTCCCAAATCTGGAATTCAAGATCGTGGATTCCATGGAGGAGTGTATCCGGGGATCAGAGGTGATCATTTCCTGCGCAACGTATTTCGAAAACGATGTTGCAATGGATGATTGGTTCGATGAAGGAACGCTGTTGGTTCCTGTCCATACTCGTGGTTTTACAAACTGTGATCTCTTTTTTGACAAGGTTTTTGCTGACGATACCGGGCATGTGGATCACTTTAAGAATTTTTCAAAGTTTCGCTATTACGCGGAGGTCAGCGATGTTGTCAACGGCAAGGCGGCAGGTCGCGAAAACGACAGGGAGAGGATACTTGCGTATAATATCGGTATCTCTGTTCATGACATCAATTATGCTGCCCATATCTATCAGTTTTTTGAGCAGACACCCGGAGCTTTTGAACGCCTGACAGATGCGGAGATGCACGACCCGACAGATAAGTTTTGGGTTTGAACGATTCCCATATCATTGTTTTCAGGTACAGCGTTTTTCTCAAGAAACAGAGGAATTCCGCTTTGAAGACTACGGCATCGCGGATCGGGAAGCGTTTGAGCGGTTTTATTTGATGTGAGGCAGCGTTTGCTGCGGGAGGAGCGCATGGCCCTGACTCGGTACGAGTTTGAAGTGTTGGCTTATCTGGAACGGGAAAAGACGGCGTCCGTTTCTGTCCGGCAGCTCAGCGATTCGCTGTGCATTTCCGGCACGGCCGTGATGAAAAGCCTGGACAGCCTGAAGGCTGCCGGGAAGATCGGCGGCAGCGGGGAAGATCTCCGCGTCACGGAAAAAGGCCTGGAGGCGCTCGAGCCCTACCGGGTGAAGAGGGCGATCATTCTGGCCGCGGGGTTCGGTTCCCGGATGATGCCGGCGACGGCGGATCGCCCCAAGCCCATGGTGGAGGTCAACGGCGTTCGGATCATCGATACGCTGCTGGACGCGCTCGTCGCCGTGGGGATCCGCGAGATCACGGTCGTCGGCGGCTATCGGTTCGATAAGCTGAAAGAATTGCTGAAAAAGTATCCGTATATCCGGCTGATCGAGAACCGGGACTATGCCGTTACCAACAACATATCCTCCGCCATCCTGTCCTTCGACACGCTTCACGGCGGCTGCTATTTCTGCGAGGCGGATCTGTATATCAGCAATCCCCGGGTCATTGCAAAATATCAATACGCCAGCAACATCCTGGGCTCCTACTCCATGGAGACGGACGACTGGAGCTTCAAGATGGAAGACGGGTATCTGACGGATTACAGGAAGGGAAATACGTACTGCTACAACTATTACGGGATCTCTTACTGGACGGCGGAAGACTGCGAGAAGCTGAAAAAGGATTTCGTCCAGGTCTTCCGCGAGCCGGACGGAAAGGATTATTTCTGGGAGTTTATCCCCTTTGTGCTCCGGAAAGAGAATTACCGCGTGGAGATCCGCCCCTGCCGAAAACAGGATATCATGGAGATCGACAATTATTACGAGCTGGCGCAGCTGGACCCGGGCTATCGGATGGAAGGAGAAGAACACAATGAAATGCTATGAAGGCGCGATCCTCACTGTGAATAAAAACGATGACGTATTCCGTTACCTGGTGGAGGATCGGGGGCGGATCGTGTATACGGGCGATACGCTGCCGGAAGCGTATGCCAACGCGGAGCGGGTCCCGTTGGGAAAAGGCGCTTTGATCCCGTCGTTCGTCGACACGCACCAGCACTTTGCGTCGTTTTCTACCTTCCAGGCCGGGCTGAACGTGATGGATGCGGAATCCAACGAAGAGATCGCCTCGATGATCCGCGAGTTTGTGTCCCGATCCAAGGGGAGAACGCTGATCTGCTTCGGCGCGTCTC
This sequence comes from Oscillospiraceae bacterium, assembly GCA_017411265.1. Lineage (GTDB taxonomy): Bacteria > Bacillota > Clostridia > Oscillospirales > Oscillospiraceae > Apopatocola. The sequence goes on along the minus strand of JAFRDL010000191.1, from coordinate 5,458 downwards.
CGTATTCCGTCCGGGAGGGGCGTCTGATCAGCCGGGAAGAGCTGGACGCCGTGTGCCCGGACAAGGAGATCATGGTGGTCAAGTACGACGGCCATGCCTGTATCGTGAACACAAAGCTGCTGAACAAAATGAACGATAAGGTGAAGGACCTTCGCGGCTACCATCCGGACACGGGGGAAATGAACCAGGAGGCCTTTTTCAAGTTCTCGGACTACATCTCCAGCTCCCTGTCCCTGATCGAGATGTTCGGCAATATGATGGACGCCGTGGACTTCATGGCGCAGCACGGCATCGGCATGGTCCACACCGTCAGCGGCATCGGTTTCCCGATGAACCTGGATATCACGTTTGAGAAGATCTTCGCCAAGTCCCTCCAGAACGGCTTCCAGCTTCGGGTGTTCCCGCAGCCCATGGATATCCGGGTGGCGACCGGCCGAAAGCTGCCGAGGATCGGCGGCTGCTTTGAGAGCGCCCTGGACGGCTGCTTCGGCTCCCATGATGCGGCCATGCTGCAGCCGTATGTGGACGCGGAAGGCGGGAACGGCGTGCTGTATTACAGCGACGAGAAGGTCATCGAGTTCTGCAAAGCGGCAAATCGGGCCGGGCTGCAGATCGAAATGCACGCCATCGGCGACAAGGCCTTCGACCAGGCGACCCGCGCCCTGAAGGCGGCGCTGGACGATTATCCCCGGCAGGACCATCGGCACGGGATCATTCATGATTGCCTGCCCACGGAAGCGGGCATCGGGATCTGCCGCGATTATCATATCCAGCTGCCGATGCAGAGCGCGTTCATCAACTGGAAGCAGGAGCCGGATGAGTATCTCGTGTCCATCATGGGGGAGGAGCGGGTGTCCAGGCTGAACCCGATCCGGACGTTCCGAGACAGCGGGATAACCGTCTCCTTCGGCTCCGACGCCCCGTGTACCTCCCCGGACCCCATCGTATGGCTGGACAAGGCGGTGAACAACAAGGCGGAGTCCGTGACCATCCGGGACGCCCTTCGCATGTGCACGTTCAACGGGTATTACACCTCGTTCGATGAGAAGGAGCGCGGAAGCCTGGAGGTGGGGAAGGTGGCCGACATGGTCATCCTCTCCGAAAATCCGTATGAGATCGGGAACGACCGGATCCGGGAACTCAAGGTGGAGAAGCTCATCCTTGGAGGAAAGGACTATCGTTCCTGCCGGCGACCTGTCGGAAAGGCGATCCTTGACGGGATGACGAACGGCAGCAAAGCATACTGAGGAGAGTGGCTGGTCACATGACAAAGGAAGAGTTTTGTATTCTGAATAATCTGTATGAAGCCTCCATGGGCAGAGCACAGAGTATGGCGGATATCTTCCTTTCCCGCGCGATACACGATAAGGACGCGTTCGCTTCTCTCGCGGCCCGAGGTCTCATCGACAAGAAGACGGGCGAGCTCTCGGATGCGGGCCGGAAAGCGCTGGAGCCCTATAAGGTCGACAGCGCGGTCATTCTTGCGGCGGGCTCGGCGACCCGGTTTATCCCCCTGTCCCTGGAGCAGCCGAAGGGCCTGTATGAAGTCCGGGGCGAAAGGCTGATCGAGAGACAGATCCGGCAGCTTCAGGAGGCCGGGATCGAAGACATTACGGTCGTCCTCGGCTATAAGAGGAATATGTTCGCTTTTCTGGAGGAAAAGTACGGCGTAAGACTTCTGTTCAATCCGGCGTACAATACGAAGAACAACATCGAGAGCCTTCTTGTGGCGGGGGAGCATCTGAACAACAGCTACGTCTGCGTCTGTGACAGCTATTTTGTCGAAAACCCGTTTCATCGTTTCGAATATCGCTCCTTTTACGCCGGGTACAGCACCGGCGAGAAGGAAAACGAGATGTATGCCCACATCGATCCCGAAGGACGCATCATTTGCATGGAGAAAGCGGAAAACGGCGGATTGATGCTGTTGGGGCATTCTTTCTGGAACCGGGAGTTTTCCCGGGGGTTTCTCGGGCTGGCGGAAGCGGACCGGGCCGTCGGGGATTACGACGACAAGTTCTGGGAGTGGCTGGTCAAGGATCACCTGGACCAGCTTCCGCCGATGTATTTCAAGGAATACACGACAGACGCGATCTTCGAATTTGATTATTTTGAGCAGCTCCGCCAGTTCGATTCCGGATACAAAAGCCACGCGCACAGCGATATCATCCGCAACATCAAGCTGGTTTTCCGCTGCGACGAGGAAGACATCGTCGACTTCCGGACCGTCAGCGAGGGCCTGACGAACACCTCTTTCGTTTTCCGCATTGACGGCGTGGATTACATTTACAGACATCCCGGCGACGGGACCGAGAGGATCATCAACCGCCGGAATGAGAAGCACTCTTTGATCCTGGCCAGGGAGTTCGGGATCGATCCGACGTATATTTATATGGACGTCATCGAGGGGTGGAAGATCTCCAAGTACGTCAGCGAGTTCCGGGAGCCCGACTACGGCTGCTTCGACGATTCAAAAAAGATCGTTGCCGTGCTTCAAAAGCTGCATGCCGTCCCGGTCACGGTGGATTACGGCCTGAGGCCTTGGGAAGACGCCCTTGCCATCGAACGGCTGCTGAAGGAAAAGGACGCCCGCTGCTTTGAGGAGCACGAGAGCCTGAAGGAAAAGATCGGCGCGCTCTATGGGAAAACCGTCGGAGATGGGATCGAAAAGTGCTTCTGCCACGGGGATACCTATAAGCCCAACTGGATGCTTCTGCCGGACGGCGAGGTGATCCTGATCGACTGGGAGTACGCCGGTTTCTCGGATCCGGGGATCGACGTCGGGTACTATATCGTGGATGCCATGTACGATTTCGATGACGCCAGAAGGTTTATTCGGGAGTATCTGGGGGCAGACTGGACAGAGAAAAAAGAATTCCACCACATGGCATATACGGCCCTGATCGCCTATTACTGGTTCGTCTGGGCGATGTACCGGGAATCCTGCGGCGCCAATATGGGCGACGCGCTGCCGAATTGGCGGTCCATTGCGGAAAAGTATGTGAACTATCTGGTATGATACGCATCTGCGTCGTCAGGGAATAAACGGTCAAGTGACGGGCTGCCTGTTTGCAGCCGCTGTCTGTTTACGCAAGGGAGTGAGGAATTGAAAGCCATCATTCTTGCCGGCGGTACCGGCACACGTCTGTATCCGCTGACGCTTGTCACATCCAAGCAGCTTCTCCCGATATACGACAAGCCCATGATCTTTTACCCGCTGTCCACGCTGATGCTGGCGGGGATCCGGGACATCCTCATCATCTCCACCCCCACGGATCTGCCCAACTTCGAGCGGCTGCTGGGGGATGGGGCCGAATTCGGGGTGCGTTTCTCCTATCAGGAGCAGCCCTCTCCGGACGGCCTGGCCCAGGCGTTCGTGCTGGGAAAGGAGTTCATCGGGGACGACGCCTGCGCCATGGTGCTGGGCGACAACATCTTTTACGGCAACGGCTTCGGAAAGATCCTGCGCGCCGCCGCGGAAAACGCGGAGAAAAACCGCCGGGCCACGGTATTCGGGTATTATGTGCCGGACCCGGAGCGTTTCGGGGTGGTGGAGTTCGACGGGAACGGGAGAGCCGTTTCCATTGAGGAAAAGCCTCAAACCCCCAAAAGCAATTACGCGGTCACCGGCTTGTATTTCTATCCCTCCGGCGTGAGCGGGCGGGCGGAAACCATTCGGCCCTCCGCCCGGGGAGAGCTGGAGATCACGGCGCTCAACGAGATGTATCTGCAGAGCGGCCTTCTGGATGTCCAGCTTCTCGGCCGGGGCTTTGCCTGGCTGGACGCCGGGACGGTGGATTCGCTGGCGGACGCGACGGCGTTCGTGCAGATGATCCAGGCCCGGCAGGGGATCACCATTTCCGCTCCGGAGGAGATCGCCTGGAAGAACGGCTGGATCAGCCGGGAAGAGCTGCTTTCCTCTGCGGAGCGGTGCGGCAATTCCCCTTACGGCCGGCATCTGCGGACGGTCGCACAGGGCGGGATCCGATACTGAGAGGGAGAACATGGGCAGCTTTTCATTTACCGAAACAGAAATACCGGGCGTCTTTCTGGTCGACGTGAGGCGCTATGGCGATGAGCGCGGCTTTTTCATGGAGACGTATAAGGAAACGGATTTCCGCGTGGCCGGATTGGATTATACCTTTGTTCAGGACAACCAGTCCTTCTCCCGCCGGGGAGTGCTCCGGGGCCTGCATTTTCAGAAACGCTTTCCCCAGGCAAAGCTGGTGCGGGTGATCCGGGGAGAGGTTTTTGACGTGGCTGTGGACCTGCGGAAGGGGAGCGATACCTACGGCAAGTGGGTGGGCGCGGTCCTCTCCGGGGAGAACCGGCGGCAGCTTCTGATCCCCCGGGGCTTTGCCCACGGTTTTCTGGTCCTCAGCGAAGCCGCGGAATTCGCCTATAAATGCGACCAGGTTTACCACCCGGAGGACGAGGGCGGTATCCTCTGGAACGATCCGGATATCGGCATCCAATGGCCGGACGCGGGGGAGATCATCCTCAGCGAAAGGGACAAAACGAACCCGACGCTGGCTCAGTCCGGGATCGGGTTTTGACGGAGGAGTGCCATGAAGTTCATCGTCACCGGCGGCGCCGGCTTCATCGGCGCCAATTTTGTCTATTACATGCTGAAAAACCACCCGGAGGACGAGATCGCCTGCATCGACTGTCTTACCTACGCGGGCAACATGTCCACCCTGGCGGAGGCCGCAAAAGATCCCCGTTTCCGCTTCTATAAGACCGATATTTGCGACCGGCCCGCCGTGGATGAGATCTTCGGGAAGGAGAAGCCCGACGTGGCGGTCAATTTTGCCGCGGAGACCCACGTGGACCGCTCCATCGAGACGCCGGAGATCTTTGTCCGGACCAACGTGCTGGGCACACAGGTCCTGATGGAAGCCTGCCGGAAGCACGGGACCGCCCGGTTTCACCAGGTGTCCACCGACGAGGTCTACGGAGACCTTCCTCTGGACCGGCCGGATCTGTTTTTTACCGAGACGTCGCCCCTCCGTCCCAGCAGTCCCTACAGCGCCTCCAAGGCCGCCGCGGATCTGCTGGTGCAGGCGTACAGCCGAACCTATGATCTTCCGGTGACAATTTCCCGCTGCTCCAACAACTACGGGCCCTGGCAGTTTCCGGAGAAGCCGATCCCCCTGATGATCGCCAACGCCTTGAACGACAGGCCTCTGCCGGTGTACGGCAAGGGGGAAAACGTCCGGGACTGGCTGTATGTGGAGGATCACTGCAAGGCGATCGATCGGATCGTCCGCCGGGGCCGGGCGGGGGAGGTCTACAACATCGGCGGGCACAACGAGATGCGCAACATCGACATCGTCAAGCTCATCTGCGCCAGACTGGGAAAGTCCGAGGATCTGATCACCTCTGTGACGGATCGGAAGGGACATGACCTCCGGTACGCCATCGATCCCACCCGGATCCACAGCGAGCTGGGTTGGCT
>JAFRDL010000190.1 GCA_017411265.1 Oscillospiraceae bacterium | reverse complement strand
GCCGCCCGGGACGGCTCCACGCCGAATTCCCGCGCCAGGGCCCGCTCCGCCGCCGCGGGGGTCAGGCCGTCCCGGCGCACCAGGCCGGCGAAGAACTTGGCCGGACGCACCCCGGTGAGACAGCCCCACACGGGCTTTTCCCGGCCGTGGGCCAGGGCCGCCCGGAAAAAGGCGCTCTTCACCAGCCGCTGCTCCAGCCGGACGGCGTCCTCCCCCTCCCCCAGCTTCCCAAGGGAGAGCCGTGCCTGCCCCCGGGCGGCCCGTCCCTCCCGCACCAGGCGGCAGGAGGCGGTGATGTACCGCTCCCCCCGGCGCAGCGCCACGGTCAGGCCGTCCCCGGCACAGGGCTCGGCGGGATAGACCGGCCGTTCCTCCGGGTAGAGCGTCAGGAGCATCTGCTCCACGGCGTATTTGTAGTCGTGTCCGTACAGATAGATGTTCATGAAAAAAGTATACGAAATTCCGGCGAAAATCGCAAGAGCGGAGTGGCAGAAACCGCCCCGGAGTTTTTTCTTGGAGATACGAAAAATAATGCTTGCAAATGCCTCCGGCCTTTGCTATAATCCACTCTGCGCCTTGTATCCCCGGCATGCCGGTCTCAGGGCAGCTCAACATGAGGTGAAGAACATGAAAGAAGGCATCCATCCCAACTATCAGCGCACCACGATCCGCTGCGCCTGCGGCGAGATCATCGAGACCGGCTCCACCAAGAAGGACATCACCGTGGAGATCTGCTCCAAGTGCCATCCCTTCTATACCGGCAAGCAGAAGCTGGTGGACACCAGCGGCCGCGTGGAGAAGTTCAACAAGAAGTACGGCCTCAAGTAATCTTTACCGATCGAGACGGGACAGTGCCATCGGCGCAGCCCCGTCTTTTTCGTACCCGAAGGAGGATCGAAATGAACAAGAAACAGTTCCTCTGGTTCCTGCTGGCCATCGCGATCTTTGTGGGCGCAGGCTGGTTCGGCGTGCGCAGCGCCGTTTCCGCCCGGAAGCAGATGGCCGCCTATTCCCAGCAGGCCGCCGAGAGCCTGGCCGCCAGTCTCACCGGCGCAAAGGAGCCCGCCTTCTCCTTCCCCGCCGGGGCCTACGTGGCCCGGGTGGACGTGGAGGGCACCATCGCATCCGGGAATTCCGGGATCTCCCTCACCTCCGGCGGCGGATACGATCACGATACGCTGCTGGATTACGTGGACGCCCTGATCGCCGATGAAAACAACGTGGGGATGCTCCTGTACGTGGACTCTCCCGGGGGCGAGATGGGCGCGGCGGACGAGCTCTATCTCAAGCTCATGGACTACAAGGCCGCGGGGCGGCCCATCTGGTGCTACTTTGACAGCACCGCCTGCTCCGGCGGCTACTATGTGGCCATGGCCTCCGACGAGATCCAGGCCAACCGGAACTGCATGTGCGTGAACATCGGCGTGTACATCGCCACCTACAATCTCTCCGGCCTCTTCGAGAAGCTGGGGGTGGAGCAGATCGCCTTCAAGAGCAGCGAGAACAAGGGCATCGGCATGACCGGCATTCCCTGGACCGAGGAGCAGAAGGAGATCTACCAGTCCATCGTGGACGAGGACTACGATCTCTTCCTGGAGATCGTCGCCCAGGGTCGGGGCATGACCAAGGACGAGGTGAAGGCCCGGGACGACGGCCGGGAGATGACCGCCCGGCAGGCGCTGGCCGCCGGCTTCATCGACGGTATCTGCCGCTATCAGGAGTTCCAGGATTCCGTGCTGGAAAAGGCCGGGACCGACACGCTCTACCAGCTGCCGGAGGCGCAGGAATCTCTCTCCTCCCTGCTGCGGTATTTCCTCTCTCAGATGCCCCAGTCTGACACCCAGGCGCTGACCCGCTTCGCGGAGACCCACGGCGGGATCGTGGTGATGGCCTATGCGGGATAACGGCAACGCCCTGCGCCCGGCGCGCTTCTGGCCCCGGGCGGCGGCTTTTCTCCTGGACCGGGCCCTGCTGTGGCTCGCGCTGCTGGCCGTTCGCCTCCCGGCGCTGTTCTCCGGCGGCGCGATGACCAGGGACGTGCTCTTTCGCTTCAGCTGGCTGGATATCCTCGGCTGGGCGCTGATCACCGCCTACTTCACGGCGCTCACCGCCTGTACCGGCGCCACCCTGGGCAAGAAGGCCATGGGCCTCCGGGTCGTGACGAAGGAGGGGAAAAAGGTCCCCTTCCTCACGGTGCTGTGGCGGGAGAGCTTCGCCCGGTATCTCAGCGGGATCCTGTGCATCGGCTACCTCCTGTGCGCCGCCGACCCCGAGAACGGGACGCTGCACGACCGGATCTGCGACACCCGGGTGGTGTACACCGCCGAGCTCCCCGACCGGACGGCCCCGGCGCTGCTGCCGGTGAACCCGGTGGCCGATCCCCTCCGGGACTGGTACGCCCCCTATCGGAAATAAACAGACGCGCCCCGCGGTTTTCCCGCGGGGCGCTATGTTTTTCGCGAGGGGCAAGCCCGGCCCCTGCAAACAAGGTCGGGCGCTGGATCGTGGCTGTCGGGGCGCTTATCAAGCGCCCGTTCCACAGGAAGGATCCGGCGGGCCGTCGAGGACGCCGGCCCCTACAAGCAGGATTTGACGTCGGATGATACATGTAGGGGAGGCCCTTGCCCCTCCCCTGTATGTTGTATCCCATAAAACAAGGCTGTTGAGGATCTCTCAACAGCCTTGTTTCTTATCCGTTTTTGGCGCCGCCCTTGAGATTTTTCATCCGCTGGGCGTGGTCCAGGATCCGCTTGCGCAGCCGCAGGTGCTGGGGAGTGACCTCCAGCAGCTCGTCGTCTGCCAGGAATTCCAGGCACTGCTCCAGACTGAGCTGCCGGGGCGGGACCAGCCGCAGGGCCTCGTCGCTGCCGGAGGCCCGGGTGTTGGTCAGGTGCTTGGTGCGGCACACGTTCACCGGGATGTCCTCCTGCTTGGGGCTGACGCCCACGATCATGCCGCCGTACACCTTGGTGCCGGGGGTGATGAACATGGCGCCCCGCTCCTGGGCGTTCCAGATGCCGTAGGCCACCGCCTCGCCCTGCTCCCAGGCGATGAGGGAGCCGGTGGTCCGCCGGGCGATGTCGCCCTTGTAGGGGGCGTAGCTGTGGAAGATGGAGGCCATGATGCCCTCGCCGTGGGTGTCGGTGAGGAACTCGTTCCGGTAGCCGAACAGTCCCCGGCTGGGGACCAGGAAGGTGAGACGCATCCGGCTGCCCACCGGGGTCATCTCCGAGAGCTCGCCCTTCCGGTTGCCCATCTTTTCGATGACGCTGCCCACATACTCCTGGGGCACGTCCGCCACCAGCTCCTCCACGGGCTCCTGCAGAGCGCCGTTCTCGTCCCGGGTCATGAGTACCCGGGGCGGGGACACCTGGAACTCATAGCCCTCCCGGCGCATGGTCTCGATGAGGATGGACAGGCTCATCTCTCCCCGTCCCGCCACGTTGAAGCTGTCGGTGCTGCCCTCCACGTCGGTGACCCGGAGGGACACGTCCTTCAGCGTCTCCCGGTACAGCCGGTCCTTGATCTGGCGGCTGGTGACGAACTTGCCCTCCCGCCCGGCAAAGGGGGAGGTGTTCACCCCGAAGGTCATCTCCATGGTGGGGGCGGAGATCTTCACGAAGGGCAGGGGCTCCGGCGCGGCCACGGTGCAGATGGTATCCCCGATGGTCACGTCGCCGATGCCGCTCATGGCGATGATGTTCCCCGCCGCGGCCTCGGTGACAGGGACCTTGCTCAGCCCGTCGAACTCGTAGAGGGACACGGCCCGGGCCTTCCGGGGCGGCACGTCCGGGTTGTGGTAGTTGCAGACCGCGATGTCCTCGTTCTGTCGGATGGTCCCCCGCTCGATACGGCCGATGGCGATACGGCCCACAAACTCGTTGTAGTCCAGGGAGGACACCAGCATCTGGAAGGGCGCCGCGGTATCCTGTTCGGGCTCGGGGATATACTCCAGGATGGTGTTGAACAGGGGCTTGAGATCGATCCCGACCACGTCCGGAGAGTAGGAGGCGGTGCCCTGCCGTCCGGAGCAGAACAGCATGGGGGAATCCAGCTGGTCGTCCGTGGCGTTCAGGTCGATGAGCAGCTCCAGCACCTCGTCGATGACGTCGTGGATCCGCTGGTCGGGGCGGTCGATCTTGTTCACCACCACGATCACCCGGTGGCCCAACTCCAGCGCCCGGCCCAGGACGAAACGGGTCTGGGGCATGGGGCCTTCGGCGGCGTCCACCAGCAGGATGACGCCGTTGACCATCTTCAGCACCCGCTCCACCTCGCCGCCGAAATCGGCGTGGCCCGGGGTATCCACGATGTTGATCTTGACTCCGTCGTAGGTGACGGCGGTGTTTTTGGCCAGGATGGTGATGCCCCGCTCCCGCTCCAGGTCGCCGGAGTCCATGACCCGCTCCACGACCTCCTGGTTCTCCCGGTACACGCCGGACTGCTTGAGCATCTCGTCCACCAGGGTGGTCTTGCCGTGGTCCACGTGGGCGATAATGGCTACGTTGCGAATCTTCATAGATACATCTCCAAAAAACAAATCGAACTCAGATACTATACCACATGCTTTCCCCCGTGAAAAGAGCGTTTTTCCTGTTTTTTCAAAAAAATAAAAGGGGGACCGGCCCCGCCCTGTTGAGACCGATCCCCCGAGGAGAAATGCGCAGCGGCTCTCGCCGCCGCTCGCCGGAAACAACCGACCGGCCGCTCACGCGGCCCGGTTTCCGCAGGTTTCCCGACTACCGCGGCAATCGTATCATCCGGCGCCGGGTTTGTCAATGCCTTTCCCCGGTCACCAGCGCCCGCCAGACCGGAGCGTCCACGGCGGCGCTCTCCCCCAGCAGCGCCCCGGCGCGGAACGCCCGCACCGCCCGGGCCGTCTCCGGCCCGAATTCCCCGTCCGCGCCGTGAACGGG
>JAFRDL010000022.1 GCA_017411265.1 Oscillospiraceae bacterium | reverse complement strand
CCACCGCCCACGCCCACCCCGGAGCCACGCCCACCCCGGAACCGCCGGCGTCAGGGGTCGCCTACACGCTTACGGATAACCTGGGCGGCGCCTCCCGGCCGGTGACGGACGGCAGCTTCCTCACCCGGACAAACTTCAGGGCCGGCGCCGTACTTCATATGGCGTCGGAAACGCCCTTCAGCGCCCTGTACTTCTACTGGAACGACACCCCCGCCGCTTTTACCGTACAGCTGGAAGACACCTCTGTCTCCGGCGGGATGCAGGGATTCATCCACGAATATATCCGTCTCCCCCACCCGGTGAACCAGGCGGATATCGTGTTCAACGGCTTTTCCCCTCTGTGTGAGCTGGAGGCCTATACCGACGGCTCCGCCCCTCCGGGGACCCAGGAGTGGCTGCCTCCCTGCGACAAGGCGGACGTGCTGGTCTTTCCCTCCCACGCGGACGACGACGTGATCTTCTTCGGCGCGCTGATGGCCGACTGCGTGGACCGGGGGCTGGACGTGCAGGTGTGCTATCTGGTGGATCATGCCATGGAGGGCGGCGTGGTGTGGGAGAGCCGCAACCACGAGCTGCTCAACGCCCTCTATGAGATGGGCATCCGCCACTATCCCATTATAGGCCCCTTCCCGGACTATTATATCCTCTCCCTGCAGGAGGCGAAAAACATGTTCGGCGAGGACAACGTCATCGCCTATCAGGTGGCCATGCTCCGCCGTTTCCGGCCCAGCGTGGTGATCGGTCACGACCGGGAGGGGGAATACGGCCACGGCGCCCACCGTCTCAACGCCCTGTGCCTGGAGCAGGCCGTGCCCCTGGCGGCAGATCCCGCGGCATACCCGGACACCGCCGCGTCCTTCGGCGCGTGGGACACCCCCAAGCTGTATCTCCACTTTGCGGAGGAAAATCCCCTTTTCCTGGACGTGGACACGCCCCTCTCCCACTTCGGCGGGCGCACCGCTTACGAGGTGGCCTGGGCGGCCATGATGTACCACGAGACACAGCTCCAGTACAAGCACCGGCCTACCAAGGACACCACTGAATTTGAGTTCCGAAGATATGACTGTCGGCGGTTCGGTTTGGTTCGCTCCCTGGTGGGAGAGGACACCGGCCTCAACGACATCATGGAGAACATCCCGCAGTAAGCCAGACGGCCAACGGCCGCCCTCCCCTTTTGAGGAGGGCAGCCGTTTTTTCCGATCCTCTCCGGCCCGCCGCTCAGATCAGCGCCAGGGTCCGGAGGATGTACAGCATCAGCGTCACGGTGAACACGGAGAAGAAGGTGGACAGGACCGTGGCGCTGGCGGTGAGATCCGCGTCGCCGCCCATGGCCAGAGTCATCACGTAGCATCCGGAGGGGTTGGCCAGGGTGAAGAAGAAGCCGATGATGGCCAGCTCCGTCCCCCGGAAGCCCATCCACACCGCCACGGGCAGCATCGCCGCCGCCAGCACCACCGTCTTGACGAAAGCCGCCCCCGCCGCCAGGCCCAGGGATCGCTTCACCCGGTCCGGGTCCAGGGCCGTGCCGATGCACAGCAGGCTCAGGGGCACCGCCAGGGACGCGAGATACTCCAGGGGCGTGCGGATCACGGCGGGGCAGGGAAGGCGGAGCAGGTTGGCCGCGCAGCCGGCGGCGGCGGCGATGACCAGAGGGTTCTTCACCAGCTGCAGCGCCGCCCGGCCCAGCTTGCTCCAGAAGCTGCCGCCCTCTCCGGGGCGGGTGAGGCACAGCACCGCCAGGAGGTTGTTCTCGATGCTGCCCAGGGCCACGATGGGCGCGCACAGCGCCACGCCTTCGTCTCCGGCCAGGCTGGACACCAGGGCCAGCCCCAGCACCGTGATGCTGCCCCGGAAGCTGCAGTGGACAAAGGCGCCCACGCTCTCCTTCCGTCGGATCAGCCAGTGGGCCAGCACCCAGATCACCGCGAAGGCCGCCAGCAGGCCCAGCCCGCAGAACCAGGTCATGGACAGCGCGGACATATTCCGCAGATCCGCGTCAAAGGTACTCAGCCCGATCTTGACCGACAGGAACCAGGTAAACGTGATCCGGGCCATTTTATCCATCACGTCCCGTTCCAGGATCTTCGCCCGGGCGCCCAGGGTACCCAGGAGGATCGTGATGAACACCGGGAGGACCACCCGGACGCTGAACAGCAGGTTGTCTAACATAGGAATAATTCTTTCTTTGTTTTTTGTGTATATTGACAATCGTCTATTTCTATATTATAGTTTTACTTACCGGCAGATGCAAGTGCTTGCCGGAAAATAATAAAGAGGTGGGATACCTATGAAGCGCGTTCTGTGCATCGTTCTTGCCGTGACCCTGGGCCTTGCCCTTGCGGGCACCGCCGCGGCGGCGGCCGAGGAGCACGATCCCCTCACTGCCATCTGGCCGAAAGACATCAACGAATACGCCAAGGAAATCAACCCTGGCAAGAAGACGGTGGATATCCTGCTGGTCGTCGACATGCAGAAGGACTTTGTCGACGGCGCTCTGGGCACGGCCGAAGCGGAGGCCATCGTTCCCAACGTAGTCGCCAAGATCGAAGAGTACAAGAAGGCCGGCAACCCCATCATCGCCACCCTGGACACCCATGAGGGCGATTACATGGTGACGCAGGAAGGCAAAAATCTCCCGGTCGTCCACTGCATCCGCTACACCGAGGGCTGGCTGTTCGACAGCGCGGTGAGCGAGGCCCTGGCCGGATACGAGAATCTCACCGTGGTGGAGAAGCCCACCTTCGGCTCCGCCGACCTGGTGGCCATCATGGGTGATTACGTGGCCCAGTATGGCGAGCCTTATGTCAACCTGGAGGTCATCGGTCTGTGCACCGATATCTGCGTCGTATCCAACGCGCTGGTGCAGAAGGCCTTCTATCCCGAGATGCCCATCTCTCTGGACGCCTCCTGCTGCGCCGCCGTGACCCCCGCCACCCACGAGGCGGCTCTGGACACCATGGCCATGTGCCAGATCAACATCACCAACCGGTAAAAAAGACCGGCCGGCATCCATCGGAAAGCGGGACACTCCGAAGAGCGTCCCGCTTGTTTTTTATCCTCCGGAGGGCCGGACACTGTCCGCCAGCTCCCTGGCCCGGCGCAGGGCCTGGGCCATGGTCTCCGGCGGCTCCTTCTCCGCCGCCCGGGCCGCCTTTTCCGCCAGCTTTTTCCGCCGGCGGCGCTCCCGCTTGGCGAAGACCGCCGTCACGCCGCCCAGCAGTCCCGCGGAGCCCACCGCCCGGACCACGCCCGCGATCTTTGCGTAGCCGTCCCAGAACAGAGGAACCACGTTGTCCGCCACCGCCAGCACGGCGGTGCCGATGAGCAGCGCCAGGAAGTTCCGCTTGTTCACGATCTTTTTCAGCGGGAGATCCGGGAACAGGGCTTTCCCCGTCAGGGCGAAGGCCCCCAGGAGCACCGCCGCGGTGACGATCCAGCCCAGGATCGTGCCGAACACCGGGGAGAGCACCCCGCTCCACAGCGCCGTGGCTCCGGTGATGATCAGCCAGCCCACGGCCCACAGCGGCACGCCGATCACGGCCCGCACCCCGTAGGGCAGACGCCAGATCCACTGCCGGGCCCGGGCGCGGACGCCCCGGCGGCGGGATTCGTCGTCCTCCTCCCCGGCTTCGATCTCGTCGATATCGTCGCCGTCGGCGGCGTCCGGGGTATAGGTGTCGGTGACGGTGACGGAGCCGCCGCCATCGTCGTTCCCGTTGAGCAGGTCGTCCGGGGAGGCGAACATGCCGCCCATCACCACGCCGGCGGAGGTGACCGCCGCCACCGCGGTGGCCGCCGCCTGACGGTGCTTCTTCTTTCTCTTTTTCTCCTCGTCCATCCGGTCAGCGCCTCCTTCCGGCTCTTTTTCTGCCGTCATTATAATCCTATGCGCCCGGGAAAGCAAGGGAGGCCTATCGGCCCGCCTGCTCCGCACGGAAGACCACGTCATCCCCGGCGTACAGGGCGGAGAATTCCGCCGCCGGGTCGGTGTGGAGGATCACGCCGTCCTCACAGCGCACCGTGTATACGCCTTGGCCGGCCAGATCCGCCAGGGCGTCCCCGTCCAGCGTGTCGGACAGGAAGATCCCCAGCACCCGGAGCAGGACGTCGGCGCAGCCGCCCTCCGAGGAATACGCCGTCAGCTCCGGCACGGAGGTCCGGCAAAGCCCGTCGGAAACGTCCACAAAGGGATGGCGCACCGTCCCGTCGGGCATGGCATAGTACCAGTCGTTCCGTTCCGCAGCCACCGGATAGGCGTACAGGGAAACCAGGCTCGCCGGTCCCCGATAGGTCATCACCCCGGCGGGATACACCTTTCCGTCCGCCGTCCGGTGGAAGAGATTCAGATCAAAGGCGGTCCCGCTCCCGTCCAGATCCCGGACGAAGCCGTCCCGGCTGGAGAGGCAGCCGCGGGTAAAGCCCGCCCCTGTCAGAGCATCCGCCAGATAATCCGTCACGAAGGCGTTCCGCATCCAGAAAAAGTCCAGGAAATCGGTGATCCCATATTCCCGCAGGAAGGCCAGATACTCCTCCGAGACGCGCAGGCACACCCGGTCCTCCCCCGGGAACTCCAGGGAAACGGCCTCCGGGTCCGCGGCGAAGGCCGCCGCCTCCCGGCACCAGTCGGCCAGGTCCCGGTTCCGGAACGGGTCGAAATCCTCCGTCTCGGACAGCTCCTGGCAGTGGAACAGGGAGTAATACATCTCGTACACCGGGGCCAGGTACAGCTCCCGGCGGCCGGAGCGCTCCAGCTTCTCCAGGGCCCTGTACAGCCCCGGATCCACCGTCACGGTCTCGTTGGGGGCATCGCTGAGAGAGGCCAGGTTGCCCACGCCCTCGTACCGCTGGTGGGCGTCGAAGATCTGATACGCCTCCGCCGCCGCCTGGGTGTAGAGCACCGTGAGCTTCTTTTTCTCCGCGGTGGGGGAGCCGCCGCCGGCCCCCAGGTCGTAATAGAACACAAAATCGGATCCCACACTGTAGCCGCCTCGGCTGGTCTGGATCTCCTGCCAGCCCGTGTCCGGGGTGAGGAGCCGGGTGAGGGCATAGAACAAGGCCCCCAGGCCCACGGCCAGAAAGACGACGGCGAGGATAAACCGCAGACGCAGTTTATCCTCGTTCAGTTCGATCCGCTCCACCGGCGCGGGGTGGTCCCCGGTCCGGTCTCGCGCCGTTCGGTTCATGGTTTTTCTCCCGCTAAACGGTGGCCAAAACCAGCATCACTGCGAAAAACGCCAGAATGACACCGAGGACGATCAGCCCGGCCACCGCTCCCTTGATGCAGCGCTTG
>JAFRDL010000189.1 GCA_017411265.1 Oscillospiraceae bacterium | reverse complement strand
GGCAAACGGCACGACCGAGATCGCCTACAGCGTGAAGGAGCTGGAGGTAGCCGGGTACGAGAGCGAGGTCGGAGATCCTGCGAACGGCAAGGTCACGGTGACGAACTCTCAGGAGACGACGACGTTTGAAGTCGACAAGACATGGGTGAACGCGGACGGCACGGACACGTGGCCGAGCGGCGTAACTGTGACGGTGCAACTGACGGCGGACGGCAAGTCAGTCGACGGAAAGACCGCGGAACTGAGTGCGGAACAGCCGAGCTACACCTTCGAGAGCCTGCCGATGTACCAGGCGGACGGTACTACTCCGGTCGAATACAATGTGGAAGAGCTTGAGATCACCGGATACGAAAGCGCGATCGGCGAACTTGCGGATGGGAAGATCACTGTCACGAACTCTCAGGAAACGACGACTGTGACGGTGACGAAGGAATGGGACGACAACGATGACCAGGACGGCAAGCGTACGGAGAGCGTAAGCGTGCAGCTTAAAGCCGGGGATTCGAATGTCGGTGATCCTGTCACCCTGAACGAGAATGTCAGCTGGACCTATACTTGGACGAATCTGCCCAAGTACGAAGGCGAAACGGAGATCGAATACTCGGTGGAGGAAGCCGACCCGCCCGCTGGTTACGAGCCTTCTGTGGATGTTGAAAAGAATGATGACGGTACGTTTACGGTCACCCTGACCAACACCCACGAGCCGGAGAAGATCGACATCAACGGCAAGAAGACCTGGGACGACAAGAACAACCAGGACGGCAAGCGGCCGGCCAGCATCACCATCAACCTGCTGGCTGACGGGAAGACGGTGAAGACGATCACCGTGAAAGAATCCGACGGCTGGAAGTGGAGCTTCACCGGGCTGGACAAGTATGCCGACGGCAAGGAGATCAAGTACACCATCACGGAGAATCCGATCAGCGGCTATGTTGCGACGGTGAAGGGCTTCGACGTGACGAACACCCGGACCTACGACAAGCTGCTGCCCACCGGCCAGCTGAAGTGGCCCATCCCGGTCTTCGGCGGGCTTGGCCTGCTGCTTGCCGGATACGGTGTGCTGACTCTGCTCAAGAAGCGCAAGGATGAAGAGACGTAAAAAGAAAAAAACAAAAGCGGCCTATATCTTTATAGGAATGGGAACAGTGCTGATTTTATCAGCACTGCTCCTTTTCCTGCACAATTTTATAGAGGACAAGCGCGGCGGACGGATCGCCGGGGAGACGCTCTCTGAGATGCAGGCCGTCATCGAGCAGCACAGAGCCCAGGAAGCGGAAAAAGAAGCGGCGGGGCTCTCAGGCGAAAAACAGGGGGAGCCGGATGAAACCGACAACCCGTTTTGGGAAGACCCTTCGACCTGGCCGGATACGGATTTCGAAATGATGCCGGAGGATCTGCCGGAAGATTTCGAAATGCCCGAGATCACGGTGAGTGAGATCAGTTATATCGGCGTGATCTCCCTGCCGGTCCTTGGAATCGAGCTTCCGGTCATGGCTCCGGGCAACTTTAACCATCTGGATGTCGCGCCGATCTGCCAGTTCGGATCCCCGCAGACAAACAATTTTGTGATCGCCGCCCACAACACCAACAGCTTTTTTGGTCGGATCGATTCCATGCAGCCCGGTGACCCGGTGACCTTTACCGATGTGAACGGAAGGGTATATCGGTATGTGGTTTCCCACGGAGAACTCCTTCAGGTGGGGCAGGTCTCTGAGGCCAGGAACAACGGCCACGCGCTGGGACTGTATACCTGCGCATACGACGGGACCCTCCGATTTATCGTGCTGTGCGACCGCGCGTAAAGCCGCCGGCAGGCAAAAATACAAAAAACCCCTGTATTCTCAATGAATACAGGGGTTTTTCATGGAGCTGGTGGCCGGACTCGAACCGGCGACCTGCTGATTACGAATTATAAAACGGTCTATTTTTGCTTGTTTTAGCTTGTCTTACTTTACTTTACGAGGATGGCGAAAAGTATTGAAGCATCAAGGTTTTTCGCTCATTCCTTTGTATAGCTTGCGATAGATTGCGATATTCGCAAATAACTGGCGCCTCAATACTTCTCTCAATACCTCAATACTTTTTGTGAAAAACAGCCGGACAAGGGTTTTCCCTGTCCGGCTTGCTGCATCATCATCCGATCACATTTGCCAGCAATTTGATGGCTGCCTGTTTTCCGTCCTCGCTTGCGTGAGCATAGATCTTATGAGTAACACTCGCGTCTTCATGTCCGGCGATTGCAGCAACGGTAACCTCCGGAACACCATTTTCAAGCATGATACTGATAGCAGTGTGGCGGAGCTTGTGCGGGTGGAAGTCTTCGATACCGTATGCTTTCCCGAATCTGGCAAAGAAGCGGTTAACGCTGTCCGGATAGATAGGATCGCTTCCACCTCTTACGGTGAAAACGTATTTCGGGACGGTGATCTTTTTGAAGTCAAGCGGCTTATGATCCTTTTCGAGCCTTGCCGTCCTTCTCGCTACTGCTGCAACCTGTTCCGCTTGATATCGCTTCAGCACTTCGGCAACCTCTCCGGCCATCGGTACAACACGGTTACCGCTTTCGGTCTTTGGCTTTTCGCGGAATATACCTGCCTCCGGAGTATAGCCAAGATTGCCGTCAACGATTATGACGTTGTTTTTGAAGTCGATCTTATCCCAGGTGAGAGCGCACACTTCGCCGCGGCGCATTCCCGTTGTGATAAGGATCTGGATAAGCGATTGCCATTTTAAATCCGCATTTGCAAGGCATTTCCGAATATATTTGACCTCTTCAACGGTGAAGCGCGGAGGATCAGAGCGGCGATCATCTTTCTTTTGCCGGGGCCGCTGCACCTTGTCCAGAGGATTACGGCCGATTGCGTCCTCCATATATGCCATCGTGAAAAGCTGGTTTGCTGTGACATACAGACCGAGCACGGTGGAATGAGATAATGCCGACGCCTGTTTTGAAAGAAAGAACGCGGACAACTGGGCAGATGTTATCTCCGGCAGAGGGATATCCCCGAACACGGGGTACAGATGATTATCAAGGGCATTCTGATAGTATTTCCGCGTCTTTTCCGCGCAGGTGATTTTTTTCGCTGGCATAAAAACCTGTTCGCCGTACTGCTTGAATGTCTTGATCTTTGCAGCCTGGGCCTGTTCCTCCGCTTCCTTTTGCTTTTGCTCTGCACGGCTGAGGATCTCCCCGGCTGCACAGGCGTTTTCAAATGCGGCGACGGCCTTGTTTAATTCGCGCTCTGCTGTACGAGCCGCCACGGGATCACCGTTTTCTTTCGTCGGCCAGTAAAAGCGGGTCGTATAGGGAGACTGACCATAGCCGCGGGAAACGGAGATTTTCCAAAACCGTTTTCCGTCTTTTGTCTCCATCAACTTAATGCTCGCCATTTTTCACACCCCTTTCTTTCCGGATGTTTTCATAGGTAACGGCGATATCTGGTATTTCCGCAGAAATAACATCTTGAATCAACGGCATCAAAAATCGGCGTATTTGCACGTGATACTCATCTTCACCGATTATCAATCTATGCAATTCATTTCCTATAGATGGGTTTATTTCGATTTCAAGAATTGATCTCATTATTGAAAGCAATGGCTCAGCTTGGTCACTTTCAATCCAAGCGGAAATGATAGCCAAAAAATCTGGACCGTCTGCTCCTTTGGATATTTCATGAAGTTTAACTATTGCTCCAGCGGAAAGCCCGGTCACTTCGTTTACCGCCTGGATCGAAGTATCTCTGTTTGGAACATCAGTTAGGTCAAGAAGATAATCAACGGAGATGCCAAAATAATCGGCTATTTTTATCAAGTTTTCTGTTTTTGGGTAGGAAACACCCAGTTTGTACTGATTAATAGCTTGCTGTGATACTCGAAGATGATCGGCAAGCCCTTTCACATCAGCAGAGGAAGAAAGCAGTTTACTTAGCTTTGATGGAAGCAAAGCCTTTTCCCGTTCCGCATCGAAGGTGTACTTTCCTTTTTCCATGGTATTCCCCTTTCTACAAGTAGAACTTTCATATTTGAAATTATAGCAAGTTACACTTGATTTTGTCAAGCGATTTAGAATAAAATTAGCCTACAAAACCGGATTAGAAAGGAGGGATTTCATGTCCGTTCGAAGTGTTAACGATGATGCGCCGCTCCAGTCTTTGAGAAATGCAGCGCGGCTTACTGGACTTTCAATCGGAAGTCTCCGGCGCGGGTGTATTGAAGGAAGAATACCACACGTTCGCGTCGGGTCCGAATATCGGGTCAATATGCCATTGCTTTTTGAGCAGCTCGATGAACAGAGCCGTGGTGCAATCAAGGGGAAGGAGGCCCACAGCTGTGAGTGACCGACCGGGGGTAATGTTCTACTTTTCAGACTGGACTCCACTGCTCAGCCTGGACGACGGGACCTTGGCCAAACTTTTTCGTGCATCGATTGAGTATGCGCAGCACGGGGTTATTCCAGAATTTGAAGGAACGGCGGCGATTCTGTGGGGGCTTATCTATCCAAAGCTGGATCGGGACGGCGAGCGGTATCAAAGCCGAAAAGACTCTGGGGCTTATGCAGCCTACTGCCGGGACGAAAAACGAGCGGGCCGGGATCCTGTGTCATTTGAGCAGTGGCGTATCGACCGAGATCGTGCGTTATCGAACGATAACGATGACAACCAATTGCAACAGCATCTTCAAGATCATTCTCAATCACAACCACAGATGCAGGATCAACCGCAAACGCAATTTCAGCGTCAGCACCAGCCGCAGGGGGATGCAAGGGGGAAGCCCTACACGCCACCAACGGAGGGCGAGTTTGAAGATTTGCGAGCGGAGAAGCTGCGCCTGCTTGATAGCAAAGGAGGTGAATAACGCATGACAGATGAAGAGCTCCAGGCGGAGATTGAAATGCTCAGCAGCTCCCCGTATGTCCAGCTTGCGCGAAAGGATCAGCGCAATAAGAACCTTAAGCGACAGCGCCTTTACACGCTGCGCTGGCTGGAAAAGCGCGGTCGTGCACTTGCCGACGCGGGTATCACGATGGAGATCCTTCGCGCTGAGGCGGCAGCTCTGCGAGATGATATGAAATGTGATGATCCGGACGATGACGCCATTTGGTAACAGAAATGGGCGCTCACGGGCGAATATGAGCACAACAGGAGGGTTGCAACTGTGACCACAAACCAAAAGCGAGCGCTGGCCGCGCTTATCCGCTCGCCTACCATTGAGGCGGCGGCACAAGACGCCGGGGTTGGATATTCGACCCTACGCCGATGGATCAAAGAAGATGCAGAGTTTCAGCAGGCATATCAAGAAGAGCTGGCCGGGCTTGTAGCGGACGCGGCAGCCCAGGCAAAACAAAGCCTTTCCCCGGCGCTGTCCACATTACGGGAGATCCTGGAGGATCAGACGCTCCCTGGAGCTGTGCGGGTATCGGCTGCTCGTGCACTGCTGGACTACGGCCTTAAACTCACAGAGATAGCGGATATCATCCCAAGGCTGGAAGCTTTGGAGAACGATGCGCGAGGGAGTGATTGGCAGTGATAACCAGGATAAGGCAACGGTTGGCTATGTTGGAGGCAAAGGCAAAGTCGATGCTTCCATTCTGGCCGGGGGACGATGACGGCTTTGTGTCGGCGCTGGGCGTCGATCGGTCACGATTCAAGGCCGAAAATCCGGATGGGTCGATAGGCGTTGACTTCATTGCAGCGCTCAGCTCTACGGCGAGGGAGGATTGGAAAGATGAAGCTTTTACAGCGCCTCCGAAAGATTGAGCGCGTGTGCTCGCCGGTGCTCAGCGGTGAGGATCAGAGATCTTTGCTCAAGGCGTTTATCGAAGTCGAGACGATGGTCCGGGGGCAGCCGCCCACACCGGATGAGATCGAAGCTGAGCGGATCCGTCTGGCCCAGCCGATGAAAAGACCCACAAAGGAGCAGTTGGAAGCTATTGCGCGGGAGATAGTAAAGATCATGAAAAGGAAGTGACTTATGGATCATTTGGAAAATGAAGCCACAGACTCCGGATGGCAGACAGATGAAAACGGGCGCCGTTTCCGCATGGTGGGCAGCGCCAAGGAATATGAGATGATGGTTTCCGTCGGAGGCATTGAGGTTCCGGAAAGCCAAGTGGAAGAATTCAATGCAAGAAATCAGGCTGTCAGGGAGGCGAACATAAAAGCGAAACAGGAGGCAGCAAGGAAAGCCGCTCCGCGTGGGCGCTGCCCTTTTAGATCCGGCCTCGTTCAAAGCTGCAGCGATAAATGCGCTCTGTACACGCCGGATGGGTGCGGCCTGGTACATAAAGGCGCCATTGGACCGACAGCAGGAAAGCACTGCCCGTTTTCCCCGTATGCGTGCTCTACTGATTGCGAGTTATTCAAAAACGGCTGCGCACTTGCGGCCAGATAGGAGAAATACGACCATGAGTTTTCAAGACCAGATCACCGACCTTGCAGCGTCTACCTTTGAAGAAATCCAGAGGACAGAGCAAGCCTTCAAGACCGCAGAAAAACAACACAACGACACCTCACCGCGAAACGGATTTGTTGACGCCGAATATGCCGCGAAAGCTGCCCGCGTAGAGGCTGATTATCAGGCGGCCCTTGCAGCATACATCAGCATGAAGCGTAACCTTCCTGGCAAGGTGCAGGGACAGCTTTCACAGATCAGGAAAGAATACGCGGAAGCAGTAGCCCGTCAGTATGCCATAGATCCGGCCAAGCTGGACACAAACTCCCTGGAGTTGCTGAAATCCGGCATTATGAAACCCGCCGAGTATTCGGCCATGATGGAGGCAGCGAAAAAAGACGGCAACGCGACTATGGTCCGCATGATCGCCAAATATGCTGCCGAGGCTGCCGAGGCTGCCGCAAGAAAGAACGGCGAGAACAGCCAGCAGGCCAGGGAGCTGCGAATGGTGGGTTATTCCGGCAACATCGACCCCGGCAAGGCAGCGTTGGAGACATTCGACCATATAGGAGAAATCTTCCGGCGCTGTGTCAATAACCCCGCCATGATAAAGCATTGGGACAGGCTGGCCGGTCCGCTGCTCGACATGCTTTAATTCAGGCGTCAAATAAAAGGGCCGCGGATCTCGCGGCCCTGCTTTTCTATGGGGGATTGCTATGCTGTCTTTTCTTGAAATGGAGTTTTTTTATGATGCTCTCCAGGACATAGCCAAATATGAAGAAAAGATCTCCCGGACTACCCATATCAAGGCCGCCCGCGTTGACAGCATAGCAGGTGGACGGGCCTACAGGCCAGACACGATCGGAGGGATCATTGCAGCGAAAGACGCCCAAAGCGAAGACCTGGCACGGCTGCAGAGATACACAGATCGGCTCCGGGCAGAGGTAGAAGAAACCATAGCGGCCGCTGTGTCCGGAATGAGAGGCAGCACAGCTATAAAGACCGAGATCGCCTTGAGACTGCACTATCTTTCCGGCAGGGAATGGGTTGAGATCGGAGATCTGCTTCACACCGACGCCGCACAGATCAGCGAAAAGGCACGGCAATGTATTACGGAGATCCAGACAGGGGGAAGATGATGATACCGGCAATCCTTACGAGGCAGTATGAAGCCGTCCAGGAGTTGAATACAGCCCGGCAGCTGCTGGCCGGATTGCAGACCAGCAGGATAACAGGGCAGGAAACACAATTCCTTACCGAGAAGATCCAGGCCATTGAAAAGGAACTGTCCAGCACGGAGGCCCAGGCGCAAGAGCTGATAGATCAGCTCGACGATACGCAGGCACGGCTTTTTGCAGCGCTTCATTACAAGGCCGGTTATCAATGGTCGGAGATAGCGGGGATCTTTAGCCTCCAGGAAGACGCGGCCAAAGCCTGCGTATACAGGGCGCTGCGCAGGGTATGCGGAGATGCTACCCGATAGGATAAAACGCTCAGGCGCCGTTGCAACGGGCTTAGATTCAAAATACCTGGCAGGATAATCCCGTCAGGTATTTTGCATATCATGGATCAAGCAGCTCATTCAGGGTTTGCCTGATTTTTTCAGAATAGTCGTTGTAAATATCCGTTGTTGCATTGACTTGGCATTTTATACTATGGGGCAAGTCGGGATGTTGTTTCATGTACTCTGGTAATAGATCTTGAAAGAAACGATCGAGGGTTACTTCCAGCACGTTGAAATCAAAGTTGATCTCTTCAACGTGGGCTTTGCCGAAATCAACGCTTGGAGGCTTTTTATTGAGTGCAGCCAGACGGTCAAAATAATGGCTGAGCAGTGCCTTTGCTTCGATTCCCGAGAGATCAGCGGCAAACACGTTGAATTGGTCAATGGTCATGGCTTTTAGTTCTTTACCGGACATGCTGTCGATCTCATTCGTTTTCCTTTTTAAAGCCTCTGTCATGCTGTTTTCTCCCTCCCTTCAAGCGCATAGACAAGCGCTTGTACGTCTTCCCTGGTACGGGCCATGTAGTCGGCAATGCCTACGGCCATCTCTACAGCCATCACGTCCGGAATGCCCTCTATCCGCTTTGCGAGAACATCAAGCATTCCCTCAATGGAATACAGGCGCTGAAAAATCACATCTTTGTCTGGCATAGTATCTCCTTCCTGCGGGTCTTCCGCTGCAAATATGATGTGTCCATAGCCTGGACAAGAACAGAATAATCTATTGTACCCGATATATCAATCCGGAAAGATTACCAAAAATGGTGGAGGGAGATAGTAACTATTGCTATATTGTTCCCGATAGATAAACATGATAGAATAATGCCAAAATGATTACTTCAAACGGAGGCCGAAAATGACTGTATCGAAAGCACAGCAGCGAGCGGTAAACAAATACATGAAAGAGAATTATGACGAAATCAAGGTCAGGGTCGATAAAGGAAAAAAGGAGATCATAAAGACCCATGCAGAGGCCAGAGGCGAAAGCGTCAACGGCTTCATTAACCGGGCTATTGATGAATCGCTGGAGCGGGATAAAGAAAAAGGAAAAGACTGAGGCGAGTGTCACAAAAAACACTTGCCTCAATACTTTCCTCAATACTCTATGAAAACCAGAGAAATCCAAAAAGAATAAAAAAGCGCTGAAATCTTCACAAAAACAGGAAAAAGCACCGGAAACACATGGTTTTCGGTGCTATTTGTTGGAGCTGGTGGCCGGACTCGAACCGGCGACCTGCTGATTACGAATCAGCTGCTCTACCGACTGAGCTACACCAGCGTGCTTTTCACAGCCCGGTTATTTTAGCATGGCCCCCGGATCTTGTCAACAAAAATCCGGGGGCGCGCGTTTTTTTTATTATCCGATCACAGGGACCAGTGCGTCGAAATCCATGTCCAGCTCCGCGGCGATGGTCCGGAGCTCGGCCAGCGTGGAGTCGTTGACGGGGATGCCGTTTTTCAGTTTGTCCTCCTTGGAGTAGACCTCCATCTCGCCGGGGGTGTAGATCCGGTCCCGGCCGTCCGCCTTGGGACTCTCCCGAAGCTCCCGGAGCAGGGTGGAGAGATTTTCCCGCATGGCGCCCTGGTCGCCGAACAGCTTCCCGAGATCCAGAGCGAAGAAGCTCTGGGAGGTATCGCCCAGACCGTTGGGGGCCACGTGGTTGGCGGTGGTCCCTCCCGCCAGGATGGAGGAGAGGATCTCCACGATCAGCTCCAGGCCGTAGCCCTTGTGGGATCCGCTGCCGGGGCTGGAGCCGCCCAGGGGCAGGATGCCGCCGCCGGCCTTGGTCTTGATGTTGTCGATGACCCGCTTGGCGTCGTCGGTGTCCCGGCCGTTCTCGTCCACGGCCCAGCCAAGGGGCATGGGCTTGCCCTGCTTGGCGTATACCTCCAGCTTGCCGCGGGGGACCACGGTGGTGGCCACGTCGTAAAGCATGGGGATGGGGTCGGCGGGCATGGCGAAGGCGATGGGGTTGGTGCCCAGCATGGCCTTCTTGCCGAAGGTGGGCACGCTGATGGCCTCGGTGTTGGTAAAGCACATGCCCAGCATGCCCTCCCGTTCGGCCATCATGGCGTAGTAGCCGCCCACGCCGAAGTGGTTGGAATTGCGCACCACGGCCACGCCGAAGCCGCACTCCTTCGCCTTGGCGATGGCGCGCTCCATGGCGTCCACGGCAGCGATCTGGCCCATGGCGCTGTGAGCGTCCAGAACCACGGACAGGGGGGTCTCGTAGAGGACCTCGGGGGTCACGTCCGGGCGGATGGTGCCGCTTTTCACGCCCCGGTGATACCGGATCAGACGCTGGACGCCGTGGGACTCCAAGCCCTGGAGATCCGCGGTGAGGATCACGTCGGTGATGTCCCTGCTCTGCTTTTCGGTGAAGCCGTACTTGCCCATGACGCTCTCGCAGAACGCGCGCAGCGGGGCCTCCGGCAGACGATGGTATGCCATGTTTTTTACATCCTTTCTGGTATATGTTGATGGAATGAACACGCGCTCTTTTATTCCCCGTCGGGCCGGACCCAGGAGGCCGCCTCCTCCGGGGAGAAGGTGTACACCGCGTCGCAGAACTGGCAGCGGACCTCCACCTCCTGGCCGCTGTCCCGCAGCTCCCACAGATCCTCCTCCGACAGGCTCGTCACCGCCCGGAGGACCCGCTCCCGGCTGCAGTAGCAGCGGTATCCCATTTCCTTCCGCTCCGTGACGTGGGGGTCCATGCCCCGGAACACCTGGCCGATCACCGCCTCCGGGCCGTCCTCGGCCAGAATGGTGGTGAGCTGGTCCATAAGGAAGATGTTCTCCTCCAGGGCGGCGGTGACCTCCTCCGGGGCGAAGGGCATCAGCTGTACGATGAAGCCGCCGGCGGCTTTCACGCTCTCGTCCGTGTCCACCAGCACCCCCAGACCGCAGGCGGAGCCCAGCTGGTCGCTCTCGGTGAGGTAGGCGGCCAGGTCCTCCGCCACCTCGCCGCTCACCAGGGCCGTGGAGCCCACGTAGGGCTCCCGCAGGACGATGTCCCGACTCACGGTGAGAAGGCCGTCGGTGCCGATGGCGCCGCTCACGTCCAGCTTGCCGTCCCGCTCCCGGAGGGGGAGATCCACGCCGGGGTTCTGCACATACCCCCGGACGTTGCCGCCGCTGTCGGAGACGGCCACGACGGCGCCGATGGGCCCGCCGCCCCGGATCCGGATGGTGAGGGTGGCGTCGTCCTCCTTGAGCATTTCCCCCAGCAGGGCGGCGCCGCACAGCGTCCGGCCCAGGGCCGCCGTCCCCACGGGGCGGAGGGAATGGATCTGTCTGGCCCGCTCCACCATGTCGGGAGCGGTGATCACGGATATTTTCGCGGTGCCGTCCGCTGTGACGGCACGGATGATCTCGCCCATGAAAGGGGTCCTCCTATGAATGAAAAACTCTCTCAGACTCTTACCGCGGTGAGGAAAAGCCGCCCGCAGTCGCACTGCGGCCCGTCGGTATGGAGACGGATATCGCCAAAGCCCGCCGTTTCCAACAGGGCCGTGAGCGCATCGGGCTCATGGATATACTCCGTGTGCTCCTCCTGCTCCCGGCGCCACAGCCGCCCTTGCCGACGGAAAATGTCCATGCCGTAACGGAGGACGTCCGCCTCCACGGAGGCCCGCCACAGGCAGAGCGTGTCCTCGTCCTCGTCCACGAAGCACTCCCCGTCCAGGGAGCGCATATGCGCCGGGGCGAGACAGTCAAAGCACAGCATCCCGCCCGGGGCGATGAACAGCCGCAGCCGCCGCAGCACCTCCGGCAGGATCTCCGGGGGGAGATAATTGAAGCTGTCCAGGCAGCATACCGCCCCGTCCACCGTATCGTAAAGGTCCAGCTCCTCCGCCTGCTGACACAGCAGCATGGGCGCCACAGTCCCTCCGGGGAGGCGGGAGAGCTTCTGCTGGAACACGCTGAGCATCTCCGCCGAGGCGTCCACGGAGATCAGCTCATAGCCCCGGCGCGCCAGCGCCAGGGAGAGGGTGCCGGTGCCGCAGCACAGATCCAGAACGGTGTGAACGGCCCTGCCGCCTTGGGACAGGGCCGTTTCATACCAATCTGCCAGCGCCTCGTAGGGCACATCCCCGGTGAGCCGGTCGTACCGGGCGGCCAGAGGACCGTAGCAGACGCTCATACGTCCTTCTGGTCCTTCATCCGCGCGAAAGCCACGCTGTAACCGTCCTTGCCGTACTGCAGGGAGCGGTTCACCCGGCTGATGGTGGCACTGGAGGCTCCTGTGCGCTCCAGGATGTCGTTGTAGATCATCCCCTCGTTCAGGAGCTCCGCCACCTGGAAACGCTGTTCCATCGCCTGAAGCTCCGCCACCGTGCACAGATCGTCAAAGAACTTCATCAGCTCGTCCACGGTCTCCAGGGTGAGGATGGCCTTGTACATATCTTCGTTCCGGGGTTTTCTGATCCGTTTATTCATGGTCTCTTTTCCTTTACCGTTTTAGCAGATTAGACTGCGACCTTATTCTAAACTCCCTTATGAAAAATGTAAAGACGGCATTATCACGATTTAAAGAGTGTCTTTTTGTCAAGAATTCTATTGCGCCGCTGAAGAGAATGCGATATGATATATTTGTAATTCCATGGAAAGGGGAGATCGCCATGTTCTCTTTACCCGGCCACGTTATCTTCTGGATCGTGGCTCTCGTGATCTTTCTGGTGGTGGAGGCCGTCAGCGTGGGGCTGGTGTCCATCTGGTTTGCCGCGGGCGCTCTGGCCGCGCTGATCTGCGCCGCGCTCCACGGACCGGTGTGGCTGCAGGCCGTCTGGTTCGTGGTGGTCTCCGGAGTGACCCTGATCCTCACCCGGCCGCTGGTGAAAAAATATGTCACCGCCAAGAGCGTGGCCACCAACGCCGACCGGAACATCGGCCGCAGCGCCGTGGTCACGGAGAAAATCGACAACCTGGCCGGTACCGGCACCGTAAAGCTGGACGGCGTGCTGTGGACCGCCCGCAGCATGAACGACGATCCCATCGAGGAGGGCGTCACCGTCGTTGTCCGGGAGATCCAGGGCGTCAAGGTCCTGGTCGAGCCGGAGCCCGAAGAATAACGCGCAAACAGGATACTATTATAAGGAGGTTTTCCTATGCTCTATGTCCTTATTGCTTTGATCGTTATCATCCTTCTGCTGATCATTACCAACATCTGCGTGGTGCAGCAGGCACAGGCCTTCGTCATCGAGCGGCTGGGCGCCTACTCCACCACCTGGAACAAGGGCCTCCATGTGAAGCTTCCCTTCATCGAAAGAGTGGCCCGGAAGGTGTCTCTGAAAGAGCAGGTGGCGGACTTCCCGCCCCAGCCGGTGATCACCAAGGATAACGTCACCATGCAGATCGACACCGTGGTCTACTTCCAGATCACCGACCCCAAGCTGTACACCTACGGCATCGAACAGCCCATGATCGCCATCGAGACCCTCAGCGCCACCACGCTGCGTAACATCATCGGCGACCTGGAGCTGGACCAGTGCCTTACCAGCCGCGACATCATCAACAGCAAAATGCGCGTCATCCTGGACGAGGCCACCGACCCCTGGGGCATCAAGGTCAACCGGGTGGAGCTGAAGAACATCCTGCCGCCCCGTGAGATCCAGAACGCCATGGAGAAGCAGATGAAGGCCGAGCGTGAACGCCGTGAGGCCATCCTTCGGGCCGAGGGCGAGAAGCGGGCCGCCATTCTGGAGGCCGAGGGCGAAAAGGAATCCGCCATCCTCCGGGCCGACGCCAAGAAGCAGCAGCAGATCCTGGAGGCCGAGGGCAAGGCCGCGGCCATCCTGGCGGTGCAGAAGGCTACCGCCGACGGCCTGAGGCTCCTCAACGAGGCCGCTCCCTCCGACCCGGTGCTGCGTCTCCGGGCACTGGAGGCGTTTGCCGCCGCCGCCGACGGCAAGGCCACCAAAATCATCATCCCCTCCGAGATCCAGGGCATCGCCGGCCTGGCCCAGGGCGTGGTAGAGTCCCTCAAGACCGACAAGGCCGAGTAATCCTTCTTTCGGACACGTCCGTCCCGACGGTCTGACCTCCGCCGGGACGGATTTTTCTTTTCCGTTATGTCAACCTTTTTCCGCTCTCCCGCGTCTTATCAGCGTGGAATGATCCCCTCCACGGGAAATAAGGGTCGGAGATTCGGGAAAAAAGCCGCAAGATTAACAAAAAAGGTCAAGATTATTGTCTAAAGTTTACAAAATATGCGGCAATTAGTCACAAGGGTTGACAAGCGAGAAACAATGTGTTACATTTTGGTTACAAATCGAGGTGATCGTTTTGGCTTCCACGAAGAAGACCCTGATGTACAAGGGCCATCCTCTCCGTCGGAAGGATAACATCCTTTATTACGGGAGCATGTCCGACAAGTACATCATCATGATGCAGATCATGGGCAGCAAGCCTGTACAGCCCGTCGCCGGCGCGGAAAACGCCGAGGAGCTGAATGTGGCTACCAAAGTGTCCGTGCAGCTGCAGCTCACCGATCCCAACGTGAAATCCCGGGACCGTGTGGCGAAGAAAACGGAAAAATCCAGCCTGTATGCAGCCATGGACGTGGCCAGCGTGTGGCTGGAGAGAGCGCTTGCCAGGGACTGAACCCGGCAGGCTGACCGAAAGGTATGGGGATCATGAAAACTATCCGAAAGATCATTTCTGCGGCGGCCATCGTCATGGCCCTGGTCCTGCTGCTCAGCAGCACGGCCTTCGCCTATACCGGCGTCGCCACGGTGGCTACCGACGATCTGAACCTGCGCGAGGGCGCCAGTCTGGACTATAACGTCATCGACTGCCTGCCCCGGGGCGCCAAGGTCATCATCAACTTTGACGCGGGCTACGGCTGGTATCAGGTCACCTACAACGGACAGACCGGCTATATGGCCGGCTACTACCTGCTGCTGGGCGATCTGGAGGAAGAAGAGGCCAAGGCCGCGGCGGCTGCCGCCGGCCAGGAATATGTGCCGCAGACCCAGAACGTGGCACAGGTCGTCACTCCGGCCGTCACCCAGACGGCGGAGCCGGCGCCCGCCCCCGTGCAGACCGTCACCACCACCTACACCGCGCCGGTCACCGGCAGCGGCAGCGGCTCCATCCGGGGCACCGACGTGCGGCTGCGCAGCGGCCCCAGCATGAACAGCGAAACCATCACCTACCTGGGCAACGGCACCCGCATCAGCGTCCACGGCGCCTGCGGCGCCTGGTACGAGGTGGAGTGCAACGGGAACGTAGGCTATGTCTACGGCGACTATGTGGTCCTCAGCGGCCAGACCGTGACCTACACCATGACCGCGGCCACCACGGTGGAGAGCGCCGCGATCTACACCGAACCCGTCACCGAGCAGACCTACGTGGATCCCACGCCTTTGGCGCAGACCACGGTGGTGGAGACTCCCGCCAGTTTCGTTCACAACGCCGCCAAGGGCCAGTCCATCGTGGACACCGCCAATCGGTTCGCCGGCACCCCCTATGTGTGGGGCGGCACCTCTCCCACGGAGGGCTTTGACTGCTCCGGCTTTGTGTACTACGTCTACGGCCTCCACGGCTACACCCTCAACCGGGTGGCCCAGGCCATGTACTACAACGGGGTCGCCGCGGATCTCAACGATCTGCAGCCCGGCGACATCCTCCTGTTCGGCAGCAGCGTGTACAACATCTGGCACGCGGGCATCTATGTGGGCAACGGGATCTTCATCCACTCCCCCCACTCCGGCCAGGTGGTGAGCACCCAGGCTCTCGCCGATACATACGGCATGCGGCTGGTGGCCGCCCGCCGGATCGTGTAACAGAGAATACGACCACCTCCCGTCTCTTTGAGGCGGGAGGTTTTTTTGATGCCGGGAAAGCGCCCTTCCCCCCGCCGGGAGGAGGACGCTTCTTGCACATTCCGCCGCTTTGTGCCATAATGCAGGGGAGAATACCAGCGAAAAGGGGGCTGCTCCATGCAGGGCATCGAGGAAATCAAAAAGCAGGCCTTTGATCTGGCCTGCGGGTATGAGTCACAATATGGCTGCTGTTCGCAGTGCGTGCTGGCTGCGCTGAAGGACACCGTGGGCGGGGAAAAGATCAGCGACTCGGTCTTCCTCTCGGCCACCGGCCTGGGTGCGGGACTGGCCGGCGCCGGGTATTCCTGCGGCGCCCTCACCGGCGGAATCATGGCGCTGAGCTGCTTCAAGGGACGGGAACGCAGCAATTTCTCGGACCCGGACGGCAAACGGTTCGATACCTTCCGGATGGCCCGGAAGCTGGTGGATCGGTTCGAGGCGGAGTACGGCGTCAACGGCGGCGACTGCAGCGCCGTCCAGACCCGGCTGTTGGGCCGGTCCTTTGACATCGTGAGAGGAAGTCGGGAAGAGTTTCTGGCCGCCGGCGGCCACGATATCGGGTACTGCCCCACCGTTTGCGGAAAGTCGGCCGTCTGGGTCATCGAGATCCTGGACGAGGAGGGGCTGCTTTGACCCGGAAGGACGCCGCTGCCCCGGATCCCATCGTCCTGGCCCCGGCGGGGACCTTCGCGGCGGTGACCGCGGCGGTCCGCTGCGGCGCGGACGCGGTGTACCTGGGGGCCAAGAACTTCAACGCCCGGCGGAACGCGGAAAACTTCGAGGACCTGGCGGGCACGGTGCGCTTCTGCCACGAGAGGGGCACCATGGTGTACGTCACGGTGAACACCCTGGTCACCGACGCCGAGATGGACGAGCTCCTGGCCGCGGCGGACGAGATCGCCGCCGCCGGGGCGGACGCGGTGATCATCCAGGATCCGGCGGTGATGCGGCTGTTCCGGGACCGGTACCCGGATCTGCCCCGGCATGCCTCCACCCAGACGGTGGTCCACGATCTGGACGGGGCGCTGTATCTCCAGGATCTGGGCTACAAGACCGTGGTCCTGGCCCGGGAACTGACCCTCCCGGAGATGGAGCGGATCTGCGCCCGTCTCTCCATCCGGGCGGAGGCCTTCGTCCACGGGGCTCACTGCATGAGCGTGTCCGGGGCCTGCTACCTCTCTGCCATGCTGGGCGGGCGCAGCGGCAACCGGGGCGTGTGCGCCCAGCCATGCCGTCTGGACTGGCGCTGCGGCGGCGCGGACCACGCGCTGAGTCTGAAGGATATGTCCCTGCTGTCCCACGTGGCGGAGCTCCGGGATGCGGGGATCGGCATTTTGAAGATCGAGGGGCGCATGAAGCGTCCGGAATACGTGGCGGCGGTGGTCACCGCCTGCCGGCAGGCTCTGGCGGGAGAGCCGTACGACGAGGAGAGTCTCCGGGCCGTATTCTCCCGCAGCGGTTTTACCGACGGATACCTCACCGGAAAGCGCACCGGGGACATGTACGGCTGCCGGACCCGGGAGGACGTGACCGGGGCCGAAAAGGTCCTGCGGCCTCTGGCGGCCCTGTACGAGAAGGAGACGCCCCGGGTAGGGGTGAGCATGGCCTTCTCCATGAACAGACAGGAGAGCGTCCTTACCGTGTCGGACGGGGCGCACACCGTCCGTGCCGTCGGCGGCGTGCCGGAGATCGCGCTCCACAGGCCCACCGACGGAGAGAGCGCCGGGAAAAACCTGACAAAAACCGGCGGCACTCCCTTTTTCGTCCGGGATTACTCTGCGGACGTGGCCCCGGGCCTGATGCTGCCGGCCTCCGCCCTCAACGCCCTTCGCCGGTCCGCCCTGGAGGAGCTTCTGGCGGAGCGGGGAGCGCCCCTCCGCTGGGAGAAGAACGACTCCCATACGGTCCGGCTCCCGGAGACGCGGGACCGGGAGCGGGAGCCCGCCCTCTGGGCCCGGTTCGCCTCCCCGGAGCAGATCCCGGCGGGGGAGAACTATGAGAGGATCCTGCTGCCGATCCACACGCTCACACCGGCGCTGCTGGGAAAATATGGAAATCAGCTGGTGGGGGAGCTGCCTCCGGCTGTGTGGCCGGAGGACGAAGCGGCGCTGGAAAAGCGGCTGCGGGCGCTCCGGGACGCCGGGATGTCGGAGGCGTGGACGGACAACATCTACGCCATCCCCCTGTGCCGCCGGCTGGGGATCTCCCTCCGGGGCGGAGCGGGGCTGAACGTTTTGAACACCGAGGCGGTACGCCATTACGAGGGGGAGGGGCTGGAGAGCCTCACCGCCTCCTTTGAGCTGGCGCTCCGGAGCATCAAAGCCCTGGGGGGCGAAAAGCCCCTGGGGATCGTGGGCTACGGCCGCCTGCCGCTGATGCGGTTCCGGAACTGCCCGCTCCGGGCCCGGCTGGGCTGCGGCACATGCGCCGGCCGCGGAGAGATGACGGACCGCCGGGGGGTAAAATTCCCGGTAGAATGCACGGAGAAAAAGGTATCCACCCTGCTCAACAGCGTGCCGCTGCACATCGCCGAGCGGGATCTCCGGGGGCTGGATTTCGTGCTGCTGTACTTCACCCGGGAGACGGCGGCGGAATGCGCTTCGGTCACGGAGGATTATCGCCTTCGCCGGAAGAGCGGGGCACCCCGCACCGGAGGGCTGTACTTCCGGGAACTTGTGTAAGAGGGGAGAGACAGGAATGGCGACCGGAAAGGAATTCATGGCCCAGCTGGAGACGCGCTTCGCCCAGCTCAGCGTGGAGGAGCGGCTGGACAAGATCGTGGAATACCAGAAAAAGCTCACCGCGCTGAAGGCGGAGGGCCTCTCCGAGGAGGAGGCGGTGGCCCGGCTGGAGCAGGAGCTGCCCCTGCCTGTGCCCGTAGCGGAGGTGACCGAGGATTACGGCAACATCCACCATCCCAAGAAGCCGCTGCTCACGGCGCTGCTCTATACCCTGGCCCTGGCGGCGGTACTGGCGGCAGCCTACTTCTTTACCCGGCTTCTGGCATGAAGAAACCCGGCGGGCGGTCGGCCCGCCGGGTTTC
>JAFRDL010000188.1 GCA_017411265.1 Oscillospiraceae bacterium | reverse complement strand
GGCGGACGGGACCGATTGGTTCCCGCCCGCCGAAATTATTTTTCATCTCCCTGCCCGGGAAAGACCAGCGTGACCTTGAAAAGATCCCCGTCCAGGGCGAGACGCAGCCCGCCCCCCATCAGCTCCATCAGCGACCGGGCGATGGACAGCCCCAGGCCGCTGCCCTCGGTGCTCCGGGAGGCGTCCCCCCGGACGAAGCGCTCCAGCAGCTCCTCGGCGGGGATGTTCAGCGCCTGCCGGGAGATATTTTTCAGCGCCAGCTCCGTCCCGCCGGGCGTGTTGACCGCGTCGATATAAAACCGGGTGCCGGGCTGGGCGTATTTGGTCACATTCTGGAACAGGTTGTCCAGCACCCGCCAGAGGAGCCGTCCGTCGGCGGTGATCACGCATTTTTCTTCCGGCAGCGACAGCACCGGCTTCACCTCCGCCAGCGCGAAGCGCTCGGCATACTCCCCCACGCTCTGGCTCAGCAGCTCTTTCAGATCCAGCCGCTCCGGGCTCACCGGCAGGGCTCCGCTGCTGGCCTTGGAGGCGTCCACCAGATCCGTGGTGAGCTTCCGCAGCCGCTGGCTCTGCCGGTCCAGCACGTCGATATACTCCCGGGCCTTTTCATTATCGATCTCCTCTTTTTTGAGAAGGTCCACGTAGTTCACGATGGAGGTGAGGGGCGTTTTCAGGTCGTGGCTCACGTTGGTGATGAGCTCCGTCTTGAAGCGCTCGGACTTCATCCGCTCGTTCACCGCCCGGGACATGCCCAGGCTCACGGCGTTGAGGTCCTCGGCGTGGGCCTTCAGGTCGCCCCACATTTTCGAGGTGTCCACCGCGTAGGTGAGATTCCCCGCCGCCAGGGCCCGGCCCGCGGCCCGGAGCTTTTTCAGCTGTACGCCTATGAGAAGCGCCGCGGCCAGTCCCGCCGCATCCAGCAGGAAGAGTACCAGCAGCCAGAATTCCCCGTTCCGGGACTCCACCGCGATGATCATGCCGATGACGTTGACCAGAGCCACGGCGGCGAAGACCAGCCCCGCCTTCCAGGCCACGGGGATCGCCAGGATCACCCGCTTTACCGTGCGGAAAAACCAGCGGATGACCCGCCAGCACAGCCGCAGCACGAAGAAGGTCACTGTATTCCGCCACCACTGCCCCGCCCGAAACCGGGCCGCCATGGTCATGCACAAGAGCAGCGCCGCCGCCCCGGAAAGCGCGAGGCACCCGGTCATCCCGGCCATGCCCCAGAAGAGCATGTGAAGATGGATGCCGTCGGCGCACTGCACGAAGGCCCAGGCGAAGAAGACCCCGGCCAGGACCAGCGCCCCGGCGTAGATCTCCAGAGGCAGCCGGTGGAGCCCTGAGAGCCGCACCCCCTCCGCCGTCCGGCCCGCGGCGGCCATGAGAAAGACGAACAGAGCAACGGCCAGCAAGCCGCACACGATAGCCAGAGGGAGAAAGGCGTGCTGCCAGTTGTAGAGGAAGTCATAGAGAGTCACCGCGTTGTAGAGGGACGAACCCTGGGGGGCGGGGAGGTTTACATAACAATCTGCCGTGTGGCCGTTCAGCTCCCAGAAGCTGTTCTCGTTCGCGGGTACCGGAACGGAGCTCTCCGTCCGGGTGTCCATCATCACGGTCCCGTCCGCGTTGCGGATCACGCAGGCGAAGCCCTCCTCCGTGGGAGCGATTGGATAGAGGGGATACGCGTTCCCCGACGAGGCGGGGTGCGGCGTGGGGAGGGGATCGATCGCATTGTCGTACCCGCTCTCCGGCAAGGGCATGGGCGTGGGCTCGAGTTCGACACTGTAGACGCTCTCCGCGTTTCCCGTCTGCTCATAATACACGGTGTGCAGCGCGTTCCACACGTTCTGGTTGACGAAGGTCGCGGCCAGCCCGCTGTTGAAGAAGTCCCGCTCCCCGGTCATATCCTCGTCGAAATAGAGGTAGACGAAGGCCACGCTGCAGCCGAAAGCGACAACGGCAAAGGCCAGACACAGCGCAAAGGCCAGGACTCTAAGGCCCCTGTTTTCCAGCAGTTTTTTCATGGTTTCCATCCTCCAGCTTGTACCCCTTGCCCCAGACCACCTTCAGATACCGGGGGTTGGCGGGGTCGATCTCCAGTTTTTCCCGCAGGTGACGGATGTGTACGGGGACGGTGCCCTCCGCGGAGAGCGGCGCGTCCCGCCAGACACTGGTGTAGATCTCCCGGGAGGAGAACACCTTCCCCGGATTCCGGAGCAGCAGACGCAGGATGTCGTACTCCGTGGGGGTGAGGGACACCTCCTCCCCCAGGAGCGTGACGGTCTTGCTCTCGTCGTCCATGGCGAGGCCGCCGCAGGTAAGGTCCGTGTTCTTCACCGCCATGCCGCCCAGCTGGGCGTACCGCCGGAGGGCCGCCCGGACCCGGGCCAGCAGCTCCAGGGGGTTGAAGGGCTTGGTCACGTAGTCGTCCGCCCCCACGGTGAGACCCAGGATCTTGTCGCTGTCCTCGCTCTTGGCGGTGATGAGGATCACGGGCACGTTGCTCTCCTCCCGGAGGCGGGCCGTGGCGGTCATGCCGTCCATCCCGGGCATCATGATGTCCATGAGGACCAGATGGATCTCCTCCCGGCGGAGCAGCTCCAGGGCGGCGGCGCCGTTTTCCGCCTCCCGCACGGCGTAGCCCTCCCCGGTCAGATAGATCCGCAGCGCGCTGCGGATGTCCGCGTCGTCGTCGCACACAAGAATGGTGTACATATCCGTCTCCCTGCCTTTCAACCACAGAGTATCAAAAGAGGTTTTAAGAAAAAAGAGGGCAAACCATTAAGAATCGTTTAAGAAACCG
The DNA here is from genome assembly GCA_017411265.1 of Oscillospiraceae bacterium. Classification (GTDB taxonomy): domain Bacteria; phylum Bacillota; class Clostridia; order Oscillospirales; family Oscillospiraceae; genus Apopatocola. The sequence goes on along the minus strand of JAFRDL010000188.1, from coordinate 4,395 downwards.
CCGTCCCCGGCCGGGGACGGCGGCGAACGCGCCAATCGTCAGTAGCCCGCCGCGATGCCCAGGAACAGGAATCCCAGCACCAGGGCCAGATTGGCCAGGAACAGAGGCCAGCTCTTCCGCAGCCAGGAGAAATAGTCGATCTCCAGCATGCTCAGGGAGATCAGCAGCACCGGGGAGGTGGGGAACAGCACGTTGGTATACCCGTCGGCGAAGGTGTAGATCAGCACCAGCATCTGCCTGGTGAGGCCCACGCTGGCCACCGACAGGATCCCCATCACCAGAATGGCCTTGGCGGTGGAGGAGGAGATGAAAAACTCCAGCAGCAGCACGATGAGATAGATGATGACCGCCACCAGGAACAGGCTGTGGCCCGATACCGCTGTGTTGATCTGGTTGACGATGGTGGGCAGGATGCCGCCCCGGTCAAAGACGAACTTGATGGAGGCCGCCAGCGCGATGAACACGATGGTGGGCACCGCCGCCCCCAGTCCCCGGAGGAAGCTCCGGATCACGGCCCGGAGATCGCCCGTGGCCGCCGCCCCCGCGGCGATGCCGAAAACCAGGAACCAGGCGGTGAGGATGGGCACGGCGTAGCCCCGGACGGCGGGCAGCACGGAGGAGATCACGATCAGCGCCAGGGCCGCCAGCAGGAACGCCCCGTAGATCCGCCGGACCCGCCGGTCCGCGCCGGCGTTTTCCCCGGTCTCCGGATCGGCGGACTGCTCCGCGGCGCGCAGCTCCTGGTCCCGGCGGAAGGTGGGGCTGGCGGAGGGATCCCGCTTCAGCCGCCGGAGATGGAGGGATATATAGCCCGTCAGCAGGGCGAACATGGCCGCAAAGATCACCAGCCGGAACCAGATGTGCTCCATGGGGTTGGCCCCGATGATCTCCGAGGCCAGGAGCACCGTGAAGGGATTGGTGATGGCGCTGGCGAAGCCGAAGCCGCAGGACAGTATGCAGCAGAGGAAGCCGGTGAAGGAGTCATAGCCCAGCATGACGCACAGGGAGGCGATGATGGGCAGCATGGAGAGCATCTCCTCGAACAGGCCCAGAAACGCCCCGAAGCAGTAGAACAGGAAGGAGATCAGCACCAGCAGCAGTCTTCTCCGGTGGCGGAAGCGCTCTGCCACCGCTCCCACCAGGGAGCGGACGCCGCCCGCGTCGTCCATCACCTGAAAGGCGGCGGAGATCACGAACAGGAACAGGGACAGCATCAGCAGCGTGAGCCCGTCGGAAGAAAAGAACACCAGCACCGGCGCCAGGGCCCCCTGCCAGAGGGGGATGCCGGGCAGATCGTCCCGCCGGGCGTAGGAGAAGTAATCCGGCTGCCCGTCCGGCCCCGGGGCGAATTCTCCCCGGGGGACGATATAGGTCAGGGCGACGGAGACGACCAGCAGCACGACCAGCAGCAGCGTGACCTGCACGAAGGTCTTCTGGGAGATATTCAGAAGGGTCCTTTTTTTCCTTGCCTGTTCCATATCATTCCCTCTCTTCCCGCCGCCGCTCCGCCAGCAGATCCACGATCAGCGCCCAGCGGGCCGCCTGGATCCCCTGTTTCAGGGGGTAGAAGTAATGCAGCTCGTCGTTGTGGTACAGCTCGAATTCCTTCCCGCAGGAGTAGGCCAGAGCCGGGAGCCTGTCCGTGGGGATGGTAAAGTCCTCGTTCTCCGAGCGGTAGGAAAACTCTTTCGCCGTCAGGGAGCACTCTCCCTCCTCCCGCCGGGCCGGCCCGCCGTTGGCGCCGTAGATCACGGTGCGCACCGGAGCGCGCAGCGCAACGCTGTCCAGACCGGGCCGCTCCAGCTCCCGGATCCGTTCGTACCAGGCGGAGATGGTGTGGGGTCCGTCGGTAAAATGATAGGTCTCATCCAGAGTATGCTCCCGGCCGCAGGCGGTGCAGCGCAGCTTGTCGCCTATGCCCGCGGTGGTATACAGCGCGCCGCAGTCGGCGCAGCGGTACAGGATGTTTTCCAGTCCCTCGGCCCTGTGCCCCCGGGGATAGACGCCCATGGCGTCCTCCGAGGCGTCGTTCCGGAGGGCCTCGGCGATGAGCCGGTTGAGTTCGCCGTCGCTCATGGTCCGGAGCTCGTCCTTTTTCACCACCCGCTCCACCGTGACGCTGACCTCGTTTCCGGACCGGAACCGGCGCTTCCGCCACTTGGGTCCGGCGAAATAGGCGCCCCGGAGCTTCACCAGCACCAGATCCGCCCCCAGCTTTTTGTAAAACGCCGCCCCTTCCTCCACGATGGGGTTGGTGCATCCGTCCGGGGACAGCCGCCCTTCGGGGAATATCACCACGGGATACCCCTTCCGGACGGTGCGCATGATGCCCATGGGCGAGGACAGGTCCTTGGTGAAGAGCTTTTTGGACAGCTGCCCGGTCTTTCTCCTCAGCCACCGGAGCCCCGGGCGGGTGCAGTAGTACTCGTTGACCACGAACGCGGGGTTTCTCGGATGGGCCATCTGGTGTATGTACATGAAATCGAAGAAGGACTGGTGATTGGACAGCAGCACATAGGGCACATCCGCCTCCTGCAGCCGCTCGTCATGGATGACCACCCGGGGCCCCCGGCCCTGCATCAGCCGCCCGATGGTGAAAATGAGCTGGTACAGAGGGGAGTCCGGCGTCCCGTCGCTTTCCCGGAAGCAGAAGCGGTCCAGGAAGAAATAGATCACCGCGAACAGCGCCGCCGCCAGCAGCACGATGACGAGGACCAGCAGCCACAGCGGCAGATCCCGGACCAGGAAGGCCATGCCGGCCTCCCCGATGAGATTGGAGACGATGATGGAGGGGATCACCCCCGTGGCCACGGTCCGGATGTACTTGCCGTAGGGCAGCCGGGTGCCGCTGCCGAAATAGCAGATGGCCCCGAAGGGGATGAAGGGCATGAAGAACAGCAGATACATGAACAGGATGGTGTTCCGCCGGTGGAGCGCGGCGGAGATCTGATCCATCTTCTGCCGGCGCTTTTCAAAGGCGGCGCTGTTGTAGTGGAGGAACCGCACCAGCACGAAGATGATGCTGGCCCCCAGGCACACGCCCAGGTCGCACAGCAGCAGCGCGATGCAGAAGGGATAGCTCAGCCCGCTGGAGATCTGGATGAACTCCGCCGGGATGAACACCACCACCATCTGCAGCGCCTCCACCAGCGTGACCGACAGGAAGCCCAGAACGCCCTTGTCCAGCAGCAGCTCCCGGGCCCCCGCCACGTCGTGGCGGAGCTCCAGGCGGATGTAGGGGATCATGATGTCCTTCAAAAAGAAGACGAACAGCAGCAGGATCGCCGCCACCAGAACGGGGACAAGCAGACGATCCGGGATGCCGCGCCGGGATATTCTGTTGTCAGGGCCCTGTTTTTCCATGGCAGCTCCGATCGTTTCAGCCTTCTGTCCGGGGAGAGCGCTTACCGGGCGGCGGACAGCGCCTCCGACACCCGGTCCAGTTCCCGGGCAAAGCGGCCGATGTGCAGCCCGTCCACGAGGCGGTGGTTCACCTCCAGGCACATCCCCAGCCGCTTGCGGCCGTTCTCCTCCCGATATTTCCCCCAGGCGATCCGGGGGATGGCATCGTCCGGGTCGAAGTGGCGCTCGTTGGTGAGGCCGGTCACCTCTATCCAGGGCAGGCAGGAAAGATAGATGAGATCCTCCGTCTCCCCCTTCTGGTCCAGAAAGGCGGTCTGGCGCGCCTCCTTCTCCGCCGCTGCGGCGCAGAAGTCCTCCACACGGGAAACGGCGGCAAGCGTGAGGATGCGAAAGCTCTCCTCCCCCTCCCGCAGCACGGTAAAACTGGGCCGGCGGCGCTCCAGCACCGCAGGGCCGGCCGGCGTGATCGTCATGCGGAAAGCCTCCACCGCGTTCACCGCCTCCGTCACCGCCCATACAAGAACGTAATAAAACGACAGCCCCCGCCGGCGGGCGAAGTTGTACAGCCCCGTCACGTCCTGTTGGTAGGAGACGGTGTAGAAGGGGTAGGAGACGGAGGAAAAATACTCCCAGATTTCCCTGCGGGGCCACGTTTTTATGTCAACCAATTCCATGAGCCGTCCCCCCTTCAATACCGTAGAGTATAGTTTCCCCCGGGGCAAAAGTCAACGCGCGGAGGGTCTCTCCGCGCGTTAAAGTTTCTTAAGGTTTCAATCGTCCCACCGGGAGAGCATCTCCCGCATCCAGGCGGCCACGTCCATGTCGTACACGGCGTTGAGATGCTCCGGGGCAAACACCGTCTCCCCCGGTCCGAAGGCGACGGCCCGCCCCTTATGGAGCAGGAGGGCGTCGGTGCCGTAGGCCCGGGCCAGGCTGAGATCGTGGACCACGGACAGCACCGCCCGGCCCGGTGTCTCCAGCCATTTCCGGATCAGGGTGAACACCTCCCGCTGGTACACCAGGTCCAGGTGG
>JAFRDL010000021.1 GCA_017411265.1 Oscillospiraceae bacterium | reverse complement strand
TGGCAAAACGCTGGCTGAGATACCGCATGGAAGCGCCAAGCTCGCCGTTCGGCCCACCGTACTGGCTGATGATGAATTTGGCAAGCGCCGGATTCGGATTAGCGATCCGGACCGGATACTGGAGCCGTTTTTGATAAATGAACATGGGTCAAGCCTCGCTTTCCGCCGTCAGTTCCCAGGGCCACGGGCTACGGGTCCAGCAATAAGACGACGCGTTCACCAGATCCGCTTTGCAGATCGGCCCGTAGCGCGCCACATAGCGCTTTTTCCCCTCCTCCGCCAGAGTGAGAAGGTCCCTGTAAACGGCAAAGGCTTCTTCGTCCTCCGGGTGGGTGTCCAGATAGAGGGAGAGGTCGTGGGCGGCAAAATCGACAGCCATCAGCTCGGCGGCCGGAACGTCTGCCGTATCCCGGTTCACGATGTTTCCCAGAGGAAGATCCAGTCCCGGGAACAGCGTTCCCCGGGCAAGCGCCTTATCCGCGGCGTAGCGGGGCTCCCCGTCCTTTTGGGGCGGGACGTAAGCCGTCGCAAGCGGTGCACAGCGGGGGAGAGCTCCCGATTTATATCCGCAGTTGTCCGCTGTATGATCGCATTCAGCCAAAAGGTATCCCTCCTGATCATTTCAGATGAGAGCACGCTCTCAGTCCATGGTATGTCGATGGGAAAAAGAGGGATTATTTTTTTCTTTTCAGGCAAAAAGGCGGTTGCATTTTCCATGGCACTTGATATAATATTATGTAAAGTAAAAACGGACCTCAGCATCGGGGAGAGAGTGGGTTGAGATATGAAAGATATATTTGAAAAAATGAAATCCGCGGGCAGAACGGAAGCCGCCGCGGACAGATCGTTCACCTGGTACGGAGTCAACAAGACCGTGTTTATCCGCCTTGCTCTCGCCGCGCTTTTGTTCTGCGCCGGGCTGTTCCTGCCCGAAAACGCGTGGACCGTTTTTCTGATGCTCTTCAGCTTTCTCATCAGCGGCTACGACGTGGTCGTCAAGGCGGTGGTCCGCCTGGTGAAGGAGCGCGCTCTGGGGGAGGAGCTTCTTCTCACCATCGCCGCGATCCTCTCGTTCACCATCAACGCCGGGTACGAAGGCGCCGCCGTCATGCTGATCTATCAGGCCGGGTGCGTGCTTCGCGCCTACGCCTCCGAGCTTACCCGTAGCTCCCTTCGGGACAAAGTGGATCCGTATCCCTCTCCCGTTACGGTGGAAAGGGAGGAGGAGACGCTCTCCCTCGCCCCCGAACAGATCGAAGTGGGCGATACGCTGCTTATAAAGCCCGGCGAGCGGTTTCCCGTGGATTGCCGTGTTACCGAAGGGGAGAGCCAGATCGAACTGGGAGAGCTTCTGGGCGCCAGCCGCAGGCGGGATGCCGCGGAGGGAGCCTCGATCCCCGCCGGAGCCGTCAACCTGACGGCCCCTCTCAAAGTCCGCGCCTCCGGCACCACCGACCATTCCACCTTTGCCAAGGTGATCGAATACGCTTCGGATGAAGAGCTTGGCCACAGCTCCACGGAGGACGATATCCAGCGCTTCGGCAATATTTTTGCCCCGTTTGCCCTTGGTCTGAGCGTTCTGATCGCCCTGCTCCTGCTGATCTTTACCCGCACCAGCACGGAAAACGCCATCCACCGGGCGCTTATCCTTCTGATCCTGGCGACCCCGGCCGCGATCCTTGCCCCGGTGCCTCTGGCTTATCTGGCCGGGCTGTACCGCTCCGTGAAAAAGGGCGTTCTTGTGAAGGGCTCCGCCATCCTGGACGCCATTGCCCGGGTGGGCGCCGTGGTCATGGACAAGGACGAGATGCTCAGCACCGGAGAATTCCGTGTGCTGTCCGTAAAATCCCCCCGAATGGATCCCAACGTATTGCTGAAGGTAGCTGCCCATGCCGCCTCCGGCTCCTCCAAGCCGGCGGCCGTTTCCATCACAAGCGCATACGAGGGCATCATCGACCGCTCCATGATCCAGCGCTTTGAGGAGTTTGACGAGGGTGTCAGCGCGGTGATCGACGGCATCACCATCTCCATGGGCTCCCGGGAATTCATGGAGTTGCAGAATATCGCCGTGGAAGACGTCCCCGAAGAAGGGGAGTTCACCGTGTACATGTCGCTGAACGGGATGTACGCCGGCTGCATCCTCCTGGCCGACAGCGTCCGGGAAAACGCCCGGGCCTCCGTCATGGCGGTGGAATCCACCGGGTGCGACTGCATCCTTCTTTCCGGTGACACGGAGGAGAAGACGAGCGCCGCCGCCTCCGCCGCCGGGATCCGGGAATACTTCGCCAACTGCATGCCTCTCGACCGCCTGGAGAAGATCCAGGAGATCAAGGAGCGTTTCCCGGTGAACAGCGTCGTTTACCTGGGCCGCGGCGCCAGAGACAGCGCCTGTCTCAGCGCGGCCGACGTGGGTGCCTGCGTGAATGGACTGGATTCGGACGCCGCTCTCTCCGCAGGGAGCGTGGTGGTCATGGACGATGATCCCGCCCCTCTGGCAGACGCCATCGACTCTGCCAAAATCACCCGCCGCAGCGTCCGGCAGACGATCCTGATTTGTCTTGTCGTCAAGGCCATTCTGCTGGTCCTGGCTCTGGCCGGGATTACATACCAGCTCTGGTTTGCCATGATGGTGGACGTCGTCATGGGCGTCGCCGGGATCCTGCTCTGCTCCCGGATCCTGGACGGCAGGTAAATCCAATGGGAATATCAAAAAAACCCTCGCGGAATGATCCGCGAGGGTTTTTTAGCAAGGACGGCTTTACTGTGTCATCAGCATCAGATTGGAATCGCTGCAGAAATTGTTCACGCTGTACATCACAAGGACACGATCGATGCCCTCTTCACGGATATAATCCTGGATGCTGTTCCGGAAGTACCGCAGATCCAGCAGATGGATCCGGGAAAAATGCTCCGGGAGAAACGGAACAAAGGAGTCGGAATAGGAATCCCGGATGATCAGCAGGGAGGGAAGGTCGGCCTTTCCGGTATCCAGCACGATCCGCGGGGAATTCCCGCCGAGGAAAAAGCGGTATTTGTCCTTCGTCTCCAGCATCTCCCTGTGATACAGCGAGGAGGGGACGGGCACTCCGGCATCGTACCGCTCCACCGTGAGCCCGTCCGGCTCCGGCCGCAGGATCTCCATCCGGTCCGGGGTCACCCAGAAAAAGCCGGAGGAGGAATACGCGGTACCGCAGAACGCCTCGGAAACGATCTCCGGCATACAGGCGGAACCATCATCGGCCACATACCCCAGCGCCTCTGAAAGGGTCTGGTACGCCAAAAAAGCGCCGCGGGAGGTCCAATGGTGGTCGGTCCGGTAAAACAGATCCTCGCCGGCATGCTCCCGGAAAGACGCAAGCAAATCCGCTGTCTGTCCCGGAAATACGGAATATACGAGGTCGATAACCGCCGCCTGGCTGTCGTTTTCGGCCCCCCGGGGAAGAATATCCCCATACAGCTCCGAGGCGGTGGGGATCAGGGCCAGTGTGACCGGTACGTTCGCCGTTTCCGCAAAGGTTTTTACGATCTCCGCCCTTCGGCGGATCTCCGCTGCGGGCGGGGCGCTGAAGGGCTCGATCAGCCTCTCTCCCTCGCAGAGGAACACACCGTTGTTTTCGCCCTTGCCCTGGGCGAGCTCCAGCCGCGCCTTCAGAGAGATCCACCAGTCCCGGGCAGCAAACTGATCCGAGCAGTACGATTCAAAATCACTGGTAAATCGTCCGCTGAACAGGGATCGGAAGGAAAAGGAGGGCAGCGTCTGAAGATAGCGGTTTTCGTTCGGCGAGAATTCTCTGTCCGGAATAAAAAGATTTGCGAGGAAGAAAATGGCTATAAATGCCGAAAACAAAACCAAAATAATACGATTTACACGTTTTGTCATATTCTGCACCCCCTCTCAGAACCGGAAATACAGGAAGGGATTGTAGGTAGCGTCCACGAGATAGGCGGTAGATGCCACCAGGACCAGCGCGATCAAAACCGGGGTCGCAACAGCACGAATACGGGGCGAAATGCGGGAATACAGGTTTTTCAGCAGGGGAGTGGCCGCGATCGCCGCCACGAGGAGGACCGGCAGATAGGAGCGGCCCAGGAACAGATCGGACTCGTTGATGAGACCCGCTCCGCCGAAGCCGTACATGGCTTTCCAGTAGCGCCAGAGCTCCTTGAGGCTGTCCAGCTGGAAGATCATCCAGCCGGAAACCGCCACCAGCAGGGTGTAGATATGCCCCAGCACCGGCACTTTTTCCAGCGGTTTCAGGAGAAGGACTTTTTCCAGCAGCAAAAACGCGGCGTAGTAGAGACCCCAGAGCAAAAACGTCCAGTTGGCTCCGTGCCATAGGCCGGTGAGCGCCCAGACGATGAGGATGTTCAGCAGCTGGCGGGGAAGGCCCCGGCGGTTGCCGCCCAGCGGGATGTACAGATAGTCCCGGAACCAGGTTCCCAGGGAGATGTGCCAGCGCCGCCAGAACTCGGTGACGCTGCGGGAGATGTAGGGGTAATTGAAGTTTTCCCGAAACTCGAACCCAAGCATCCGTCCCAGCCCGATGGCCATGTCGGAATAGCCGGAGAAATCAAAATACAGCTGCAGGGAAAAGGCCAGCGCGCCAAGCCATGCTCCGGCCACCGTCAGGCTGGAGGCAGAAGAACAGGCGTCCCACAGCGCGCCGATGTTGTTGGCGATCAGCACTTTTTTTGCCAGCCCAACCGTAAAGCGCTCCACGCCCCGGGCAAACTGTTCCGTACTGCCCATACGCTCGCCCAGCTGGTCGGAGATGTCCTTATACCGGACGATCGGGCCCGCGATGAGCTGGGGAAAGAGCGCCACGAACATGCCGAACCGGATGAAGTTTTTCTGTACCTTGGCGTCCCCGCGATAGACGTCGATGGGGTAGGACATGGTCTGAAACGTGTAGAAGGAGATGCCGATGGGCAGCGTCAGTCCCAGCGTGGGCACGGAAACGCCCGGAATGCGGCTGACGGTCTCCGCGATCAGGTCAAAGTACTTGAAAAACAGCAGCAGTCCCAGATTGATGGCCGTATTCAACGCCAGAACGGCCTTGGCTTTCTTTTTATTTTCCTCCCGAACCCGGGCAATCCAGCGTCCGTTGAAGTAGTTCACGCAGATGGAGAACAGCATCAGCAGGATATAGACCGGCTCGCCCCAGCCGTAGAACACCAGGTTGACCAGAAACAGCCACAGGTTCCGATACCGGACCGGCGCGATATAGTATACTCCCAGGACGACGGGGAGGTATAGGAAGAGAAACACTATGCTGGAAAAAACCATATCTGTCTCCCGGTATCACCGGCCGTTCCTGTCCGGCTCAAATTTGCCCAGAGGATTCGCCTGGGCGGCGATGCGAAGCTCCGCGTTGTCCACGTGGGTATAGATCTGCGTGGTATTCAGGCTCTCGTGACCAAGGATCTCCTGCAGCGTACGCACGTCCACGCCGTGGGAAAGCATCAGTGTGGCGGCGGTGTGCCGCAGCTTGTGGGCGGAATATTTTTCGCTGTCCAGACCGGCGCGAAGGAGGCTTTTTTTCACCATGGCGTGAATGGCCTCCCGGGTGATCCGGGTCCGGCGGCTGGAAAGGAACAGGGCGTTCCGGTCCACGGCTGCCGTAGTCTTTCGGATCGCCAGATAGCTGTTGATGGCATCGGCGGTAGCGTCGTTGAGGTATACCACACGCTCCTTGTTGCCTTTGCCCAGCACGCGCAGATGGTCGCTCCGAATATCGGAGAGATTCATCCCGGCGATCTCCGAGATCCGGAGCCCGCAGTTGAGAAAGATACACAGGATGCAGTAATCCCGTTCCTTGTGCATCCCGTCCACCGACTGGAGAAGCCGCTGGCTCTCTTCCAGCGTGAGATAACGGGGGAGGGAACGCTTCGGGCGGGGAGCGTCCAGATCCTGCACGGGGTTCTCCGTCAGCAGCTTGGCCTTGTTGGTAAGGTATTTGTAAAAGCCGCGGATGCAGGAGACCTTCCGGGCCCGGGAGGCGCTGTTGAGTCCATACTCCTCGCTCCGGGCCCGGGTGAACTTCGCTTTGTCCCGGGAGAGGAAGGCCAGATAGCTGTATACCTCCGCCAACGTCACCCTGGAAACGAAATCAAGGTCCACGTCACGGATGGAGATCTCGTCCAGTTCCGCGGACCGGGAGACAAGCCCCCGTTCGATCTTCAGATAGCGGAAAAAATTCCGAAGGTCCAGAAAGTATTCGTCCACGGTGGCTCTGGAATGTCCCTTGATCGTCTCATGATAGGTAAGATAATCCCGCAGGATCGGGGGCGCTTCATCCCGATAATCCAAATCCGTCACCTCCGGCAGCGGAAAAAGTATAGCAGGGGGGAGTTATGCTTGTCCATGCGCATATTTACTAAAAATTAAACAAAATAAAAATTTTGTTTAATTTAGGGGAGGGTTTTTTCAAGAAAAAGCATCAATAACCGGTCCTCCGGCCCAAGGGCATGTTTTCTCTCTTCCGGGAATCCTGACAGCCGCCGGCTGCATTCACTCGGCGCTCTTTCTCTTCGCTCCCGTCCCGATCCGGCCGTCATTCTGTTCATCTCATGGGGCCGACGTACGAAATCGGACGATCCTTGTCGTTTTGCCCGGCGCAGAGTATTGCCCCGAAGCGGAGTGAAAACTCCCTTCAAATCACAACGGCGTTGATGGCCTCCCGTATGTTTCGCGCCGGTAAAGCGCGCAATCCATCCGGTACCTTAATATCATCCCGGCAATGTGCGGGGATCACACATCGCTTGAAGCCCAATCGGGCGATCTCCTGCAGCCGCTGGTTGATGCCCGGCACGCTGCGGATCTCTCCGGTAAGACCGACCTCGCCCACCGCCGCCAGGTCCTCCCCGATGGGCACGTCCCGGAAACTGGATGCGATGGCAAGCACGATGGCCAGGTCCGCCGTCGGCTCGTCCAGCTCCAGACCGCCCACGACATTCAAAAAAGCGTCGCAGCCGGACACGTGCAGCCCGCCTCGCTTTTCGATCACGGCCAGCAGCAGCGCCACGCGGTTGAAGTCCAGCCCGTTGGCATTCCTTCTGGCCTGGGTAAGATTGCTTGGGGAAAGCAAGGCCTGGATCTCCGCGAGAATGGGGCGGCTCCCCTGCATCACGCAGGATACGCAGGTACCTGGCGAATTGACCGGACGGCCGGACAGCATGGCCTCCGAGGGGTTGGGCACCTCCCGCAGACCGGTGTCGGTCATTTCAAAAACGCCGATCTCGTTGGTGGAGCCGAAGCGGTTTTTCGCCGCGCGCAGGACCCGGTAGCTCAGCGAGCGGTCCCCTTCAAAGTACAGCACACAGTCCACCATGTGCTCCAGGACCTTGGGGCCGGCGATGGCGCCCTCCTTGTTCACGTGTCCCACCACGAACGCGGTGACGTCCAGGGTCTTTGCCAGCTGCATGACCGCCATGGCGCAGTCCTTCACCTGACTGACGCTGCCGGGAGCCGCGGCGATCTCATTGTTGTACATGGTCTGTACGGAGTCTACGATCAGGATGTCCGGGCGAAGGTCCTCCGTGCTGCGAACCACGGCGCTCACGTCCGTTTCCGCCAGAACATAGAGGTTCTCCCCTTCCACACCCAGGCGGCGGGCCCGCATCTTCAGCTGCCGCGGGCTCTCCTCGCCGGGGACGAGCAGGAGCTTGGCGTCCCGGATCTGTCCGCTGATCTGCAGACGCAGCCTCGCTTTTCAGAT
>JAFRDL010000020.1 GCA_017411265.1 Oscillospiraceae bacterium | reverse complement strand
GGGCAGGGCCGCCAGCTCCGCCGCCGGGAGCCTCTCGCCCCCCCAGGCGGCCAGCTTCTCCGCCGCCAGGGCGGCAAGGGTCTCCTCGTCCTCCCGGAGGACCGATCCCATCCGGGCGATGTTGGCCGCGGCGCCGGGGTGGACGTCCTCCAGCGCCGGGAGCACGTGGTGCCGCACCCGGTTGCGGGCGGCGGCGTCCTCCGCGTTGGTGGCGTCCTCCCGCCAGGGGATGTTCCGCCGGACGAGATACGCCCGGATCTCCTCCCGGCTCGTCTCCAGCAGAGGCCGGACGATCCCGTCCCGCTCCGCCGGGATGCCGCAGAGGCCCCGGAGCCCGGTGCCCCGGGCCATGCGGAAGAGGATCGTCTCGGCGTTGTCGTCCCGGTTGTGGGCGGTGGCGATGCGGTCCGCGCCGCAGCGCGCCGCCGTCCGCCGGAGGAAGGCGTACCGGAGCTCCCGGCCCGCCGTCTCCAGACTCCGGCCCGTCTGCCTCGCGAAGGCGGCCACGTCCCCGGTCTCCGTATGGAAGGGGATCTCCCACTTCCGGCACAGCGCCTCCACGAAGGCCGCGTCCTCCCGGGACGCCTCCCCCCGGAGGCCGTGATCGAAGTGGGCGCACAGGCATTCCACATCGCCCAGGGACCGGACCAGATGGAGCAGACACACGCTGTCCGCTCCCCCGGATACGGCGCACAGCACCCGGCTCCCCGGAGGAAGCAGATCCCGGGACAGAACGATCTCAGGGTTCATGCCGCACGTCGGAATCCCGGAAGGTGGTGTACTCACCCAGCCAGGCCAGATAATCCTTGCCGGTCTCGCCGTGGCGGTTTTTCAGCACGATGAGCTCCGTAAGATTGGGGTTTTCGATCTCCTGGTTGTAGTAGCCCTCCCGGTAAATGCCCATGACGATGTCCGCGTCCTGCTCGATGGAGCCGGATTCCCGCAGATCCGAGAGCATGGGCCGCTTGTCCGCGCGCTGCTCGTTGGCCCGGCTCAGCTGGGACAGGCAGATCACCGGGACGTTCAGCTCCTTGGCCATGATCTTCATCATCCGGCTGATGTCGGAGACCACCTGGGTCCGGCTCTCGCTGGCCCAGGCGTGGGAGCTGCCGGAGGACTGCATCAGCTGGAGATAGTCGATCATCACCAGCCCCAGGTCGGGGAGACGGCGGCACTGGGCGTTCATCTCCGCCACCGTGAGGGTGGGGTTGTCGTTGACGTAGATCCTGGTGGAGCCCAGCACGCTGCAGGCGTGGCCCACCCGCCGCCACTCGTCGGCGGAGAGGTTGCCGCTGAGCAGGTTCGCCAGGGGGACCAGGCCTTCGCTGGAGATAAAGCGGGTCACCAGCTGCTCCCGGCTCATCTCCAGAGAGAAGACCGCCGCCGTCTTTCCGGTGCTCTTGGCGGCGTTGAGAACGATGTTCAGCCCGATGCTGGTCTTGCCCATGCCGGGCCGGGCGGCGATCAGGATGAAGTCGCCCTTGTTCATGCCCATGATCCGCCGGTCCACGTCCCGGAAGCCGGTGGGGATGCCGGGGATGGGCAGTCCGGAGGCGGCCAGGTCCGACAGGTCGCTGAACACCGTCTGCACCACCTGGGACACGGGGATCAGCCCGCCGGTGATCCGGTCCTGCCGGAGAGCGTAGATCTTCTTCTCCGCCAGGTCCAGCACGTCTCCCGCCTCGCCCGCGCCGGCGGAGGCGGTCTGGATGGTCTCCTCGCAGGCCTGGATCACGTTGCGCAGCAGCGCCTGGTCCCGGACGATGGCGGCGTATTTCAGCACGTTGGCGGAGGTGGGCGTGACGTTCATCAGCTCCCGGATATACTGCGGGGAGCTGTCGGGCTTATAGACGCCCCGGACCTTCATCTCATCCAGCACCGTCACCGGATCCACGGGCTTGGCAAAGGTGAACATGGTGAAGATGGTCTCGAAGATGTCCCGGTTCTGCTCCAGATAAAAGTCCGCGGTCCGCACCGCGTTCATAACGTCCGGCAGGCAGGCCGGATCGATCAGGCAGGAGCCGAGGACCGCCTGCTCCGCTTCCGCGGACCAGGGTACCCGGCGGCCAAGCAATTCATCCATGATCTCTTACTTCTCGATAACCAGCAGGTTCAGCGTGCCGTCGATGCCGTAGCCGAACTTGCATTTGACCTCATAGCTGCCGAAGGCCTTGATGGGATCGGACTGGACGATCCGGTTCTTCTCGATCTCGATGCCGTGCTGCTCCTTCAGCGCGTCGGCGATCTCCTGCGAGGTGACGGAGCCGAACAGCTTCCCGCTCCCGCCGGCCCGGGCGCGGATGGTGACCACCACGTCCTTGAGCTTGTCGGCGTTCTCCTGGACCTGGGCCCGCTCCCGGGCCTCCTGGGCTTTTCTGGCCTTTTCCTTCATCGCCAGGGCGTTGAGATTGTCCTTGTTGGCCTCCACCGCCAGGTTCCGGGGCAGAAGGTAGTTCCGGCCGTAGCCCTCGGAGACCTCTTTCATCTCTCCCTTTTTCCCCTGGCCGCGCACGTCCTGCAGAAAAATCACTTTCATATCCTGTATTCCTCCACTCTTTCGCCCGATGGTTTATTCCGTGTCCATGTACTTGTCGATGGCGGCGCACAGCCGGTTCACCGCGTCCCGGAGCGTGATGTCCGGGATCTGGGCTCCCGCGGCGGACTTGTTCCCGCCGCCGCCCAGCTGCTCCAGCAGCACCTGCACGTTCACGTCCCCGATGCTCCGGGCCGACACCGCCACGCCCCCGTTCTCCAGCGGATAGAGCACGGCGCTGGCCTGCACGCCGGAGATGTTCAGCAGCTCGTCCGCCGCCTGGGCGGCCACCACCCGGTTGTGGGTCTCCCGGGCCGCCGCCAGGGCGATGCCCTTGTAGATCCGGGCTTCCTTCATGATCTCATAACGCTCCTTCGTCTCCTCCATGTCGTTCTGGAAGAGGCGCTTCACCCGGACGGGGTCCGCCCCCGCGCGCCGGAGAAAGGCCGCCGCGTCAAAGGTGCGATCCCCGGTGCGGAGCGAGAAGTTCTTGGTGTCCAGTACGATGCCGGCGAGCATGGCGTCGGCCTCCGCGGGGAGGATCTTGTCCTGCTCCACCAGCTCCTCCATCACCTCCGTCACCAGCTCGCAGGCGGAGGAGGCGTTGGGCTCGTACAGAGACAGGGTGGGATTTTCGATATAGGTGGCCGCCCGCCGGTGGTGGTCGATCACCGCCAGCCGGTTGGCGCAGGCCACCAGCAGGTTTTCGTCCTCCACCTGCTCGGGGCGGTGGGTGTCCACCACCACGAGAAGGGTCTTTTCGTCCGCCCGGAGGATGGCCTCCTGGGGGGAGATGAAGGCGTCCTTGTAGTACTCGTCCTGCCGCAGCCGCTCCAGCAGCGGCCCGGAGGCGCTGTGCTCCTCGTCGATCACGATCCGGGAGGGTCTGCCCTTGGTCCGGGCGATGCAGCAGACGCCCGCCGCCGCCCCCACCGCGTCCAGGTCCGCGTACCGGTGGCCCATGACGAACACCTGGGAGGCGTCGTCGATGAGCCGGGAGAGGGAGTTCGCCATCACCCGGGACTTCACCTTGGTGCGGGTCTCCACCTCGCCGCCCCGGCCGCCGAAGAATTCGAAGTTGTATTTGTTTTTCACCACCGCCTGGTCGCCGCCCCGGGACAGGGCCATGTCCGCGGCCAGGGAGGCGTAGGAGTAGTCCTCCTCGTATCCGGTGCCGTCCAGCCCCACGCCGATGCTCACCGTGGCGTGGATGCCTGTGGGGCTCACCACGGAACGGATCCCCTCCACCAGGGTGAAGCGGTCCTTGACGATCTGGTCCAGATGCCGTTTTTCAAAGATGAACAGGTACCGGTCCCGGTCGATCCGCCGGAGGATGCCCCCCCGGCCGTCGCACCACTTCTCCATGGCCAGGTCCAGCGCGCCCCGGAGCTCCGTGCGCTGCCGGTCGTTGATGGGCTTCATCATCTCGTCGTAATTGTCCACCAGGATGATCATGACGATGGGCCGGGAGTCCAGGTACTCCTGACGCACCTGATCGTACTCCGTCACGTCCACCCAGTAGGTGATGCCCATGAATTCGTAGGTCTCCTCCGTGGTGCCGGAGCGGACCATGTTGCCGTTCACCTGGTATTTTCTCCCGGCCACCTCCAGCAGATCGGCCATCCGGTTTTTGCCCTCCATCAGCCACTTGCTGCTGAAGTGGGGCACCAGGCCGGTGAGCTTGGCGTCCAGGGCCGGGCCGGTGCGCCCGCACATGGCCCAGAAGGGCTGGTTGCCCCACACCACGCCGCTGTCCGCCAGGCGGAACACGGCCATGGGAAGGGGGAAGTGGATCAGCGTGTTGTTGGTGGCGGACTCCGCGTTGTAGGTCACGGATTCCACGAAAGCCTGGAGCTCCTTCCGGCGCTTCCGGTTGCGGATCAGGGAATAGATCACCAGCGCCACGATCACCCCGGCTTCGGCGTAGGCCAGCCGCGGCTCAAAGAAGAAGCTGGCCACGGCAAAGAGCACCATGAACACGAGGAACATGACGGCGCCCGGCTCCGTAAATTTCTTCAGTTTATGGCTGTTCACGGCCCATTCACTCTCCCGGCTGTGCAGAGCACACAGATACAGAGTGATCATATCACATTTCCGGCGGAAAAGCGAGAGCTTTCTTTCCATTTTTCCCCTGTGTTCCCGGGGCCGGGAATATTTTATCCCGATTTCGCAGAAACTGGCCCCAGAGAAACAGAAAAAGGAGCATCGATCGGAATGAAAGCGGTGATACTGGCCGGAGGCAGGGGCACCCGTCTGGCCCCGGTGACCCACGGAAAGGTCCCCAAGCCCATGGCCGAGCTTCTGGGCCGCCCGGTAATGGAACACATCGTCCGCCATCTGGCCGAGTGCGGCTTCACGGAGCTGTGCTGCGCTCTCGGCCACATGCCGGACGCCATCCGGCGCCATTTCGGGGACGGGAGCCGGTACGGCGTACACATGGAATACCGGACCGAGTCCCATCCGCTGGGTACGGCGGGGGCCGTGAAAAACTGCGCCCCCTTCTGGCAGGGGGAGCCCTTCCTGGTGATCAGCGCCGACGCCGCCTGCGACTTCGACCTGCGCCGTCTCTGGCGGATCCACCGGGAGAGCCGGGCGGCGGCCACCATGGCCCTCTACCCCCACGAGGCCCCCCTGCCCTACGGCCTGGCGGTGACGGACAGTCGGGGCTTTGTCCGCAGCATCATCGAGAAGCCCTCCTGGGAGCGGGTGGTGACGGATCTGGTGAACACCGGGATCTACATCCTCCGGCCGGAGGTGATGGACTTCGTTCCGGAGGACGTCCCCTTCGACTTCGCCCTGGACCTCTTCCCCCGTCTGCTGGAGGCGGGCCGCCGGATCCGGGGAGCGATCCTGGAGGGCTACTGGCGGGACATCGGGGACCCCGGCTCCTATTACCGGGCCAATCTGGACGCCTGGGAGGGTCAACTCCGCCTGCCCGCGGCGGACGCGCCGCCGCCGGAAGAGACGCCGGCGCCCCCGCCGGTGCGGTACGCCTGCCGGATCTACTGTCCCTCCCCCCGCCGGGCCCGGCTCATGCGGGAGCTCACCGCCGGTCTGATGGAGGCCGGGGCGGACCTTCGGGACGGGATCTCCCTCTCCCGGGTCCCCGGCGGCATCCACATCGCGCCCTGTCCGGACCGGGAGGCGGTGTGCATCGAGTCCGACAGTCCGGATACCGCCCGCCGCTTCGAAGCGCTGGCCCGGCGGCTGGAGGCGCGGATGGGCCAATGATCGCTGTCCGCCCGCCCTGTTCCCAGAGGAGAGTCCTTACCCGCATGGGGTGACCGTTCCGAGGGGAACTTCTTCAAAAGCATGGAGAGGATCCCCACGGCGCAGCCGCGCCTCGCAGAGTTTGCCGCCGCAGCGGCAAAAAAACAGGATCGTTTTCTCCGGTGCCATGTGCGGCGGGGAAAACACTTCTCGGCCCGCAACCGTGCGAAATGTGCACAGCACATGGAGTGCGATGCAGCGGGCCGCATCTCTCTCCTCCGGGAACCCAGCGAAGCGGTTCCCAGAGGAAGCGAAAGCCGCCGCTCCCGAGGGAGCGGCGGCCGCTGCTATGTCCGGTCACACCGACGCTGTGGCCGCAGCGATCGACTGACCGATGGTCCGCCCGCGATGGCCGCCGCGGGCGGGATGCCGGGCCGAGGGACCGCGAAGGGCTGTCCGAAACCCCTTCGCTCTCCCCGGTCGGCAGGTGGGATATGTACTTCAGTTTTCCAACGGGATGGGATCGGATACCACGACCTTGTGGTCGTACCAGTTGCCGTGATTGCCGATCAGCGCACAGTCGAATTCCTCGTCGATTCCCGGGACCGGGATATCGAAGCCGTAAACCTCATCCGTCATCCCGTCCTTATAGGTGACGGTGTCCAGGGTGGGCTCCAGCAGAACGGCGCCCTCTTTCTTCGCATCCTTCGCCAGGCCGGGATAAAGATTTGTGACCTTTTTGGACTGCAGGGAAACATGGATCACCATTTCCCCGTTTTCCACCGTCAGGACGCCCCGGCCCTCCATGGCCTCATTGACATGAAACATGGAGCTGTCGCTTTCAAACTTTGCGGAATACACACCGTCGGGAAGAGCACCCTCCGGCTGATCCGGCGCGGCCTCCGCCTCCGGCGAGGCGGGGGTTTCCTCCGCGGCCGGCGCTTCCGAAACCGTCGGCGCTTCCGAAACGGCCGGGGCTTCCGGGGGGGCCGTCTCCGGCTGGCTGCCGCATCCGCTCAGCAGAGCCAGACACAGCGCCAGAACCAGGAGAAGGGATCCTTTTTTCTTCATATCAGGCCGCGTTTTCAGCCGCTTCCAGCACGGCGCCGGCGTGGGCCACGTACATTTCCTGGATCTCGGGGATCCGGCCCAGGCCCGCGATCTGCGGGATGACCTTCTTGAATTCGCCGCTGTCGACGAACATGCTGTACCAGGACTCCGGATCGTCGGGATCCGCCATGTCGTTGTTGGCATGGTCGCCCGCCACCACCATCAGGGGACGCAGCACCACCGTGCTGTATCCGGCTTCGGCCACCGCCGCGATGACCGCCTCGCAGGCCGTCTCCTCCGGCTCGCCTTCCACCGTCCCGATGAACACGTTCTCATAGCCCAGCGCCGCCATCTGCGCCTGCATCTGGCTGTAGGAGATCTTCGCCGTGTGAGAGGTGCCGTGGCCCATGAACACAAACGCCACGCCCTGCTTCGCCGCCTGCTCCAGGCTCCGGTACTTGCCGTCCTTCAGAGCCGCCGCCACGACCGCCTCCGCGACCGCCGCCTTGTCCTCGTTGATGTCTTCCGCGTTCTCGCCCACTTCGCCCAGCAGAGGCTCCGCGATCCGAACGCTCTCAAATTCGCCCTCGTACGCCGCCACGGCCTCCGCCAGCTCGTCGTACTCCGCGCCGTGCATCAGGTGCGTCGGCTGGATCACCAGGTTCTTCACCCCGTTGGCCACCGCGCGCTCCAGCGCCTGCTCCACGTTGTCGATCGTCTCGCCGTCGCGGGCCAGCACATGGTTGATGATGATCTGGGCCGTAAAGGCACGCCGCACGCTCCAGTCGGGATAGGCTTCCGCCAGCGCGTCCTCGATGCCCTTGATGTCCAGAGCCCGGCTCTCGTTGAAGGAGGTGCCGAAGCTCACCACCAGCAGCTCGTTCTCGCCGATCTCGTCGGCGTTCCGGGGATCGTCCTCCGCGGCGTCGCCGGTGTCACGGCCGAAGTAATCCGCCTCTTCCACCAGCTCCTGCTGCTCCGGAGTCAGCGCGTCCCAGGCCTCCTTGGCCGCCGCGCACATCTCCGGCGTGTCGTCCGTCCACTCCTGGATCTGGATCGCTCCGATCAGTTCGTCCACCGCTGCCGCGGCGTCCTCGTCGTCGGTCGCCAGCGCCTGGATGGTACCGAGAGATACGACCAGCAGCAGAGCCAGCGCCACGGAGAGGATCTTGCGCATTTTCTTCATTCCGATCTTCCTTCTTTTTTCAAATATTGATTCCCGTTCCCGGGATGGAAAACACGTTTTTCCTTTCGCCAAAGCACTGGGGCGGGAGGATATGGGGCCGCCCGCCGCCAGTACCGGGCGAGGAGAAAGGAAAGAACACGAAAGCCTTGTTGAAACGCCGGAGAAAACAAAAACGCCGTCCGCGAACAGCTCGCGAACGGCGGCAATCCCAATCCCCCATGGGTATGGCCCATTGCCCATCCTTCGCTCCGGAGGTCCGCAGAGCTGAATGTCGCCGCCCGACGGCGGCTGACGGGAGGGGCAAGTATTCTGACTGATCGCGCCGCAGCCCAACGGCTGCCGGACGGAGCGCCTTCCCGGTCATCCCAGTGGCATCTGCTCCGGCCATACGCGAATCACAGCAACGGCCTTGCGCGGGAATTTCACCCGCTTCCATGCCCGATCCTTTTGTTGCATTGATTATAACATCCCGTCCGGGGGATGTCAACCGGAAGAAAGGGAAGAATGCCGGCGTACATGATCCGCGCGGAAAAACGCCGAAACATACGGACCTCTCCCCGCTTGACAAGCTTCGGGAGGTGATTTTATAATCGTCCCATCCCGCCGGGAGGAGGCATACCATGCGTGAACTGATCCTGTGGAATACGGGGGCCGTCGTTCTTGGCTTCCTGCTGGACGCCCTGGTGGGGGACCCCCAGGGTTGGCCCCATCTGGTGCGGCTGTACGGCGCGCTGATCTCTGCGCTGGAAAAGCGCCTGTATCCCATGAAGAACCGGCGCCTGGGCGGCGCGATCCTCACGGCGGTCACGGTGCTCGTCGGCACGGCGGTCCCGGCGCTGCTGCTGTGGCTGGCGGGGCTGGTCAGCCCCTGGCTGCGGCTGGTCCTGGGCGCCGTGCTGTGCTGGCAGTGCCTGGCGGCCCGGAGCCTCCGGGACGAGAGCGATCTGGTCCGCGTCCCTCTGGAGGCGGGGGATCTCCCCAAAGCCCGGGAGATGGTGGGCCGGATCGTGGGCCGGGACACCGACGTGCTGGACGCCGCGGGCGTGGCCCGGGCGGCGGTGGAGACCGTGGCGGAGAACACCTCCGACGGCGTCATCGCCCCCCTGTTCTATATGGCCCTTCTGGGGCCCGCCGGCGGGTGCTTTTATAAATCCGTGAACACCCAGGATTCCATGATCGGGTACAAAAACGACCGGTATCTGGATTTCGGCCGGACGGCGGCCATCCTGGACGACGTGGTGAACTACGTTCCCGCCCGGCTGGCGGCGCTGCTGATGATCCTGGGCGCCCGGTTCTGCCGGCTGGACGCGGCCAACGCCTGGCGGATCTGGCGCCGGGACCGGCGCAACCACGCCAGCCCCAACTCCGCCCAGACCGAGAGCGCCGCGGCGGGGGCCCTCCGGCTCCGGCTGGCCGGGGACGCGGTGTACTTCGGTCATCTCCACAAAAAGCCCACCATCGGCGACGACCTGCGTCCCATCGAGCCGGAGGATATCCGCCGCTCCCACAAGCTTCTGTACGCCGCCTCCTGGGAGATGCTGGTGCTGGCGGTGGTCGGCCGCCTGGGCGCCTGGCTGCTGGGCTGATATGCAAAACAAAAAAAGCACCGCATCCGTGGGATGCGGTGCTTTTTCGATGGGCGGCGTTACGCCGCTGGTTCGACGGCGGCCTCCAGGGCGTCCTGGATCGTGTCGGTCCCTTCAATGACGCCGCTCGCCTCGGCCGCGCGCTTGGCGCAGAAGGAGCAGACGTCGGAGTGGTGGCCCTCCACCGCCTCCTGCAGGGTGACAGCCTCGACGGTGTTGGAATTCTTCAGCGCCTGGCAGTCTTCGTAGTAGTGGTGCTTATAGCCGTACTTGGTGACGTAGACCGTGGAATCGGAGTGGATGCCGAAGCCGTCCTCGGCGGCCTCCGCCAGCACCTCGTCCACCTTGTCCTGGGTGGTGGGATGGTAGTCGGCCGAGCCGGCGGCCGCCGCCAGGAACACCACCGCCAGCACGGCGGTCAGGAGCTTCTTCGTCTTCTCGTCCAGCTTGTCGTTCTTCTGGAGCAGGATGATGACCAGCGGCGCGAAGATAACGCCCGCCAGGATCACGCCCAGCTGGTTCCAGATGAACTGGATCACGGGGCTGTGGGACTTGGTGGGGTGGATGTGGTTGGCCCTCACCCACAGCCGGGCGGCGATCACGCACAGAACGCCGGCCACCACGATGTCGACGATGCCCTCCGTGATGTGATTCATGAAGATCATGCGGACCGCGCCGAAGGGCAGGTTGGTATCGCCGATCTGGGGCAGATACATGGCCACCGCCGCCAGCGCCCACAGCACAAAGGCGATGATGCGCAGGATCAGCGTATTCTTCCGAACGCCGGTTTCCTGCTCTTCCAGCTGGGCCGCCGCCGCCTTCAGGTCCGCCGCGGTGGGTTTTCTCTTTTCCGCCGGAGCAGCCGGTTTCTTCTCCGCGGGTTTCTTATCTTCTGCCATTATTATTCCTCCTTCTACGGTATCCCTCTCCGGATACGGTTCAAGTTGCGCCTATTATAGCAGACTTCTTCCGAAAATACAATAAATTGTGGTGCAATAATCTTTCATACACAATATAAATTATTGAAAAATTCAGTGCTTTAGAGTACAATAGCGGCGTAAACGAAAAAATACCGCCCCGCAAGGGAGAAGGAGACAAAAATGGAATTCATCGATCTGTTTGACAAGAAGACCCTGGACGCCATCCTGGCGGACGCCAAAGAGGCCGGCATCGAAGCCGACGATGTGAAAAAGGTCCTGAACACCATCCCCAACGGCGGCAACGCCCAGCCCACCCGCGGCAAGACCACCGAGGGCGAGCTGGTGAGCCTGATGGGCGACGACAAGGACGCCGTCACCGAGGCCGCGGCCAAAGCCTCCGGCGTGGAGCGGGGCAAGACCGGCACCATCCTGATGCTGGCGGCGCCCTTCATCCTCAAGTACCTGCTGAGCAACAACAACTCCAGCCAGAACAGCACCACCTCCCTGCTGGGCTCCCTGCTGGGCGGCGGCATGCAGCAGCCCTCCGGCGGTCTGGGCCTGCTGGGCTCCCTCCTGGGCGGCAGCCCCCAGCCCGTGCAGCAGCAGAGTCTGACCAGCTCCCTGCTGGGCAGCATGCTGGGCGCCTCTCAGCCCACCTACGCCACCAACAACACCGCCTCCCTGCTGGGCTCCCTCCTGGGCGGCAGCTCCCAGCCCCAGTACTCCCAGGCCAACTCCATGGGCTCCCTGCTCAACCTGATGGGCGGCTCCTCCCAGCCGCAGCAAACTCAGCAGGCCCAGGCCGCGAACCTCGGCTCCCTGCTCAACCTGATGGGCGGCTCCACGCAGCAGCAGACCACCCAGTCCTCCGGCGGCGGTCTGATGGACGCCCTGTTCAATCTCCTGGGCGACAGCGGCAAGTGATCTCCGAAAAGAGGCTGTAACATGGATACCGAGAAAAGGCCCCGCGCACATCAAAAGAAAGAATCCGGCCAGTCGGTAAACGTCAATAAGACCGACAAGGTGGAGACCGGCCACGGTCCCGTGGGATCCGGCGGATGTCCTCCCCAGACCCCGCCGTCCTCCGGCGGCTCCAACAAGACCTCTTACCAGCGCCCCGCCGGTTCCGGCAGCAGCTCCTCCTACCGGCGTTCCTCCTCCCTTCTGGGGAACAACAAGCTGCTGCTCATCATCCTGGTCGTGGCGATCCTCTTCCTGCTGACCCGGAGCTGCGGCAATTCCTCTCAGAGCTACACCCAGCCCCAGGCCGGCACCCAGCAGACCGTCCCGGTCACCGCCGCCCCCACGGCGGCGCCCACCGCCGAGCCGACCCAGGCGCCCGCCGTCACCGCGGCGCCCACCCAGGCTCCCGTCTCGGCCGGCACCGAGGCCCGGGCCAAGCGGTATGTGCCGCTGGGGAACGGGAAGGACACCGTCACCGTCATGGTGTTCATGTGCGGCACGGATCTGGAGTCCAACTACGGCATGGCTACCAGCGACCTGCAGGAGATGGCCAGCGCCAACATCGGCAGCAACGTGAACGTGATCGTGGAGACCGGCGGCTGCAAGATGTGGAAAAACCGGATCGTCTCCAACTCCACCAACCAGATCTACAAGGTGGAGTCCGGCGGCGTCCGGCTTTTGAAGGACAACATGGGCTCCAAGCCCATGGTCCAGCCCGCCACCCTCACCGAGTTCATCCAGTTCTGCCGGACGAATTACCCCGCGGACCGGAACATCCTGATCTTCTGGGATCACGGCGGCGGCTCCATCTCCGGCTACGGCTATGACGAGCTCTACAAGAGCGCCGGCGCCATGGACCTGGCGGAGATCTCCACCGCGCTGAAGGACGCCGACTGCACCTTCGACTGGATCGGCTTCGACGCCTGCCTGATGGCCACGCTGGAGACCGCCCTGGTCTGCGAGCCCTACGCGGACTACCTGATCGCCTCCGAGGAGACGGAGCCCGGCACCGGCTGGTACTACACCAACTGGCTCACCGCCCTCTCCAAAAACACCTCCGTGGACACGGAGAGTCTGGCGAAGCTCCTGATCGACGACTTCGTCCGGACCAGCACCGGCGCCTCCGCCAGCGCCAAGGTGGGCCTGTCTCTCACCGACCTGGCCGATCTCTCCGGCGCGGTGCCCGCCGCTTTCCGGGACTTCTCCCTCTCCACCACGCAGCTCATCAGCTCCAACAGCTACGCCACGGTCTCCAACGCCCGGGCCAGCGCCCGGCAGTTCGCCCAGAGCAGCCGCATCAACCAGATCGACCTGGTGGACTTCGCCAACCGGATCGGCACCGCGGAGGCCCAGGCCCTGTCCCAGGCGGTCCGGAGCTGTGTGAAGTACAACAACACCAACATTTCCCACGCCTACGGTCTGTCCATCTTCTTCCCCTATGAGACCATGAAGACCGTGAAGACCGCCGTCTCCACCTATCAGCAGGTGGGCATGGACGAGGCCTACACCAAGTGCATCTCCTCCTTCGCCTCCCTGGCCTCCAGCGGACAGCTCAGCGCCGCCGCCGGCACCTACGGCGGGTCGTCCTACGGCTCCGGCTACACCTCCGGCGGTCTGGATCTGGGCTCCCTGCTGGGCGCCTATCTGGGCGGAAGCTCCGGCAGTTCCTCCGGCAGCTCTTACGGCAGCTACGGCGGGTCCTACGGCGCCTCGCCCCTGGGTTCCCTGCTGGGCGGCTACACCGGTACCGGCGGCAATACCTCCGCGGGTGCGTCCATCGACCCGGCCATGCTGATGCAGCTTCTGGGCGCCTTTGCCGGCGGCCGGAGCCTGCCCGACTGGGCCGACGCCGACACCATGGACCGGGCGGCAAGCTACGTGGCCGAGAACTACATCGACCCGGGCGACATCTTCGTCACCGTCCGGAACGACGGAGCCCGGATCCTCTCCCTCACCGGCGAGCAGTGGGATCTCATCCAGGATGTGGCTTTGAACGTCTTTGTGGACGACGGCGAGGGCTTCATCGACATGGGTCTGGACAACGTGGACTTCGAGTTCGACGGCAACGACCTGGTGATGAACTACTCCGGCAAATGGATGACCGTGAACGGCGCCCCCGTGGCTTATTACATGCTCTCCGTCACCGATGACGACGAGGGCTATCTGGTCCGGGGCCGGATCCCCGCCCTGCTCACCTCCTCCTCCGCGCTGCTCTCCTCCGTGAACAGCTCCTCCGGTCTGAAAGCCCTGGACGGGACCGTGGGGAACGGCTCCGACGCCCCCCAGAGCGTGACGCATCTGGTGGACCTGGAAGTGATCTTCGACGACGAGAACCCCTACGGCGTGATCACCGGGGCCCGGCCCATGTACGAGGACGACACCTCCACCCTTGCCAAGGGTGACCTGACCATCCAGCCCGGCGACCAGATCCAGTTCCTGTGCGACTACTACGGCTACGACGGCTCTTACCAGAGCACCTACAAGCTGGGCAGTCCCATCGTCGTGGAGCGGGGCGGCCTGGAGGTCGCCTACTCTCACCTGGACGAGGACGTGAGCGTTACCTACCGTCTCACCGACATCTACAGCAACCATTACTGGACCCCCGCCTGGGTCGCATGACCTGAACAGAGAGCCGGTTTCACCGGCTCTCTGTTCATTCAAAAGGGATCCGCATCGTTAAGCGATGCGGATCCCTTTTGATTTCTGCGGCCCGGCACCGCGCACTCGCGGGCCGATATGTATTTTCACCGCCGCACATGTCGCCGGTGAAAATGATTTATCCTCTTTTCGCCGCTGTTGCGGCGAACTCTGCGAGGCAGCCGATCAAAACAGCTTATATGGATACACGCCCTGATCGGTGAGCTTCCGCAGCGCCGCCGCGGTGCTGGCCCGGTCCTCCTTGTAGGTCATGCCGAACCACGTCTCGTCGGTGGTGCGGGCCTCCACGATGAGCTTGCCGGCCCGGATCATGTCGTCCACCATGGTGGGCAGCAGGCACTCGCTTTTGAGCTCCCCGCCGGTGGGGGCGCGGAGGAACGCTTCAAAGTAGGCGTCCATCTCCTTCAGCGCCCAGGGGGTGAAGCCCCAGAAGTTCATGGACACGGCGGACTCGATATCCAGCTCCACACCCTCGTCGGAGGTGTAAAAGGAGCGGATGGAGCCGTCGGCCGCCTTGCCGATCTTGTAGGTCTCCTCCACGGCGGTCATTTTCCCGCCCTCCAGGGTGCACACGCCCCGGGTCACGGTGCCGAAGTCGCTGACGGTGTTCTTCAGCTTGTAGGCCACCATGCACCCCACGCCCTCCTCGGGCAGGCTCTGGAGGGTCTCGTACATGAGGGTGTAGGCGCCGGGGCCGTAGAAGTCGTCCGCGTTCACCACGGCGAAGCGGTCGTGGATCCGGTCTTTGCCGCCGAGCACCGCGGGAACGGTCCCGTAGGGCTTGGTGCGGCCCTCGGGCACCTTATACCAGGCGGGCAGGGAATCATAGCTCTGAAAGGCGTATTCCACCTGCACCTTTTTCTCCAGGCGGTTGCCGCAGACCTCCTTGAAATCCTCCAGCATGCCGGGCGGCAGCACGATGACAAAGCGGTCGAAGCCCGCTTTCCGGGCGTCGTAGATGGTATACTCCATCAGGATCTCCCCGGCGGGGCCCACCTTCTCGATCTGCTTGGCGCTCCCGTAGCGGGAAGCGAGCCCGGCCGCCATGATAACCAAAGTCGCCATATTAACTCCTTCCGTCCCCGCAGGGACCCTTTCGTTGTCTGTTCAGTATGCGCTGATCTCCAGGGACTCGTCGTCCTGGCCCTTTTCGATGGAGCGGATCTCCACCCAATAGCCGTATTCCTCGCTGACCTTCACATACGCCCGGTCCCCGACCCGTTTGCCCAGGGCCGCCCGGCCCAGGGGGGATTCCTTGCTGATCAGTCCCTCCAGGGCGTTCTGCCGCAGGGTGGTGACGAAGCGGACGGTCATCTCCTCCTGGTCATCCTCCATATACAGCGTCACCCGGTCGAAGAGGCCGACCACGTCCCCGGCGGACACGGTCTCGATCACCACGGCGGAGGCCAGCATCTGCTTGAGATAGCGGATGCGGCTCATGTTTTTGCGCTGCTCCGCCTTGGCCGCCTTGTACTCAAAATTCTCACTCAGGTCCCCGAAGCTCCGGGCCACCTTCACATCCTCCAGGATCTGGGGCATAAGCACGGTCTCCCGGTACGTCAGCTCCTCCTCCATCTTCTGAATATCGATCCTGGTCAGCTCGTCATGCATGGTTCCTTACTTCTCCTTGTTTTTCTTCCAGGTTTCCCGGCAGCGCCGGATGCTGTCCCCGGTGGGCAGCAGGAAGGGGGTGGTCTTCCTGTAATTCTCGTATCCCTTCATCAGCTCCGGGAACACGTACCGGTCCTCGTAAAAGGCCAGCAGCAGCCCGGCGGTGTTGAAGAGGATGACCACCAGATAGTCGAATTCCACCGCGCCCATGAGACACAGGTTCATCAGCAGCATCAGCCACACCGCCGGGTGGCGGCACAGGGCGAACAGCCCCCGGTCCGCCAGGTCCTTTTCCCACCAGCGGGTCTTTTCCGCCTGACGGCCCCAGCGGGTGCGCTTGCCGGCGAACAGGGTGGCGTACACCAGCAGCACGAAAAACACCGCCGCCAGCACGCCGAACACGATCCGCAGCCACAGGGGCGTGGAGCTCCCCTTCTGGACCCCCTGGTTGATCTGGTCCAGGACGGCCAGGCCGATCAGACCGCCGCCCACGCCGTACAGGGACTGGAGCCGGTCGTTGTTGTGGTTCACGTTGTTGATGTCATAGAGCAGGATGGAGCCGAAGCCCAGAAGCCCGTACCACAGGCTGGGAATTTCGAATAACATCGTCCGCCCTCCTCCGGGGTGATCTCTCTGCCGTTTACTATATCATACCTTTCCCGGAAATTCAAATGGGATCCGTGGGGATCTCCAGGGCCAGGGCGCTGTGGGTATAGCGCGGGTCGTCGGTGACCTCCCGGATCACCGTCAGCCAGTCGGGCAGCGGCACGTCGTCCTCCGGGCTTTGCAGCTCGATCTCGCAGTACGCCCGGTCCTCCCAGAAGGGGAAGAGGTCGATCTCCAGCGTGTGCCCCGCCCAGGGCACGCACCAGCGCTCCTTCTCGATGGGGCGGCGCTTCCCGTCCGCCCGGGCCAGAAGGGACGCGTACTCCTCCGGCGTCACCTCCCGCTCCCTTTCTACCCGGACAAGGCCCGTGCGGTGCAGCTTCTCCGTGTAGTACAGCTTCTCCGCCCCGTCGCTGCGGGCACGGCGGATCCGGCGGCTCTCTCCCTCCGGGCCCCGGGTGAGGTACACCTGGGTGATCTCCAGCCGACGGACGGCATGGCGCTCCAGCACCGCCTGGTCCGGGCGGCGGATCAGGTATTTCCGCTCGATCTCCAGGGGTTCCCCCCGTTCATCCACAGGCATGGGATCCTCCTTTCCATAAAAAACGCCCGCGTCGTCCACGCGGGCGTTTGCTGTCTCTTTGCCGGCTCTCAGAACTGCTGCTCCAGCCGGAAGATCATCCCGGTGACCTCTCCGCACAGAGCGTTCTCCCCGGGGGCCAGACGGCCGTCGGAACGGGGGACGAGAGTGCCGGTGCGCAGCGCCCAGATCACGGACTGCTGGGCCCAGGCGCTCACCGCGTCTCCGTCGCCCCACTGGCTCAGATCCCCGGCGGCGCCGATGTCCGCCCCGGAGAGGGAGGCGAAGCGCTGGAGCACAACGGTCACCTGTTCACGGGTCACAGGCATATCCACGCCGAAGGTGGCGCTGTTCAGGGGTTGGATGATCCCGGTGCCGGCGGCCCAGGAGACGGCCTGTCTCCGTCCGGAGTCCAGCGGGAGGTCGGCGAAGGGCATCACCGCGTTGGCCGCAGGGCGGCCGCAGAGCATCCACAGGGATTCCGCCAGCATGCCCCGGGTGACCACCGCATACTCTCCGCCGGCGATGAGCAGCGGCAGCGTGGTGGCCTCCGTGGTGGCGGCGGGCG
>JAFRDL010000187.1 GCA_017411265.1 Oscillospiraceae bacterium | reverse complement strand
CCCCCCCCGCCCCTGTCGTGCACGACTATCGCTGGCCGTATTCGTTTTTCACGAACTCCTGCATGGCCCGGATGTCCTCTTGGGAGAGGGGAAGGAACGCGCCGCCCATGGACCGGATCAGACCATAGATCCGGGCGGTGGACTCCAGCACCTGGGAGACCAGGAACGCCTGATCCAGCGTTTCCCCCAGGCACACCGCGCCGTGGGACCGGAGCAGGCAGGCCATGCTCCGCGGCCCCAGGGCCCGGACGCAGTTCTCCGCCAGCTCCGGCGTGCCGGGGAGGGCGTACTCCGCCGTGCGAACCGTGTCCCCCAGCTGCTGGGCGGCCTCGTCCAGGAACAGAGGGATGTCCTCGCCCATGGCGGAGAACGCGGTGGAATAGACAGGGTGGGTATGGACGATGGCCCGGCAGTCCGGCCGGGCGGCGTAGACGGCCAGATGCAGACCGGTCTCGATGGAGGGCTTTCGCTCTCCTTCCAGCCGCGTCCCGTCCGGGGCGAGGACCACGATGTCGTCCTCCGTCAGCGTGCCGTAGGCCATGCCGCTGGGGGTGATACAGACCCGGCCGGCCTCGTCCCGGACGGAGATGTTGCCCCAGGCGCCGATGGTGACGCCCTCGGCGAGCATCCGTTTTCCCGCGGCGATCACGGCCCGCTTCCATTCCGACATGATCAGACCTCCTCCCTTCCGATCCCCAGGGCGCGGAACGCGTCCTCATAGGGGGCGGTGCACAGCCCTTTTTCCGTGATGATCCCGGTGATCAGGCTGTGGTCGGTGACGTCGAAGGCGGGATTGCACACCTTGACGCCCTCCGGGGCCATCCGCTCCCGGTACCACATCTCCGTGACCTCCTCCGGCGGCCGCTCCTCGATGGGGATCTCGCCGCCGTGGGCGATGGACATGTCGATGGTGGAGCTGGGGGCGCACACGTAAAAGGGGATGCCGTAGTATCGGGCCAGGATGGCCACGCCGGAGGTGCCGATCTTGTTGGCCGCGTCCCCGTTCCGGGCCACCCGGTCGCAGCCCACGAACACGATGTTCACCAGCCCCCGCTGCATGGTGATGGAGGCCATGCCGTCGCAGATGAGGGTGGTGTCGATCCCGGCGCTGTGGAGCTCAAAGGCGGTGAGCCGGGCGCCCTGGAGCAGGGGCCGGGTCTCGTCGCAGTAGACCCGCAGGTCGTGCCAGCCGTTCTCCAGCGCCACATACAGCGGGGCGGTGGCGGTGCCGTATTTGGCGGTGGCCAGGGTGCCCGCGTTGCAGTGGGTGAGGATCCCGTCCCCGTGACGGAGCAGCCCGAAGCCGATGCGTCCGATGCTCCGGCTGATGGCCACGTCCTCATCCCGGATGCGCTGGGCCTCGGCAAACAGCCGCTCCCGCAGCTCCGCCAGGGGGGCGTCCGGCGCGGACGTCACCACCCGCTCCATCCGATCCAGGGCCCAGAACAGATTGACCGCCGTGGGCCGGGCGGACGCGAGGTACGCCTTCTGTTCCCGGAAGGCGGCGAGGAAGGCGTCATAGTCCGTGTCCGGCAGCCGGGAGGCGGCCAGGGCCATGGCGTACCCGGCGCAGACCCCGATGGCCGGGGCCCCCCGGACCCGCAGGACGCGGATGGCCTCCCAAATGTCCTCCAGCCGGCTCAGCTTCCGCACCTTGACCGTGCCGGGCAGCAGCGTCTGGTCCAGGATCTCCAGACAGCTCCGGTCCGCCGAGAGACGGACCGTATCCAGTTCCAATGCGTTCATACCGTTCTCCTGTGTTCGGACCTATCGCCCTGCTCAGCCGTAAATTGCCTCGCCGGCCAGATGCTCCAGCAGCTCCCGGAACTGGGGATACTGACGCTGAAGGTCTTCCTTGTTTCCGTCTTCATAGTCCCAACGTTCCATCCCGGGGGCCATGGAGGTGCCCAGCAGAGCCCATTTGCCCCCAGGCACCAGCCGAGTCCCCTGCCAGGTTCCCCGGCGCACCGTGAGCTGGAGTTCTTCCCCATGAAGGATATCCTGGCCCATGCGGTGTATCTCTCCGGTACCATCCGGGTACAGCTGCAGCATCTCTACCGGATCGCCCATGTAAAAATGAAAAATCTCTTCCGTAGGCAGTCGGTGCATCCGGGAAAAACAGTCGCCGCTGAGAAGGAACAGAATTGCAGAGCAGATGGTATGATCTCCCCGACGGCCGGGAATGACTGCCTCGGGCAGGATTTCGTCACTGATATAGGTCTGACAGAATACGCCGCCTTCCCGATCCAGTGGGACCATGTGATAAAGCTCCCGGATGATCTCCGGAGTCAGTTCAGATGCCATGTGTGATTCCTCCTGTTATTTGGTCTTCTTCCGTTTCCGGGCGGTTTCCCGGGCATAGCAACTCGCTGCCAGTGCTGCGACCGACAGGATATAGGGGAACATTTTGATGATGGAAGAGGGGAAGCCGCTGCTTTGCAGTTCCACTCGGATTCCCAGGGCATCGGCGAAGCCGAAGAGGATGCTCACAGCCCAGGTGACGAACGGGTTCCCGTTGCCGAAGATCAGAGCGGAAAAAGCGGTGAACCCCCGGCCTTGGACCATGTCCTCGGTAAAGCCGGAGACGGACACGGTGGACAGATAGGTACCTGCCACCCCGCACAGAAGGCCGGACCAGAGTATGGCCAACAGCCCGATCTTCTTTGGCTTGATGCCCGCAGTGGCGGCGCACTCTGGCAGCTCGCCGATAGCGCAGGCTGCAACGCCGAAGGGCGTCTTATACAGCAGCAAAGCTGTGATGATTACCATGACAAAGGCAATATAGGTCAACAGATTCTGCTCCCCGAAAATCCCGCCGAGAATGGGCACGCCCTGTAGAAAAGGAATGCGAACCGTGGGAATTTTGGTCATAATATCGGCCCGAAGAGTGCCCTGCGTGTGATAAACGGCCCGCAGCAGGAAAGAGGTGAGGCCAAGGCTCAACAGGTTGATGCCGATGCCGGTAATAATCTGGTTGGTGTCGAACTTCAGCACAGCCAGAGCAAACAGCGCCGACAACAAAAGCCCGGCCAAAGCGGCAAAAATCAGCCCGGCTGCCACACTTCCGGGAAAGAGGATCTGCCCGCTGATTACGGCAAAAGAACCAGCCAGCATCATGCCCTCCAGACCGATGTTGAAGATATGGGCTTTCTGGCAGAAAACGCCGCCGAGGGCTGCCAGCGTCACAGGCGTGGCGATGCGGATGGAGGTGGCGATGATATCATTGAGGGAAGCAACACTCATTTACGCTGCCTCCTTTCCTGGAGCCTTTTCCACCTTCGCCTTCCGGCGATTTTGAAACCAGGAGATGCCGAACCGGGCGCTGACTGTGAAGATAATGATGCCGCGCACCACATCCACCAGAGAGCTGGGGACATCGGCGATGCGCTGCATAATATTGGAGCCGTTTTTCAGCGCCGCGAAGAAGAACGAGGTCAAAAGGATCCCGAAAGGATTGTTGCTGGCCAGCAGCGCGATGACCACTCCGTCATTCCCCATGGAGTTGCTGAATCGTATAGGAAAGCGGTGATGGATGCCCATGACCTCGATGGCACCGGTAGCGCCGGCGATGGCGCCGCTTATAA
Source organism: Oscillospiraceae bacterium (assembly GCA_017411265.1). Taxonomy (GTDB): domain Bacteria; phylum Bacillota; class Clostridia; order Oscillospirales; family Oscillospiraceae; genus Apopatocola. Next base: position 21,856 of record JAFRDL010000187.1, on the reverse strand, counting down.
TCATGGCCGCCAGAATCACCCGGCCTGCGTTGATGCCTCCGTAACGGGCAAATCGGGGATTGGCACCGCATGTCTTCAGCTCGTAGCCAAAACGGGTCTTGTAAAAAATGAAAGCAATGCCGATAAGAACCGCCAACATAATGAAAAGTCCGGTGTTGGCGCTAGAATCTCCCAACCATTTCAACCGCGTCAGCCAACTGTTCTCCGGGGTGTAATTGGTGGAACGGGCGGTGGCAAGCGTGCCATCTCCCAACATGGGACCAAGCACCAGATAGTCGGTGAAATAGTAAGCGACATAGTTCAACAAAATGGTGACAACGACCTCGTCGCAGTTGAGTCGGATCTTCAAAACCGCCGGGATCACGGCGAACAAAGCGCCGGCGATTACGGCAAAGGCGATGGTGGCGACTACGGCTACCAGGTGGGGAGCATCCGCCATCTTCATGGAGATGTAGGTGGCGCCAATGGCTCCCAGATACAGCTGCCCGTCCACACCCATGTTGAACAGGTTCATCCGGAACGTGAGCGCCACGGCCAGACCCATCAATCCGTAGGGGATCATCCAGCGTATGGTGCCGCCGATATCCGTACTGATGCTTTTATAAATGGCTTTGAAAACAATGAAGGGATCATACCCTGTGACCAGAAGAAACAGACTGGTGAGCACCATGGCCACCAGGATCAGAATCACCTGCCGCAACAGCGTCTTTCCCGCGGAGGATGCTTTCTGGTTACGGACCAGGCCGGAAAAAGCTTCACTCACTTTCATAGCGTGTCTACATCCAACTCCATTCTTCTGGCGCCCACCATGTAAAGGCCGAGCTCCTCTTCCGTGGTTTCTTCCGGGCGGAAAGCGCCCACGATTTCGCCTTCATACATTACGATGATCCGGTCGGAGAGAGTCATGATCTCCTCCAGCTCGGCGGAGATGAGCAAGATGGCTTTTCCGTTGTCTCTGAGAGCTACGAGCTGATGACGGATATACTCAATGGCACCGATATCCACACCCCGGGTAGGCTGGGCGGCAACCAGGATCTCCGGCGCGACGTCCAACTCCCGGGCCAGAATCACCTTCTGCATATTTCCGCCGGAGAGAGTGCCCACTGTATATTCTGTGTCGGGGACCTAGACGCCGAACTTCTCGAAAAGCTCTCCGGCATGGCGCCGCATCTCTCCGTAGTTCAGGATTCCGTGCTGGCAGAAATCCTTTTCATAGTAGCGATCCATCAGCAGGTTTTCCGTAATGGTACAGGGCTTGGCCACGCCTACGGTTACCCGGTCCTCCGGGATGTGGGACATGCGGTGCTGCCGACGCTTCCGGACGGAGGACTTCTGCAGCTCCTGCCCATAAATGCTCACGGTGCCGCCTGCTGTGGGAGTCAACCCGGTGATGGCGTTGATGAGCTCAGTCTGGCCGTTCCCTTCCACACCGCACACCCCCAGGATCTCTCCCTGACGGACGGAGAAGGTCACATTTTTCACCGCCGGATAGCCCCGTTCGTTGTACACGCTGAGATCCCGGACCAAAAGCACCCTTTCCGTAAAGCGAGAGGTATCCGCTTTGGGGATGCGAAGATTGACTTCCCGGCCAACCATCAGGTTAGCCAGCTCCATTTCGTTGGTCTCGGAGGTCTTGACTACGCCAGTAACCACCCCTTTGCGCATAATGGTGATGGTATCAGTAGAGGCCATGACCTCCTTGAGCTTATGTGTAATGATAATGATGGAGCATCCCTGCTGCTTGAGCAGCCGCATCATCTTGATCAGCTCCTCCACCTCCTGAGGCGTCAGCACGGCGGTGGGCTCATCCAGGATCAGGATCCTTGCGCCGCGGTAGAGGGCCTTGACAATCTCTACCCGCTGCATCTGGCCGATGGAGAGCTGGTACACCCGGGCATCCAGATCAAGCTGAAAGGAATACCGGTCCAGGATCTCCTGAACCTTAGCCCGGGCGGCACGCAGGTCGATGAACGGGCCTTTCATGGGCGCCTTGCCCATGATGATGTTCTGAAGCACCGACAGGGACGGCGCCAGCATAAAGTGCTGGTGCACCATGCCAATGCCCAGAGCGATGGCGTCCTTGGGGGAGTGAATCTGAACCTCCTGTCCGAAGACCCGGATGATGCCGGAGGTTGGGCGCTGCATGCCGTAGAGCTGGTTCATGATAGTGGACTTGCCAGCACCATTCTCCCCAACGAGGCCGTGGATTTCCCCTTCCCTGACCGTGAGATTTACATGATCGTTGGCTAGGACACCGGGGTATTCCTTTACGATGTCGATCATTTCTACAGCGTTCATAAGCGGCTCCGAATCGAAAGAAATAGAAATAGACGAGGGCGCAGGCAGACGGATCCTGCCTGCGCCCGGTAAAAAGCGAGATCAGTAGTTCTTCACTCGATCAAGGCTGGGCATCTCAATGTCGTGAACGACCGTGATATCACCGCTCTGGATGCCATCGATGGCGGCCTGGCCCGCAGCCTTGGCGGCGGCAAACTTCTCCGCCTGGTCAGGAAGACGCTTGGCCAGGTTGTCCAGCAGGGACAGGTCAACAAAATAAGTGCCGCTGGCAATGTTCATGAAGCCATGCTCTCCGCCAGGATAATCGCCTGCCAGCAGGTGCTTGACAGCCAGGTACACGTTTTCGCCGAAGTCGATGCCGACATAGGAGTAGAAGCCGTCGGGGCACAGAGCGGAGTTGTCGCTCACGTCGCCGGAGACGAATTTGGAAGCCTCATTGGCAGCCTCAATTACGCCGATTTGGCTGTTGCCGGCGTCCGTCTGGAAGACATCCACGCCCTGGGCGATCATGGCATTAGCGATTTCCTTGGCCTTAGCAGGATCTTCGTAGCTGTTTACAGCCATGAACTTCACTTCAATATCAGGATTGACGGACAGAGCGCCCTGCATGAAGCCACTGCAGGCCTCACATACACCCGCAGCCTCGTCGCCGCTGATGTAGCCCAGGATGCCGCTGTCGCTGAGAGCGGCGGCTATGGCGCCTGTGACGTAGGTGCACTCTTCGCCTCTGTACTCGGTATCCCACACGTTGGGGTAAGTCTCACCGTCCACATTGATGTACTGGAAGATGCCGCAGAATTTCACGTCGGGATAATCCTTGGCGACTGCCTTGGTGGCCTCGGTCATAGGGGGGAAGGTGGTGAGAATCAGGTCATAGCCCTCTTTAGCCATGGCACGGATCTCCTCCTCATAAGAGGCAGCGTCGGTAACTTCCATGGTCTTGATGGTAACTCCGAAATCGGCCTCCGCGCGCTTTGCACCGGCAAACATGGCGTCCACAGGGCCCATGTCACCGGACTTTTGGTTGGAAATCAGAACGATTTTGTAACTGGGTTCCTCAGCGGCGGTGGGCTGCGCGGCGGTGCTGTTGCCGCAGGCAGTGAGAAGAGCCAGGGACAGAACGACGACCAACAGCAGAGCAAGAATTTTCTTCATCTTGGTTTTCCTCCTGTTTTTTTGTCTTTGGTTTGAATAATGAATAACCGCTCAAAAGCGGGTATTTCCTCCGTCAACACTGATGGCCTGTCCGCGGATGATCACGGCATCTTCACTGGCCAGGAATCGGATCACGCGGCCCACCTCGTAGGGCTGAATCAGGCGGCCCAGCTGAGGGGGCCCCCAGGTACGACGCATTTCCTCAATGGTTCCGCCGTACAGGCGCATGGACTCCTCCATGCACTTGCGCAGCATGGCGGTATCCACCGCGCCAGGACAAACGGCGTTCACATTGATGTTGTAAGGTGCCCACTCCAGAGCCATGCTCTGCGTCAGATTCATGACAGCGGCCTTGGATGCGTTGTAGTCGGCCATATCTGCAAAGCAGACCTTGGCGGCGTTGGACGCGATGTTTACGATGTTGCCGGGGAGACCCTTTTCCTTCAGCCGCCGGACAAACTCCCGGCACATCTCCATGAGCCCCTTAACGTTCACATTGAAGGTGAGATCCCAGTCCTCTTCCCGCATGTCATCCAGCTTATAATAGCCGATAATGACACCGGCGATGTTAACCAGCACATCCACCGTACCAAAGGCAGCCTCAGCATCGTCAAAGGTGGCCTTCACCGTCTTCAGATCCGTGAGATCCAGAAGAGTGGTGGCGATGTTCTCTGCCGTGAAGCCCTTGCTCACCAGATCGGCCTTTGCTTCGTCCAGCAGTTCCTGGCGCAAATCGCCCAACACCACCTTGGCGCCGGCCTCAAGAAAGGCAGTGGCCGTTCCTCTGGCCATCATGCAGGAGCCGCCGGAGATATAGGCGACGCGCCCTTCGAAATTAACAGCCACAGTATTTCCTCCTTATATAAAACAATGGGCTATACACTTGATTCGGGCATCAAGTCCAGTTGAATGCCGGTGCCATCAGAACACCGCCGTCCACCGTGAGGATTTGCCCTGTGATGAAGCTTGCCAACGGTGAACCCAGGAAAATAGCCGCATTACCCAGATCCTCGGGGGACACCAGCCGGCCCAGGGGGGCCCGCTCACAGTAGCTCTCCCGCCAACCGGGGACCCAGACATCCAGCATGGGTGCTTCGATCAGGCCGGGAGCGATGCAGTTGACCCGGATGCCGTATTTGCCCCAGTCGTGGGCAAGGCCCCGGGTGAAAAACTCCACCGCGGCCTTGGAGGTGCCGTAGTGCACCAGCGTGTCGCTGGGGCAGGTGGCGTTGATGGAGGAAATGTTTACGATGGAACCGCCGTTGGGCTGATCCTTCATCACCTTGCCCACCGCCTGGCAGACAAAGTACACGCCGCGAGTGTTGCTGTCAAGCATGTCGTCCCACTCCGCGGGCGTCATTTCCAGATTGGTTTGGTGCGGGTAGATGCCGGCGTTGTTCACCAGGACGTCGATCCCGCCGAAGGTCTTGACGATCTCCGCCACCACGCCCTCGATGGTATCGGTTTCCCTTTGGTCCAGGTGGAAAGCGGCTGCTTTCACACCCATGGCAGTGAACTCCGCCACCTTTTCGGCAGCCGCGTCGGCGTTGTGGTTGTAGGTGATGGCCAGATTTGCACCGGCCTGGGCAAAACGGCGGGCGATCCCCGCTCCGGCGCCCTGTGCCGCGCCGGTGATCATTACGGTTCTGCCGGTGTAGTCCACGGCATCACAGACGATGTTTCTCCCCATGGTTTTTCCTCCAATTGATTATTGAAACTATATTTGAGAGGGGGGCGTCATCCCCCCCGGGAGATCTTTGCCAGAATCAGCGGCTGGGCGGCAGGAGGCGTCGGCCTTACGCACACGGCGGCGGAAAGCACTTTCAGTGCGGCAGGAAACTTTTTTTCGTCGAGGGCGTAAAGGGTGCAAATACGCTCCCCCTTTGCCACGGCGTCCCCGGCGGTTTTGTCCAGGACGATGCCTGCGGTATAGTCCAACGGAGTGTCCTTTGTTTCTCGCCCGGCACCCAGCATCATAGAAGCCCGGCCGACGTCCTCCGCGGAAAGGATGTGAACATAGCCGTCCGCATCGGCCAGCAGCTCTCTGGCGCAGGGCCGGGGATAAAACCGTTCCGGATGGTCGATCACGTCATAGTTTCCGCCCTGCGCCTCGATGAACCGACGGAAGACGGCCAACGCAGACCCATCCTTTATGGTTTGTGCGGCGCGGCGGTAGCAATCCTCGTAGCTTCCTTTTTCCGCCATGGCCAACATTTGGGCGGCCAGGACCAAACAGACCTCTGTCAGATCCTCAGGACCGTTCCCGGCTAACGTTTCCGCTGCCTCCTGCACCTCCAGCAGGTTGCCGACCTTTTTGCCCAGCGGCCGATCCATATTGGTCACGATGGCAACGGTCTCGCGGCCGTTGTGCTCACCGATGGCCACCATAGCCTCTGCCAACTTGCGGGCGCTGTCCAGATCCTTTATGAATGCGCCGCTGCCCATTTTTACGTCCAACACCAGCTTGTCCGCACCGGAGGCCAGCTTCTTGCTCATAACGCTGCTGGCGATAAGGGGAACGCTGGCCACCGTGGCAGTCACATCCCGCAGTGCGTAGATTTTCTTGTCCGCGGGGGCCACATTGGCGGTTTGGCCAGTGACAGCCATGCCGATGGAGTTGACGTTGCGGATGAACTCCTCTTTCGTAAGGGCGATGTTGAAGCCCGGAATGGATTCCAGCTTGTCGATGGTACCGCCCGCGGTGCCCAAGCCGCGACCGGACATTTTGGCCATTCTGCCGCCGCAGGCAACGACCAGCGGACCGATGATCAGCGTGGTCTTGTCCCCGACACCTCCGGTGCTGTGCTTGTCCACCTTGATGCCCTGGATCTCCGACAGGTCAATGTTATCCCCGGAAGCTGCCATGACGGCGGTGAGGTCTGCAGTCTCCCGATCCGTCATTCCATTGAGGAAAATGGCCATGATCAGCGCAGATGCCTGGTAATCCGGCAAACGTCCGGAACAGAATTCATCAACAAAGAACTGCAGTTCTTCCCGTGACAGCTCCTGGTGGCGGGTCTTTTTTTCAATGATATCATAGATCCGCATATTGACGTAGCCCTCCCTTACCATGATGTGCCGACCCCGTTGACAATCCAGGGTGCAAACGATAAAATATTCATTAAGATTTCCATATATGTTAATTTTAAAGATAACCTGGCTTCATCGTCAACGTTTTTTTTCATTTCGATCATATATTCGACGTTTTTTTTCGAGAAGCGGGAAGGGTTATCTCAAATGCACAAAAAACACGGCTTTTTTTATCATTTTAAACAACCAGGGAGGCAGTATTCGTGGCAAGGACCCCTCTATCGGAAATCGAACAAAGGAATGCCAAGACGCTGGAGTACATGCACTATCGGACCAGCGTCACGGTGGAAGAGCTTGCCCAGTTTTTGAAGGTGTCCGAGGTGACCGTCCGTCGGGATCTGAACTACCTTCTGAATGAAAAAATGGTCCTGCGATCGTCCGTCGGCCGGTATTCGCTCAATGAGGATCCGTCCTTTGATGCTGCGCTGTTTCAGCAGTATTCCAGTCACCACAGAGAGAAGGTGTCCATCGCCCATGCCGCCATTGCGCTGATCCGGCCGGGCATGGTGGTGGGGATGGACTCCAGCACGACGGTACTGGAACTGGCAAAGCAGCTGCATCAGGTCAACAACGTGACCATTGTGACCAACAACCTTTTCATTCCGGCCTATCTCAGCGGACACCAGAGTTTAACCATGTTTCTCGCGGGTGGTGGGGTATATCTGTCACAGAATTCCACCGAGGGCGTGGAGGTCTGCCGGGCCATTTCGGGGTTTCACTTTGATGCGGTGTTTCTGTCGGCCAACGCCTTCGACTGCCGCTTCGGCATGAGCAACACGGATTATCCGTCCGTCGACGCAAAGCTGGCCTATGCAGAGAATGCGGAGCAGGTTGTGGCACTGATCGACAGCTCCAAAATCGGGAAGCGGGCAGGGAAGCTGTTCTTTCCTGCGGCCCGGATCCACACGCTGGTTACCGATGGCGGTGTGAAACCGGAGCAGGAGGAGGAAATCCGCGCCTGCGGAATCGACCTGATTGTGGCCCGCTGAATTCTTTCACAGGCAAGTCCGGGGACTCGGAGGCTCCCCGGCGTGTTACACCGTTCCTGCCGGGCAGGCAGAGCGGTCATCCGGGGCAGGTCAGCAACTTCCTATAAAAAATACGGGAGGGGAAAACCCCGCCCGTTTTTTTATACTCAAGTCCGCGATGGAAAGACCGTGCCGGGGCGGCCGTACCGGACCGCCTGGATCTCCGAAAGGATGGAGAGAGCCACCTCCTCCGGGGTCTCGCCCCCCAGATCTAGTCCGATGGGGGTGCGGATCCGCCGGAACAACCGGGGATCATAGCCCCGCGCCTCCAGCCCGGCCAGGAGCCGGGCGATCTTTTTCCGGCTGCCCAGCATGCCCAGGTAGGCGCAGTCCTTTTCCAGCATGGCGGCCAGGGCCGCGCCGTCGGTGGCGTGGCTGTAGCTGCAGAGCACCACAAAGCTGTCCGGGGGGATGTCCAGCGCCCGGAGGTCCGCCTCATAGTCCTTGATGGGGATGAACCGGGAGGCCAGGGGGAGCTTGTCCGCGAGGAACTCCTCGTCCCGGTTGTCCACCAGCCAGGTGTCGTACCCCAGGAACTTCCCCAGACGGAGCACCGCGCCGCCCACGTGTCCGCCGCCCACCACCACCAGGCGGGGCCGGGCGGGGGAGGGCTCGATGAACATGGTGAACTCCCCGCCGCAGCATTTCCCGTCGGCAGAGGGGATCCCGTCGCCGTAGGTGCGCAGGACGGGCTTCCCGGTGCGGATGCACGCCACCGCATCGGCGATGGCGGCTTTTTCCTTGTCGCTGCCGCCCACGGTGCCCACGGCGGTGCCGTCGGCGAAGACCAGCATCTTGGAATAGGTGCGGGAGGTGGTGCCTTTCGCGTCCACGATGGTCACCGTGGCGAAGGGCTTCCCGGCTTCAAAGGCCCGGAGCTGTTCCCGGGCGATGTCGATGGCGTCCATATCGGCTCCTTTCAGCGGTCGGGACGGTAGTTTTTGGCGAGGCCGCCCTCGGCGGTCTCCCGGTACAGGCGGTTCAGATCCCGGCCGGTCTCGTACATGGTGTGGATCACGGTGTCCAGGGAGATCTTCCGGCTGTCGGAGAGGAAGTTCGCCAGGGAGAGGGCGTTGATGGCCCGCATGGCGGCCACGGCGTTCCGCTCGATGCAGGGGATCTGCACCAGCCCGGCGATGGGATCGCAGGTGAGACCCAGATGGTGCTCCATAGCCACCTCGGCGGCGTACTCGATCTGGCCCAGGCCCATTTCGAACAGCTCGCCCAGAGCGGCGGCGGTCATGGAGCAGGCGGTGCCGATCTCCGCCTGGCAGCCGCACTCGGCCCCGGAGATGGAGGCGTTGCGCTTGATGAGGTCGCCCACCAGTCCCCCGGCGGCCAGGGCCCGGATCATCTGCTCGTCGGAAAAGCCCCGGTCCTCCTGCATGTACAGCAGCGCCGCGGGCATCACCCCGCAGGAGCCGCAGGTGGGGGCGGTGACGATCACGCCGCCGGAGGCGTTCTGCTCCGCCACGGCAAAGGCGTAGGAGCACACCAGCCGGTTCTGCCGGGTCTCCCGGCTCTCGTCGATATGACGCTGGTTATAGAGATGCTGGGCCTTCCGCTCCACCTCCAGCCCGCCCGGCAGGGTGCCGGTATGGGTCAGCCCGTCGGCGACGGTCTTTTTCATGATGCTCCAGATGCTGAAAAGGTAGGGCCAGATGTCCTTGCCCTCCCGCTCCTCCACGTAGTCCGTCAGCCGCATCCGCCGGGCGTGGCAGCAGTCCGCGATCTCCGCCCAGCTCTCATGGGGATAGATCTCCGGCTTCTCGGTGTCCGGGCGGCCGGGGATGCGGATGGCGCCGCCCCCCACGGAGAGGGCCTGCATAAAGGCGATCTCCCCGCCGTTCCGGAAGGCGCGAAGGTCCATGGTGTTGGGGTGAGGGATATCCGCCCGGTCCGGGTCCCAGACGATCTCCACGTCCAGGGGCGCGAAGGCGTCCCGGACGGCCACGTCCGTGAGATGGCCCCGGCCCGTTTTGGCCAGGGAGCCGTAGAGCGTCACCTGAAAGGAATCGGCGTCCGGATGCTCCTCCCGGAACAGGCCGCAGGCCCGGGCCGGGCCGATGGTGTGGGAGCTGGAGGGCCCCCGGCCGATGGTGTACAGTTCCCGCAGAGATTTCATTCCGCGGCCTCCTTTTCCGGCCAGCCGCAGCCGCACCAGGCCTGGCGGTACAAGCCGTATTCCCGGGACAGCTGGATGCTCCGGCGGTAGCCGTCCTTTTTCTTGAAGTCCGAGGGGAGCCAGGCGATCCCCAGCTCCGCCGCCAGGGCCTCCCCGATGTCGTTGATGAGGGGGGCGTTTTTGTGGGGGGAGACGGTGAGGGTGGTGGCGAAATACCCGTAGCCCCCCGCTTTCGCCGCCTCGGCGGTGCGCCGGAGCCGGAGCCGGAAGCACTCCGTGCACCGGGCCCCGCCCTCCGGGGCGTCCTCCAGCCCCGCGGCGGCGGCCCGGAAGGCGGCCTCGTCCCGGTCCGGGACGATCAGCCCCACGCCGGCGGCAAAGGGGGCGCGCTCCAGAAGATACCGCTGCCACCACAGCCGCTTTTCATATTCCTCCGCCGGGAGGATGTTGGGATTGTAAAAAAAAACGTCCGTGTCGAAATGGGCCGTCACCGTTTCCAGCACGGCGCTGCTGCAGGGACCGCAGCAGCTGTGGAGCAGAAGCCGCGGCCGCCGGTCGCCCAGCGAGGCGACGAGGGCGTCCAGCTCCCGGGAATAGTTGCGGACCATAGCCTGTCCTCCTGTGGGATGATACAATCGGAGTATATCACACTTTCCCCGATTTGAAAACATTGACGAACGCCCCCGCAGCGGGTAAAATGAAAGAGAACAAACGGAAAGGCGGACGGGCCCATGGAAGCAAGACGCAGCAAGATCGACTACTATCTGGATATCGCCGACGCCGCCCAGGAGCGGAGCACCTGCCTCCGGCGCCGGTACGGAGCCATCATCGTCCGGGACGACGAGATCGTGGCCACCGGCTACAACGGCGCCCCCCGGGGAAGAAAGAACTGCACGGACCTGGGGTTCTGCGCCCGGAAGCAGCTGAACGTCCCCTCCGGGGAGCGGTACGAGCTGTGCCGCAGCGTCCACGCCGAGGCCAACGCCATCATCTCCGCCGCCCGGCGGGATATGATGGGGGCCACGCTCTACCTGGTGGGCCGGGATTCGGAGACCGGGGAGTACAACCCGGACACCACCCCCTGCTCCATGTGCCGCCGGCTCATCATCAACGCGGGGATCGCCCGGGTGGTCTGCCGCGTCGGGGAAGGGGAGTATACCGTCACGGACGTGGACGAGTGGATCCGACAGGACGACTCCCTGGAGAAATAACGGGACGATAAAACAGAAAAACCCGCCTGCCGGCCGGCAGGCGGGTTTTTTGTCTGGATCAGTCGGTCACGTAAGGCAGCAGGGCGACCTGACGGGCGCGCTTGATGGCCTCGGTGAGCAGCCGCTGATGATAGGCGCAGGCGCCGGTGGTGCGGCGGGGCAGGATCTTGCTCCGCTCGGACAGGGACTTGCGCAGCTTCACGGTGTCCTTGGAGTCGATATAATCGGCCTTGTCCACGCAGAACTGGCAGACCTTCCTGCGCTTGCGGTTCTTCTGAGGACCGCCGGGGGTCTTTTCAAAAGCCATGATTGCAAAACTCCTTTCTTGCAGTTAGAACGGCAGCTCGCCGTCGGCGTCGTCGAGCTCCTGGAAGGCGCCGGTCTTGGCGACCGCGCCGCTGAAACCGCTGTCCCGGTTGCCGCGGGGCGCGGAATACTCCTGCCGGGAGGCGTCACCGTCGTCCCGGCGGCGGCTCTCTCCGAAGTAGACGTTGTCCGCCACGACCTCGGCGCTGGTGCGCTTGTTGCCGTCACGGTCGGTCCAGTCACGCATCTGCAGCCGGCCGGAAACCACGGCCATGCTGCCCTTGGTGAAGTACTTGGAGACGAACTCTCCGGTCTGCCGCCAGGCGACCACGTCGATGAAGTCGGCCTGCCGGTCTCCGCCGTCCTTGGGCTGGAAATCCCGGTCCACGGCGAGACGGAAAGACGCCACGGGGATGTTGGAGCCGGTATAGCGCAGCTCCGGGTCCCGGGTGAGACGACCCATGAGAACGATATGGTTCAGCATATCAAATCCTCCGGATCATTCGCCACGCAGGGTGACAAGAGAGCGGATCACGCCGTCGGTGATGCCGAGGATACGATCCAGCTCCGCGGGGAAGGCAGGGCCGGAGGTGAACTTCACCAGCACGTAATAGCCCTCGGTGAGATAATTGATCTCATAGGCCAGTTTGCGCTTGCCCCACTCGTCCATCTCGTCGATGGTGCCGTTCTGCTCGATCAGAGTCTTGAACTTTTCCACGATGGCCTGGGTCTCTTCCTCGGTGAGGTTGGGGTTGAGAACGTACAGGACCTCGTACTTTTCGCTGGTTTTAGCCATGAATGTCTGTCCTCCTTTTGGACTGCGGCCCCCCGCTCAGACGGGGAGCAAGGTGACGTTGTTTCGGAAACTTACTTCAGCTCGACCTTGGCGCCGACAGCTTCCAGCTTGCCCTTGATCTCCTCGGCCTCGTCCTTGGACACGGCTTCCTTGATCTTGGCAGGCACGCCCTCGACCAGAGCCTTGGCCTCGGCCAGACCCAGACCCAGCATGCCGCGGACTTCCTTGATGACCTTGATCTTCTCAGCGCCGAAGTCGGTCATGACCACGTCGAACTCGGTCTTCTCTTCCACGGGGGCGGCGGCGGCAGCGCCGGCAGCGGGAGCGGCGGCGGCAGCGGCGGAAACGCCGAAGGTCTCCTCCAGAGCGTGGACAAGCTCAGCCAGCTCCAGGACGGACAGGTTCTTTACTTCCTCGATGAGGGCGGTGATTTTTTCGCTAGCCATTGAATTTTCCTCCTAAAATAGAAATGTGTCTGCCGAACTTATTCGGCGGCGGGAGCGGCGGCCTCGATGGAGCCGCCCTTCTGCTCCAGGATCTGGCCCAGAACGACGGCCAGGCTGGTGATGGGCGCGAGCATGGTGCCCAGAACCTTGGAGTACAGGGCATCCTTTCCGGGAAGCAGGGCGATCTCGGCCAGGTCGCTCATGGGAAGGACTTTGCCCTCCATGAAGCCGCCCTTGACCTCAAATTTGCCGTTGAGCTTCTTGGCGTACTCGCTGATGATGCGGATGGGGGCGATGGGATCGCCCTCGGTGGTGGCCAGGGACGTGGTTCCGTTCAGCACGCTGTCCAGCTCGCCGTAAGCACACTTGTCCAGAGCAAACCGGACCAGGGTGTTCTTCACGACGCTGTACTCGATGCCGGCTTCCCGGAGCTCACGGCGCAGGGCGGTGTCCTCCGCCACGGTGATGCCCTTGTAGTCCACAAGAACACCGGACGCGGCTTTGTTCAGACGCTCGCTGAGAGCTTCCACGACGGCCTGTTTCTCGCTGAGTACCTTTGCGTTAGGCAATGATTTCACCTCCGGGGTAATTTTTCGCGCCCGAAAGAAAAACTCCCTCCGCCCATAAGGACAGAGGGAGACACAATACAAGATCGTGCTTTCCTCGGCAGGATTTACGGCCTGTTGGCCACCTGCTGTCTTTGGAGCGCCATGACATAGTATCATACTTTCGTGGAATGTCAAGGCTTTTTTCGGTTTTTCTTTTTATTTCTTTTCCAGCAGCCCCCGGACGGGGGACAGATCGGAAAAATCCGGCAGGTACACGTCTGCGGTGCGGCGCAGCTCCTCCTGCCAGGCCTCCATGGAGGCGTCGTATACCCCCACGGTCCCCAGCCCCAGGTCCGCCGCCGCCGCGATGTTCCGGGGGGCGTCCTCCACCAGGAGCATCTCCGGCATGGCCAGCCCCAGCTTTTCCGCCAGGAGCGCGTACGGCTCCGACGTGCGCTTGGAGCCCGCCTCCTCCTCGGTGAGCACCAGATCCACCCGGGAAAACAGGCCGAAGCGCTCCAGCGCCACGTCCAGCAGAGGCCGCTTCGTGGCGGAGAGGATCGCCACCGTCAGGCCTTTTCCCCGGAACAGGGACAGCAGCTCCAACGCCCCGGGCTTGAGGGTCACCCGGCGGCGGTAGCTGTCCGCCATCATGGCGTACCAGCGTTCCTCCAGGGTGCGCTCCCGGACCAGCTCCGGATACTGCGCCGCCATCCATACGGCGATCTCCCGCATGGGGACCTCCCGGATGGCGCGGCGGAAGCCCTCCGGCTCCGGGATGCCCGCCTCCTCCAGCGTGCGCCGGGGCAGGTCCAGCCACCAGGGCATGGAGTCCGCCAGCGTGCCGTCAAAATCCACCAGGGCGGCAGCGTATCTCATCGCGTTCCCTCCGTTTTCCAGGATCGCACCCATCATATCCCTTTCCCGGAGAGGAAGCAATTGCTTTTTTCCGGGTTTTCCGTTACAATACCATAAATACGACGGCCTTGCGGCGGAAAGGAGGCGTTCCCATGGAAGAGGCGAAACCCCGGAAAAAACGGCGGATCTGGTGGCTGCTCGTGCCGGCGGCGGTGCTGATCCTGGGGGCGCTGGCGCTGATCCTCCTGCTGGGGAACAGCGGTCTTTCCGCCCGGTACGACAACGGCGACGCCATCCGGGCCGCCTACGACGCCAAGAGCATCCCCTCGGTGACCATCTTCCCGGACGGCTCCGGGGAGCTCCGGGTGGACAAGGAAGATCTGTACTGGCTGGGAGATACCCTGGGACTGGCGGACCAGATCCGCCAGCGGCTGGGAAAGGATCCCAACGTGACCGCCGCGGGCTTCCGCATCAGCGAGGGCCGGGTGGTGATCTACCTGGGACGACAGATCTGGCGGCTCCCGACCCTGTCCTACCGGGGGGAGGCGGACCTGTCGCTGGAGGACGGCGCGCTGGTCCTCCGCACGGACCGGGTGCGCCTGGGCGCCCGGCTGTACCCGAAGGAGCGGTTCTGGCCGGAGCTGTTCCGGGAGGACATCCGGCTGGACCTCCGGGCCGCCGGGCTGGAGGATGAGGTGACGGACGCCCGTCTGGAGGGGAACGAGCTGGTGCTCTCCCTCCGGGGCCTGATCTGCCCGGCGGAGGGAGAGCTCATCCCGGACCGGGACGTGGCGGCCGCCATGGACTTTTTCGGGGAGTATCCGGGGCTGGCGAAGGAGTGCCGGACGTTTTTCTCCCGGTGCGGGGAGTCCCTGCCCACCGCGGACGTGCAGCGCTTTGCCGCCGGCTCCGGCCGGGCGGAGGAGATCCTGGCCCAGGCGCTGGCCCTGTGCGAGCCGTCCTCCGTCCCTGTGCTGTGGGAGGGCGCGGACAACCTTACCAGGGCCATGATCTGGAGCCCGCTGATCACCGCGACCGGGGAGTTCCGGGAGGGCCTGGAGCAGTTCCTCTCCGGGGAGCAGAGCCGGTATGAGCGGCTGCTGTTCGCCGTGCGGGAGATGTACCGCAGCGGCTCTCTGGGCATCGCCGCCGGCGGGTTTTTCAACACCGCCACCATGGAGGCAGTACGGGCGGATACCCTGGCCCATCTCTCCGCCTCGGCGGCCCCCCTCTCCATCTCCGCGACGGACAGCCGGATCGTGTTCCTCCTGTCGGACGCCGACAGCTCGGAGCTGAGTCTGGGGGACATGCCCCCCATCAAGAGCGTGCAGACCTCCAGCTGGAAATCCCTGAAGGACATCTCCCGGGACGACACGGTAGACCTGGGCGTGGTGCTCACCACCGAGGGGGACGTTCCGGTGCTGCTCCACCGCCGGGCGGACGGCACCATGGCGATCCGGGAACTGACCCAGGAGCAGCTGGTGGCCGTCCTGGTGGCCCCGGGGATCCCCCGGGTGAATATGGACACGCTGCCCGAGCCGGACAGAGAGATCCAGCGCCCTCCCGGAGAGGGCTGGAGCCGGACGGTGATCCTCCCGCTTCCGAAAGAATGAAGATGAACAAGAAAGCTCCCGGTCTCAAGAGAGACCGGGAGCTTTTCATGCGGGGCTGCCGTCAGAGAGAGGGGATCAGCTCCTGCAGGAGATGGGCGATGGCGTGGTCGTTGTTGGAGGCGGTGACGTATCTGCACAGGGCGCGGATCTCCGGGACGGCGTTTTCCGGGGCCACCGGGACGTCCGCCGCGAGGAGCAGCTCATAGTCGTTCCAGTAATCCCCTGCGGCGAAGAAGGTCCGGCCCTCCAGCGCGGGGTGGGAGCGGAGCGCCTTCAGGGCGGAGCCCTTGCTGATCCCCGCCGGCATCAGCTCAAAATAGGTGAGCCGTCCGCCCACGTCGGTGGTGCCGGGGACGGAGCGGTACCCGTCGCCCTCCTCCCCGGCAAGGAGGTCGCCCAGCGCCTTCTCAAAGGCCGGCGGAGCGTAGGCCAGGCACTTGATCCACGGCTCGTCCTCCAGGGATTCCCAGCTCACGAAGGAGCAGGGGAGGTGTAGGGACAGGAGCTGGGGCTGGGCCGTGGCCTCCGGGGTGACATAGAAGATTCCCCGGCGGGTGTAGACCTGGAGATCCATGCCGGGGATCTCCGCCAGGGCCCGGCGCAGCACGTCCCGCGTATCCGTGCCCAGGGTGTGGACGCAGGAATACTCCCCGGTGGAATAGTCGTAGACAGCGGCGCCGTTGAGCACCACGCAGGGGGCGTTGACGGTCACGCCCGGGATGTGCTGCCGGGCGTTCCGAGGCTCGCGCCCCGTGGAGAGGGCGAATTTGCCGCCGTTTTCCACGTACCGGTCGATGGCCTCCCGGTTTTCCGGGGACACCTCCCCGGTGGAATTGAAGAGCGTTCCGTCCAGATCGGAGAAAACCACGGTGCGGGAAGGATCCATGTCAAACCTCCCGGACGCCCATGGCGCGGAGCGTCTCCCGGAGCAGAGGCGCGGAGCCGTGAAAGACCGCGCCGCGGACCCCCGCTCGGACGGCGGCCTCCACGTTGAGGGGGAAATCGTCGATGAACACGCACTCCTCCGCCCGGAGGCCGAAATGCTCCAGGGCCTGCCGGAAGAAGGCCGGCTCGGGCTTGAGAAGCTTCCATTCGGCGCTGAGGAAGACCCGCTCCGGCGGGAAAAGGCGGGAAACGGAGAACCGGGGCCAGTATTCCCGGTGCCGGAGCCCGGCGTTGGTGAGAAGATACAGCTCATACCCGGCGTTTCGGAGTTCCTCTGCCAGTTCCTCCATCCCCTCCACGGGGAGCGGGGGACGGTCCCAATGGGTCACCAGCTTTTCCGCGGCGGGATGGAGCCGCTCCGGCAGCCGGGCGCATATGGAAACGAGGGCCTCGCCGTCGGTGAGGAGACCCCGATCCAGCTCCACCCACTCCACGCTCCGGTATACCTCCCGGAGCAGAAGGTCGCGGTCGGCTTCGTCGGTGATCCCCGCGCGCCGGATGAAGACGTCCGGCGCGAAGCGGATCAGCACGTTTCCCATATCGAAAAGAATGTTACGGATCATGAAGAAACAACAGCCTCCGATGATTGTTTTTTCCGGAACGCGCCGGAGATCCTCTCCCAGCGCTTCCGCCGCCGGTCGCGGTGCTCCAGCCGCTCGCCCAGATCCCGGGCGCCCACGCCGTAGACCAGATACAGGATCAGGCCGGACACCAGCATGATGAACACCGTGGAGGCGCACCGCCGTCCGGAGGCGTTCACGTTATAGCCGTAAAGCCCCTCCTCCCGGCACATGGCCTGGATCACCATGGCGTACGAGGTGCCGTAGGTGCTGGCGAAGGTGGCGGACATGTCGTACTCGGGGTAGAGGTAGGGGAAGTTCAGCGCGAACCCCGCACGCGCGCTGGGCAGGATGATGGGCAGCTTCACCCGCAGGAACGTTCGGATGGGACTGGAGCCCAGGTTCCGGGCGGCGTCCTCCAGTTCCTCGTCGATGGCGTAGAAGGACGCCTTGATCATCCGCAGGGAGAACGGCAATCGCACCACCATGTAGGCGATGATCAGCAGCAGCTTGACCCGGTCCTGGTAGTACAGGTTCTGGCCGAACACGTACCACACGTCGTTGCTGTTGAAGAACACCCGGTAGGAGTAGCAGATCAGGATGGTGGGCAGCAGCCAGGGGAACAGCAGGGCGTACTCCAGGACGGTGCCCGTCTTCTTGTGCTTGAAGATGTAGTTGCAGGCCACCACCACGATCACGCCGGCCAGGGCCGCGGCGATCTCCGACAGGATGAAGCTGGTGCGGCTGCCGTTGAGGGTGGCCTCGTTGGAGAACACGCCGGAGATGGAGCCCACCCGGGTCTTGTACTTGCCCCGGTTGGTGAGATACTGGTAATCCTGGGTGCCGAAGAAGTTGATCAGCGTCCAGTTCTTCAGATCCAGCCGCCGCATGCTCACCGCCGGATAGTTCTGGAAGGCGAACAGGACGATCATCACCACGGGGGTCATGTAGATCAGAAACAGGACGTAGGCGTAGATGTGGGCCAGCACGTTGGCCACCGGGTTGGTGATCTTCTGCTTCTGGAGCTTGGCCTTGGTCTTGCTCACGGAGAGGTAATGGCCCTTCCGCTCGTAGGAGGACAGCACCGTCAGCAGCAGGATGGTGAAGCAGGCCAGCAGGATGGACAGCAGGGCCGCCCGCGCCTGGGGGAAGGCCTCGTCCGCGGTGGAGGAGCCCGCCAGCCGGACGATCTCCGGGTTGATGGAGTCGAAGCCCAGGAGGGTGGGGGCGGACATGGCGCACAGGCCGGTGATGAAGGTCATGACCGTCAGGGAGAACAGCGTGGGGATCAGGGTGGGGAAAACCACCTTGAAGAGCACCTTGAAGGGCTTGGCACCCATGTTCCGGGCGGCCTCCACGGTGTTGTAGTCGATGCCCCGGATGGCGTTCCGGAGGAACAGGGCGTGGTTGCTGGTGCAGGCGAAGGTCATGGTGAAGAGCACCGCGTTGAAGCCGGTGAACCAGGTCTTGTTCACGTTGGGGAATTTCGCCGCCAGCCAGGTGGTCATGATGCCGTCCCCGGCGTACAGGAACATGTAGCCGGTGACCAGGGCCACGCCGGAGTAGATCAGGGTGGTCATGTAGCCCAGCCGGAGGATCTTCGCGCCCTTGATGTCAAAGTACTCGGTGAGCAGCACGATGGAGATGCCCACCACGTTCACCGTGACGATGAGACACAGGGCCAGCTTCAGGGAGTTCCACACGAACTTGCCCATGTTGCCCGCCAGGAAGAAACGGATCACCGCGAAGGGGTCCCGCTCGCCGGCGGCGTTGCGTACGCTGAAAATGCTGGTGAGGGTGTTGAGACAGGGCAGCAGCATGAAGCCCAGGAACAGATACAGGAAGAACACCGCCCCGATGAGCTGCAGCACCTTCGTCACATCGAACGGCTTGGGCCGCAGGGTGTTCATCCCTTGCTCGCCTCCTCCCCGGAGGGCGGATAGCTCATCAGGTCGGCGGGATTGATCTGCACGGTGACCCGCTGGCCGGGCTCATACAGGTTCACGCCGTCGTTCCGCTCGATGACCTTGATGGTCTGGCTGCCCAGGTCGATGTAATATTTAATGTAAAGGCCGTAATACTCCCGGCTGTCCACGGTGCCGGGCACCGTGAGAGCGCCGGGGGTCTCGGGGGCGTTGACGTGGACCCGCTCCAGGCGGACGTAATGGTGGTCCTCCTTCCGGATGGGCGCGCCCATGGCCAGCAGCTTGTCCACCACCTCCTCCGAGAGGCGGTTGATGTCACCGATAAAGTTGCACACGAACTCCGTGGCGGAATGGTTGTAGATCTCGTTGGGGGTGCCGATCTGCTCGATGTACCCCTTGTTGAACACCGCGATCCGGTCGGAAAGGGTCAGCGCCTCCTCCTGGTCGTGGGTCACGTAGATGCTGGTGATGCCGAAGTCCTTCTGCATCTTCTTCAGCTCGCCCCGGAGCTGGACCCGGAGCTTGGCGTCCAGGTTGGAGAGAGGCTCGTCCAGGCAGATGATGGCGGGCTCCGTCACCAGGGCGCGGGCGATGGCCACCCGCTGCTGCTGGCCGCCGGAGAGCTGGGACACGGCCTTCTTCAGCTGCTCGTCGGACAGGTCCACCTTTCTGGCGATGGTGCGGACCTTCTCGTCCACCTCCGCCCTCTTCATCTTCTTCACCCGCAGGCCGAAGGCGATGTTGTCGTACACCGTCATGGTGGGGAACAGTGCGTAGCTCTGGAACACGATGCCGATGTTCCGGTCCTCGATGGGGACGTGGGTGATGTCCTTGTCCTTGACGAAGACCGAGCCCTCGGCGGGCTCGATGAAGCCGGTGACGGTGCGCAGCGTGGTGGTCTTGCCGCAGCCGGACGGCCCCAGGAACGTGAAAAACTCGCCCTCCTTCACGTGGACGTTGATATCGTGGAGCGCGGTGAAATCACCGAACTTCACCACGATGTTGTTCAGACGGATCATAGTTGGCAGCCCTCCCAAATCTGTGTATGCGCGGATATACAAATATGGCGAGCCGCGGGGGCTCGCCATATTGTCGGCTATGGATGATTATGCGGCCTTCTGGGTCAGAGTGGCCCAGTCCAGGTTGTCCCAATCGGGCTCGGTGGGGGCGTCGGCGGCGTCCTTCCAGTAGAAGCCCAGGTTGGTGAGGATGTTGGTCCACTCAGCCAGGTGGGCGCCCACATACTCAGCGTAGATCATGTCCGTGCCTTCCACCGGGGTCAGACCCATATTGGGGATCTGGTAGATGGCGGGCGTCTCGTCGTAGAGCTCCGCGGCGGCTTCGGCGTTGCAGGGATAGGAGTCGAACTCCTCGCCCCAGGCGGCCTGGATCTCAGCGGAGCCGAACCACTCGGCGAACGCATAGACAGCGGCGGTCTGCTCGGGCGTACGGCCGGCCTTGTCCAGGATGCCCAGGTACTCGGTGATGTAGTAGGTGCCGTCGTCGATCTCAGCCAGCGCCCAGTTCTCCGGCTGCAGGGTGCCCAGCAGAGGATGGTCGGAGCTGTTGGCGGCGGCGTCGATCTTGCCGTACAGGGAGGAGGAGTAGAAGGAAGACACAGCCACATCGCCCTTGTTCAGAGGATCAAAGCCGTACTTGTAGCTGTCGTCGGAGCTGAACTTGCCCTCGGCGCAGTACTTCCACAGGGTCTTCCAGCCGTCGATGGAAATGCCGCCGGCGGGAGAAGAGGGATCGACAAAGGGGAAGAGGATGGAAGAGTTGAGGTTGTTGTTGGTGGTGCCGCCCACCTTGTTCTGGCGGTACCAAGTGTAGCCGCTGTCCACCAGATCGGCCCAGTGGGCGAAGTGCAGGGCCTCGCCGTTGGTGCCGAACTCGTCCGTCCGGTAGAGCATCAGCACGTTCTGGATGACCAGGCCGTAGGCCTTGCCGTCATATTTGCAGTTGTCGGCGATCTGATCGGCCCAGGTGGGAGTCCAGTCCATGATGGACAGGTTCTCGTACTGGCCCTTGATCAGCTGGGCCCAGCGGGACTCGTTCAGACCGAAGATGATGTCGCCGTCCTTGTTCTCGTTGGCGGCCTGGATGGCGGCGGAGTCGCCGGAGATGGTGGCGTTGTCGTCCAGGCTGATGTCGAAGCCGGCGGCCTTGGCCTCGTTCACGAGCCAGGTCACGCGCTCGGTGGAGTTGGAGTTGGAGTAGATCCGGATGGTGTATCCGAAATCGGGCTCCACCTCGGCGTCGGCGGGCTCGGCAGCGGGCTCGGCGGCGGGCTCAACGGGAGCGGCCTCCACGGGGGCCACGGTCTGTGCCTGAGCGGTGGGGATGTACGTTACGGGAACGCCCTTCTCCTCCAGCTCCTTCACCTTCTCTTCCAGCACAGCGATCCGGGTGGAAAGGGCAGCCCTCTCCTCCATGTCCTTCTGCTTCTGCTCGAGGATGGCGATCCGGGTGTTGAGGGCGGTCACATCGTCAGCGTCAGCGGCTTCGAAGCCTTTGCTGCAGGCCACCAGAGCCGTCAGCATGACGAGGGCCAGCACGAGAGAAAGAATCTTCTTCATTTCGATACTCTCCTTCTTTGGAATGAGCCGCCCACCCGGAGGTGGGCGGCCTGGTTTCGGTCGTTTGGTAGTGGATTAGAAGGCGAACGCCTTGTTGTCACGGCGAGGATCGGCGCCGCCATGGAGCGTGCCATCCGCAGCGTACAGGACGCCCTGGGTGGAGCCGGAGCTCATAT
This sequence comes from Oscillospiraceae bacterium, assembly GCA_017411265.1. Taxonomy (GTDB): domain Bacteria; phylum Bacillota; class Clostridia; order Oscillospirales; family Oscillospiraceae; genus Apopatocola. Next base: position 197 of record JAFRDL010000187.1, on the reverse strand, counting down.
ACCACTCGCCCCAAGCGCTGGAGCTGAGCTTATGGACCATGGCCTCCAGCTCGTCGATGGTCGCCTGAGGAATGCGGGCCTCATACTGCAGGCCGGAGCCCTTCTCGGAGAAGCGGGGCGCCTCGATGGCTTCCTGCATATCCATGCCAAAGAGCACGGTGTTCAGGATGATCTGGGCCACAGCCACAATGATCGTG
>JAFRDL010000186.1 GCA_017411265.1 Oscillospiraceae bacterium | reverse complement strand
GAATAGACGGCGGCCAGCGGCACCGACGCGAACCGGGGAGTGAGGGAGGCAATCTGCTCCCGGCCCTTGGGGGTCAGGGGAGAATCCGTCTGACCCTGGGCCCGGCGGTACAGGTTGCCCTCCGCTTCCCCGTGTCGGATCAGGAATATTTGGGTCATGTCTTGCCTCTCTCTTCCAAATGGGGTATAATCACTTTGTATTGACTTTCAGTATACCATATCTTCACCCTGCCGGACAAGAGGGAGCCAATTGAAAGTACTGCATCTCATCAGCGGCGCGGACCGGGGCGGGGCCATGACCCACGTGCTCAGCCTGCTGGGAGAATTGAATAACGGGCCGGACGTCCGGCTGCTGTGTCTGGGGGACGGCCCCCTGGCCCGGCGGGCGGCGGAGATGGGCCTGCCTCACACGGTGCTGCCCCGGCGCTTTTCCGCCGGTCTGGCCGGCGTGCGCGGCGCCGCGAAGGAGAGCGGCGCCGAAGTGCTCCACTGCCACGGGAGCCGGGCCAACCTCACCGGGGCGCTGCTGAAACGGGAGCTGGGGATCCCGGTGATCTCCACCGTCCACAGCGATCACACTCTGGATTACCTGGGACGGCCCATGGCGAGGCTGACCTACGGGGCGCTCAACGCCCGCGCTCTCCGGCGGATGGACGCGCTGGTGTGCGTGTCGGAGGCCATGGCGGAGACATACCGCGGCCGGGGCTTTCCGAACGTGTACGCCATCCGCAACGGGGCGGACTTCGCCGCCCCCCGGCGGGAGATCCCCCGGGAGGAGCGCTCCGCGGTCCTGGGCCTGCCGGTGTCCGCGGAGGATATCCTGGTCGGCGCCGCCGCCCGGCTGGATCCGGTGAAGGATTTGCCCACCCTGCTCCGGGGCTTTGCCGGGTGCCGGACCGCTGTGCCGCTGAAGCTGGTGATCGCCGGGACCGGACCGGAGGAGAAAAAGCTCCGGTCGCTGGCGGAAACGCTGGCCGTGTCGGATCGGGTGTTTTTCCCCGGCTGGGTGGAGGACATGGAGAGCTTCTACGCCTGCCTGGACGTCGCGGCCCTCACATCCCGGTCGGAGACTTCCCCCTATGCCCTCACCATGGCGGCTCGGTACGGCCTGCCGGTGATCGCCACCGCCGTGGGGGGCGTGCCGGAGCTGGTGGAGGACGGAGCGAACGGGCGCCTGATTTCTCCGGGAGATGCGGAGGCGTTCTCCCGCGCCCTTGCCGACCTGGCGAAGGACGAGGCCCTGCGCCGGCGGATGGGCGCCGCCCTCCGGGACAGGGGAGAACGGGACTTTTCCCTGACCGCCATGGGCGAGCGCCAGCGGGAGATCTACCGGGATATCTTACAGAACCGAGGATAACGCATTGATACTCTTTGACCAACACACCCACAGCCGCTGTTCGCCGGACAGCGACGCGCCTCTGCGGGACATGGCAGAGGCGGCCCGGGACCACGGCATGAGCCTGATCTGCTTTACGGATCACTTCGACATGGACGACGACCGGACGGGGCACTGCGCCCCCACCTGGCCGGAGCGCTGGCCCGACGTGGTGAGGGAGATGGAGGCGCTGCTGGCGGATCCCCCGGCGGGGATCGAGATCCGCTGGGGCATGGAGCTGGGCGAGATCCACCACGACCCGGCCACCGCCGCCAAAGCCGCCGCCGCGCCGGAGCTGGACTTCGTCCTGGGCTCCCTGCACAATCTCCGGGACACTCCGGATTTTTACCACATCCGCTATTCCTCCCTGGAGGAGTGCGAAACGTACAACCGGGCCTATCTCCGGGAACTGGCGGAGCTGGCCGAGCAGGAATGCTTTGACTCCATGGCCCACATGGGGTATACTTCCCGGTACATGATCCGCCGGGGCTTCCGGGCGGAGATCACCGCGGACCGCTACCGGGACGAGCTGGCGGAGATCTTCCGCCGCCTGATCCGGGGCGGAAGGGGCGTGGAGGTGAACACCTCCGGCCTGCGGGAGGGGCAGTCCACCTTTCCCGACCCCTCCGCGCTCTCGCTCTACCGGGATCTGGGCGGGGAGATCGTCACCGTAGGCAGCGACGCCCACACCCCCCGGGACGCCGGGATCGGCGTGAAGGAGGCCTACCAGCTGCTCCAGAGCCTGGGCTTCCGGTATGTGGCGCGGTTCACAAAGAGAAAGCCGGACTTCGTCCGGATCGACGGATAAAGGAGAAACTGCCATGCTGGTTATCGCATCCGACCACGGCGGACTGGACCTCAAGCGGGAGCTGATGGAGCACCTGCGGCAGAGAGGCGTGGAATTTGAGGATATCGGGACCTATACGCCGGAGAGCTGCAACTACCCCGAGTACGCGGAAAAGGCCGCCCGGGGCGTGGCGGACGGCGTCTATGAAAAGGGCATCCTGGTGTGCGGCACCGGGATCGGAATGTCCCTGGCGGCCAACAAGGTCCGGGGCATCCGCTGCGCGCTGTGCTCCGACTGCTTCAGCGCAGAGATGTGCCGGGCCCACAACGACGCCAACATGATCGCCCTGGGCGGGCGCGTGCTGGGACCGGAGCTGGCCAAGCGGATCGTGGACATTTTCCTGGATACACCGTTCCTGGGCGGACGCCACGCCCAGCGCGTCGCCATGGTCATGGCGCTGGAGGACAAATGATCGTCAAGGGACACAGAGTATACCGGGGCCATCGGGCGGCCAACACCCGTCTGCCGGCGGTGCTGCTGTTCGTCGCGGTCTTCCTGGCGCTGCTGTGGCTGGGGACCTTTTCCCTGCTGCCCCAGTATCTGGTGTACCACCGGGACCACGTGGAAATGGTGATGCCCATGCTGGAGGAGTCCGGGGAGCCCTACACCGTGGAGGCTGTGCCCCGGCCCGCCCCCTTTGCCGGGAATGCGGTGTCCAGCGTGGAGATCGCCGCGCCGGACTACTCTCTGGTGAACCTCACCGACCTGGCGGGCATGAATTATCTCCGGGGGTTCTACGTTCCCATCAACAAGGTCACCGAGTCCGGGCTGGATTCCGCCGTGAAGGACGCCCAGCGCAACGGTCTCCAGGGCCTGGTGATCCAGATGAAGGACGAGAGCGGCAAGCTGGCCTGGGTCTCCGAGGTGGCCATGGCCTCCAGCAACGCGGCCAACAGCGCCTGGGATCCCTCCGCGGTCCTCTCGGAGCTGAAATCGGACGGATGGTTCCTGGCGGCGGAGGTGTGCTGCAGCGTGGATACCCTGCTGGCCACCCAGAACCCGGACCTGGCCCTCCGGGACCACACCGGGGCGGTGTACGAGGACGGCAACGGCTGCTGGGTGGATCCCTGGAACCGAACGGTGCGCACCTATACCGTGGAGCTGTGTCAGGACCTGCTGCGCATGGGCTTTGACGAGATCATCCTCACCCGGGTGGAGCACCCCTCCGCGGACGTGGGCTATACCCGGGAGGTGGCCGCCGGCCTGGGCCGGGAGACCTGCGTGATGAACTACGCCATCGCGGTGCGGGAGGGACTGGAAAAGAGCCTGGCAGCCAACCGCGCCCACCTGTGTGTGAAGCTCAACCACAACCTGCTCACCGCCGCCGAGGTGTCCAACGGCCAGAACCTGGACAACTTCCTGAAGGTGTTCGACCGGGTCGTGGTGTCCACTGCCACCTACAGCGAGGACGTGGCCGTCTTCCTGGAACGGAAGGTGGACAGTACGCTGCGCTTCGTGCCCCAGATGACCTGGGCCTTCGGCGGCGCCTCGGTGATCCTGGATCCCACCGCGCCCACGGCGTAATTGTGACGAAACGGTAAATATTCGCCGGCCCCGGGGCGTACCCGGGGCCAGCGCCTTGACAGGGTGAAAAAACCGTGATATGTTGAGTTCTGCCAAACCGAATACGGCGGATCAAGAGAGGTGGAGGGAACGGCCCTGAGAAGCCCGGCAACCTGCGGAAGCGTAAGGTGCCAAATCCGTCGGCGGAAGTCGAAAGATAAGATCCATGATCGCTCCGCCGTAAGGCGCGGCGATTTTTGTTTTTTAAAGGAGAAGAAAATGGCAAACTATCTGTTTACTTCCGAGAGCGTCACCGAGGGGCATCCCGACAAGATCTGCGACCAGATCTCCGACGCGGTGCTGGACGCCATCCTGGAAAAGGACCCCAACGGCCACGTGGCCTGCGAATGCACCGTCACCACCGGGCTGTGCCTGGTGGTGGGGGAGATCACCACCAGCTGCTACGTGGACATCCCGAAGATCGCCCGGGACGTGATCCGGGAGATCGGCTATGACCGGGCCAAGTTCGGCTTTGACGCGGACACCTGCGCGGTGCTCACCAGCATCGACGAGCAGTCCGCGGACATCGCCATGGGCGTGAACGAGTCCCTGGAGAAAAAGGAAGGCGGCGCGGACGAGGATCTCACCAACGGCGCCGGGGACCAGGGCATGATGTTCGGCTACGCCTGCACGGAGACCCCGGAGCTGATGCCTCTGCCCATCTCCCTGGCCCAGAAAATGGCCCGGCGGCTGGCCGAGGTGCGGAAGAACGGGACCCTGCCCTATCTCCGCCCCGACGGGAAGACCCAGGTGACGGTGGAGTACGACGGGAAGAACCGCCCCGTGCGCATCGACACGGTGGTCATCTCCTCCCAGCACGCCCCGGACGCGGAGCTCTCCCGGATCCGGGAGGATCTGATCCGGGAGGTGGCCTTGCCCGTGATCCCCCCGGAGCTGAACAAGGGGGACATCCGCTTCTTCGTCAACCCCACCGGCCGCTTCGTCATCGGCGG
>JAFRDL010000185.1 GCA_017411265.1 Oscillospiraceae bacterium | reverse complement strand
CCGCTCTCTCCGGCGGGACGCTCGTAGTTCACCACCACCCGGCGGTTGGGCTCGGTGCCGGTGGAGCTGGTGGAAACGCCCTCATAGTCCTGCAGGGCGGTGTGGATCACGTGCCGCTCGTAGGAATTCATGGGCTCCAGCGCCATGCTGCGCTTATACTTGATGGCCTTGGCGGCCATCTTGTGGGCCAGGTGGACCAGGGACTCCTCCCGCTTGCTGCGGTAGTCCTCGGCGTCCACGTTGATGTGGGCGCGCTTGTCGCTGCCCCGGTTCACGGCGTAGTTCACCAGGTGCTGGATGGCGTCCAGGGTCTCGCCCCGGCGGCCGATGACGGCGCCCATGTTGGGGCCGTCCAGCTTCACGTCCAGACCGCCGCCCTCCCGGGGGGCGAGGGCGATGGTGCACTCCACGCCCATCCGCTCCAGCAGGCCGGACAGGAAGGAGTAGGTGTGCTCCTCCCGGCTGCCGGGGGCGAACTCGGTGACGGGAACCGCGGGCTTTTTCTCCCCGGCGGGCTCGGCCTTTTTGGGCTCGGCCTTGGGAGCTTTCCGGCCCTCGGGCTTCTCGGCCCTGGGGGCGGGGGCGGCCTTGGGCTCGGGACGGCCGTCGTCGTAGCTGACGCGGACCTTCGCCGGAACGGCGCCGATGCCAAGGAAGCCGGATTTGGGCATGACCAGCATCTCCACGGAGACGTCGTCCTCGCTCACGCCCAGCTCCCGCAGAGCGGCGCGGACGGCCTCCTCCCGGGTCTTGCCGGTGGCCTCGATAGATTTGATCATGATATTACTCCTTATTCTCGTCCACAGAAGCGTCCGCGGCCTCCGCCGCTTCCGCAGGGACTTCCGCGGGGATCTCCTCCGCCTCCGCGGGGACGTCCTCCGCCGGAACGGGGACCTCCTCCGGCTCGTCGGGGTACCGGTCGGCCACATAGGCCCGGCCCCGGGCGAAGGGACGGTTGCCCACCTGGGAATCGGGGACTTCCTTCTCCAGTCCCTTGGCGGCGCGCTCCGCGGCGCGGATGGCGGCCAGACGCTGCTCCTCCGCGTTCCGCTCCTGGGCGGCCAGACGCTTCTTGCTGGTGTTGGTGTTGACCTGGGTCTTGCCCTCGGCCTTCAGCCGCTCGGTCTCCGCGCGCTTGCGCTCCAGTTCTTCCTCCCGGGCCTTTTCGGCGGCGATGAAGTCGGCCATCTCGGCGTCCAGCTTGTTCTTGTAATACTTGTTCAGAAGAGCTTCCTGGATGATGCCCAGCACGCTCTGCTCGATCCAGTACAGGCCCATGGCCACGGGCATGATGAAGCAGATGTACACGCTCATCACGGGCATGATCATGTTCATGCTCTTGGTGGTCTGGGCGGACTTCTCGTCCTGGGCCGGGTTCATCTTCATGCTCAGCTTGGTCTGCAGCACGGTGAGTCCGGCGGAGAGGAAGGGGATCAGGAGCATCAGGATCACCGGCAGCCAGCCCTTGACGCCGGCGGAGGTGTCAAACTCCGACCAGATGCCCCAGGGCTTCTTGGTGAGGTTCATGGTGAGGAAGCTGAAGTTGATGTCCTTGAGCTTCTCCGCAAAGGCCGCCACGCCGCTGTTGGAGACGATCGTCTGGAAATGCTCGTGGAGAAGGTTGGCGATGGTCATCTGGGCGTAGGCGTCGGTCCGGGCGGGGGCGGTATACAGGCCGAGATTGGTCACCACCTCGGTGAGGGTGGCGATCTCGTCGGCGACCAGGGACATCAGATAGGAAAGAGGCTGACGCACGGCCTGGTAGAGCAGGATCAGGATGGGGAAGGGGATCAGGGTCCACAGACACCCGGACATGGGGTTGACCTTGGCGTCCTTGTAGAGCCGGGCCACCTCCTCCTGGTATTTCTGCTTGTTGGTGGCGTATTTCTTCTCCAGTTCCTTGACGCGGGGGGTGAGCATGGTGGTGCGCATCATGCTGTGCTTGCTCTTCATCTGGAAGGGCAGCATGATCAGCTTCACCACCAGGCCGAAGGCCAGGATGGCCCAGCCGTAGCTGTTGAAGGCGTTGTAGAAGAACAGCAGAGCGGCGCCCATGGCGCGATAGATCAGGTTTATGGTACTCACTCCTTCTTCAGGTGTTTCCCGTCACGGGACGGGGTCATAGAAGTCGTGCTCCCCCCTGTGAAAGGGGTGACAGCGGGAGATGCGCTTCAAAGCCAGCCAGCCCCCCTTGGCCGCCCCGTATTTCTCGATCGCCTCCAGGGCGTATTGAGAACAGGTGGGGATGAACCGGCAGCTGGGAGGCGTGAGGGGAGAGATATATTTCCGGTAAAAACGGATGAGAGCCAGCAGGATCGTCTTCACGGCGCCGTCTCCTCCCGGAGCAGGGAGAGCTTGCGGCAGCCCGCCAGGAAATCCCGCTCCAGATCCCGGTAGGACGCGCTGACGCTCCGCCCCCGGGCCACCACCACCATGTCCGTGCCGGGCTTGAGCTCCGCCTCATGGAGACGGTAGATCTCCCGGAGACGGCGGCGGATCCGGTTGCGGACCACGGCGTGGCCGAGGCGGGTGGTGACGGTAAAGCCCACCCGGCTGCCGCCGCCCCGGTTGGGGCGCGCGTAGATCACCAGGGCAGGCAGGACCGCGCTCCGCCCTTTGGCGTACAGCCGGCGGAACTCGTAGTTCTTTTTCAGCGTGGTGGTATGCTGCATGGGCTCACGACCTTTTCGACCGGGCGGCATCGCTCCCGGTGCTGGGACGCGGAACAGCCGGACTCAGGCGGACAGTTCCTTGCGGCCTTTGGCGCGGCGGCGGGACAGGACCTTGCGGCCGTTGGCGGTGGCCATTCTCTTGCGGAAGCCGTGCTCCTTGGCACGCTGGCGCTTTTTGGGCTGGTAGGTACGGAACATTCTTCGGGCACTTCCTTTCTTCGTATTTTCCCATATTCTCAACACCGGCCGGAGCCGGCGCAGATGGCTTACCCGTATAGTCAGGCAAATATGAATTATAGCGCAACGAGGTATGGCGTGTCAATGACTTTTTCCCGGAAAAGCCGGGGGATCCGGCGCGGGGCAATAGAAAACGGCGGACCCGGGCACAGGTCCGCCGTTGTTCCGGGAGGCACCGGAACAAGACAGAGGGGTTTCTGTCTTATTTCCTTGGAAACAACTAAATCGTATCGGCAAAACCGGGAGAAGTCAATGGACAAAAAGCCCCGGTTTTATGATAATGAGGCGATAATCCAAAGAAAAAAAGCCCCGTCGGTGGACCGCGCCGGAGAAATCTGGTATAGTATCCGTATCCGCGTGGAACTCTCCGGACAAATTGGTAAAAAGGCGTGTTTGGCATGGAAAGAATTTCCTTTTTTCTCAACGGGAAACCGGTCTCCGCGGCGGCGGAAGGGCGGCGGACGCTGCTGCAGTATCTCCGGAATACGGCGTGTCTCAAGGGCAGCAAGGAGGGCTGCGGCACCGGCCACTGCGGGGCCTGCAGCGTCCTCGTCGACGGGGAGCTCAAACGGAGCTGCGTCACGCTTTTGCAGACCCTCTCGGGAAAAAGCGTGGAGACCATCGAAGCCGTGGCGGAGGGGAACGAGCTGGACGTGATCCAGCGCTCCTTCCTGGACGCCGGGGCGGTGCAGTGCGGCTTCTGCACCCCGGGCATGGTGATGGCCACGAAGGCCCTTTTGCTGAAAAACCCCGCTCCCACCGAAGCGGACATTTATGAGGGGCTGAAGAACAACTACTGCCGCTGCACCGGCTACGTGAAGATCATCGAGGCGGTGAAGCTCTCCGCCGCCCGGCTCCGGGGCGAGGACCCGGCGCCGGAGGAGGTGCAGGTGAACGATCCCACGGAGATCGTCACCGGCGACGGCTTTGAGATCCCGGAGATCGAAGGGCGATGGGTGGGCCGGTCCGTCTGGGACGTGGACGGGCCCGCCAAGGTCACCGGAGCGCTGAAATACTGCGACGATTTCGAGGCGGAGGAGTTCGGGTCGGCGGCGATGCTCCACGGGGCTTTCGTGTTCGCCCCCGCGCCCCACGCCCGGATCGACGCGGCGGACTATTCCGAATGCGAAAAGGCCCCCGGGGTGGTGCGGATCGTCACCGCCGCAGACGTGCCCGGTCTCAACGCCACCGGCACCTGGGATCAGGACTGGCCGGTGTTCTGCACCGACGAGGTGCGCTTCGTCGGCGACCGGCTGGCCCTGGTGGTGGCGGACACCGCCGAGCACGCCCGCTCTGCGGCGAAGCTGGCAAGGATCGGGTATACGGAGCTGCCCGGGCTTTTCTCCATGGCGGAGAGCTGCAAAGCGGACAGCTATATCGTGAAGACCGGCCGGGAGGCCGGGGACGTGGACGCCTGCAAGGCCGATCCGGCCATCGTGAAGGTCCGCGTCTCCAAGGAGATCCAGCCCCAGGACCACGTGTGCATGGAGCCCGTCTCCGCCATCGGGTACGCGAAGGACGGGAAGGTGACGGTGTACGTCCCCACCCAGGCCCCCTTTGAGATCCGGCGGATGCTGGCAAAAAACCTGGCCATGCCGGAGGAGGACATCCGGGTGGTGGCCACGCCCATCGGCGGCGGCTTCGGCAAGAAGTGCGACTCCTTCCTGGAGGCGCCCGCCGCCGTGGCGGCCCTGTGCTGCGAAAGCCCCGTGAAGATCACCCTGACCCGGCAGGAGGATATGTTCGTCACCACCCGGCGGCACGGCTATCACACGGATTACGAGATCGGCTTTTCCAGAGACGGGAAGTTCCGATATCTGGACAGCCGGATGTTCTCCGACGGCGGGCCCTACACCGCCGAGAGCTACGGCACGCTGATGACCGGCTGTCTCATGTCCGGTGGACCTTATATCATCCCCAACGTGCGGGTGGACGCCCGGTGCGCCAAAACCAACAACCTGCTGGGCGGCGCCTTCCGGGGCTACGGCATCAACCAGGCGGCCATCTCCATCGAGACGGCCCTGGACGAGATGGCGGAAAAGCTGGGCATCGACCCCTTCGAGATCCGCCGCCGGAACGCCCTGTATCCCGGCGCTGCCTCCGTGGGCGGCGAGGTGCTGGAGAGCAGCATGGGCATGCAGGATACCATCAACGCCTGTGAGAAGGCGCTGCAGGAGTCGCTGAAAGAGTACGAGGGGAACTATCCCCGCGGCACGAAGGTGCTGGGCTGGGGCGTGGCCTCCGGGTTCAAGAACTCCGGCATCGGCAAAGGCATCTTCATCGACGACGGAGCCTGCCGGCTGACGCTTATGCCGGACGGGCGGCTGCGGATGATCGTATCCGGCACGGACATGGGCCAGGGCTTCCGTACCGCCATGGTGCAGATCGCCGCCGAGGCCATGGGTATGGACATGGCGGACATCGACATCACCGTGGGAGACACGGATATCACCATCCCCGCCGGGGAGAGCGTGGCCGAGCGGCAGACCCTGTGCGACGGGCGGGCGGTGTACGAAGCCTGCATGGAGCTGCGGAAGGTGCTGGAAAGGGATCCCTGGAAGCCGGGGGAGAGCCGGTACGCGGAGTATTATTTCCGGGCGCCGGAGTGCTTTGCCATCGGCAACTTCCGGGGCGCGGCGGAGAAGGACGTAAAGTACCGGAACTTCCCGGCCTACGCCTACGCCACCCAGGCGGCCATCGTGGAGGTGGACACCGCCACCGGGAAGGTAAAGGTGCTGAAGGTGATCGCCGCCCACGACGTGGGCCGGGCCATCAACCCCCGGATCATCGAGGGGCAGATGCAGGGCAGCGTGTCCATGGGCCAGGGCTATGCGCTCACCGAGGGACACCCCACGGAAAAGGGGTACCCCGTGAAAAAGCTCTACGGCCAGATGGGCCTGCCCAGGGCGGAGGATACGCCCCGCTACAAGCTGATCCTCATCGAGGACCCGGAGAAGATCGGGCCCTACGGAGCCAAGGGGATCTCCGAGGTGGCCACCGTGCCCATCACGCCGGCCATCCTCAACGCGGTGAGCCGGGCCGTCGGGGTGCGGATCAACCGGGTCCCGGCTTCCCCGGAGGTGATCCTGGAGGCCATCCGCACCGGGCGCTGCGACGTGCCCACCATGGAGGAGACGGTTTCGGCGCTGGGATGAAGAAAGAAAACAGGGGCGGGCTGCCGTTTG
>JAFRDL010000184.1 GCA_017411265.1 Oscillospiraceae bacterium | reverse complement strand
TCATGTTCTCCTCCTTTAGCGGTGGGCGGGGCTGTCGACGGCTTTGCCGGGTTCGCGGCTCTCCAGGGAGGCGCAGACCGCGAACGCCCCCCGGCCGATCTGCCGGAGAGAGGCGGGGAGGGAGATCTGCCGGAGATCCGCGCAGTTTTGAAACACGTCGTTTTCCAGAACGGTCACACCCTCGGGCAGGGTCACGCTCCGGAGCCCGGCGGTATTTTGAAAGGATGCGCTGCTCAGCCGGGTCACCCCGGCGGGAACGGTCACATCCTCCCGGTTTCCAAAGTAGTCGAACAGACAGCTGTCCACGATCACAAAGCCCGCCCGGTCCGCCAGCCCCATGCACTGGTGGAAGGCTCCGTCCCCCAGACGGACGCCCCGGGAGGGGAGGACGAGGGCCGAGAGGGCCGCGCACTGGTCGAAGGCCCGGTCGCCCACAGAGCGCACGCTCTCCGGGAGACGGAGAGAGCGCAGCCGGATACAGCGGCGAAAGGCGTCCGCGCCGATGGCCTCCAGCCCCTACGGGAGCGCCAGCTCCGTCAGCTCGAAGCAGCAGAAAAAGGCCTCCGGCCCGATGACCTTCACCTTGTCCGGGATGCGCAGGGACGTGATGGCGGAACAGCCGGAAAAGGCCCGGCTGCCGATGGTCTCCAGCCCCTCCGGGAGCCGCAGCTCCATCAGCGTGGGACAGCGGTTGAAGGCCAGGTCGCCGATCTCGCGCAGGCTCTCCGGCAGGGAGATGTCCGCCAGATAGTCGCAGCCGGAGAAGGCCCCCTCGCCGATGCTCTCCAGCCCCTCCGGGAAGGTGATGTTCACCAGATAGTCGGCCCGGGCGAATACGTAGGGAGCGATCCGCCGGACCCCGGCGGGAATGAAGGCATGCCGGGCCGAGCCCACGTAGCCGGTGAGCACGCCGTTTTTGATGATGTAGAATTGAGACTCGTCCATTCCCTCACAGATCCTCCCGCTGCAGGATCAGCTTGATGGCCCAGGGGGGCACGTTGGGGGCGTAATACGCCCCGTCGATGAATACGAAGGCGGCGGGGTAATCGGGCATCCGCTCCGGGTAGAGGCCGTCCCCGTCGGTGAGGTAGATGAGGCCCTGCACCTCCGGGAGAGAGCCATCCCGCCGCAGCCGGTCCACCAGCCGGAATACCGGCCGGAAGTCGGTGCCGCCGAAGCCCCGGAGCTCCATGGTCTTCAGGTACTCCTGGAATTCCTCCGGTGTGGTGATGCGCACCGCCTCCTGCACCGCGGCGTCGCACTGCACGATCCAGATATCCACCTGAGAGAAAAAGCTCTCGGTGGACAAAAGGATGTTGTACGTCTTCTGCACGAACCGCTGCACCAGATCCCCCGCCACGGAGCCGGAGGTGTCGATGGCGATGACGAAGGTGCGGATCCGCCGGACCTCCTTGTACTCCAGCGGCTCCACCAGGGGCATGTCCCCGTACAGCTCCAGCCCGTAGGTGTAGAAGATCTGGTCGAACTCCTCGTCGTCCAGCTTCAGGATCTCCCCGGGCACGGCGAAGCGCCGGAGAAACTCCCCGTAGTCGTACCGCTCCCGGTTCACCGCCTTGAGGTTCTGGATCAGAGACCCCGGGGCCTCCCCGGCCCGGAAGGAGAAAAACTCGATGTCCTGCTCCATCCGCTCCGCCGTCTCCTGCCAGAACCGCTCCTCCTCCTTCCGGGCGGGAGCGTCGGTCCGGGCGGAGCCGTCTTCCCGGCGGTTATCCCCGCTCCCCGGGCGGCCCTGAGCGTTGACGTCGCTGACGCCCTCCGTCTCGTGGACGCCGCCCTCGCCCCGCTCGCCGCCGGAGGTGTGGGCTTCCTCGTCGGCGCTCTCCGGGGCCTCCGCCTCGGGGTTGTCCCCGCGGCCGGAGCCGGGGGTGCCGTCCGTATCCTTCTCCCCGGGGGGAAGGTACCAGAGCGCGTGGTCGTCCGCCAGAAAGGGAGCGCGCAGCTCCGCCAGCCGCTCCGGGGGATCGTCCCGGTCTGCAAGATACCGGTAGATCCGCTCGGCGGTGAGCTCCCCCGGCTCCTTTTCCAAAGCGGCCAGGAGCCAGCGCTGCTCTCCCTCCCGTCCGGCGGCCAGAGCGGGCAGACCCAGGGAGGAGATGATGTTCTCCACGGCGATATCGCAGGCCAGGTCCCACCGCTCCCGATCCACCAGGGTGTGGACGAACATATGCCGGAACACGCAGTGAAGGATCACGTGGAGATAGTCCCGCACGCTTTGCTCCCGCTCCTCCCGGTACCGGGTGAGGACGCTCCGGCCGTTAAAATACAGATACCGCCCGTCGGTGGACAGGGCTTCGGCCCCCGGCACCGGGCGCAGACGGCTCAGAGCCCGGTCCAGGAACCGGAGATGTACCAGCAGAGTATTCCGATCCAGCTCCAGCACCTGCAGCGCCAGCCGGTTTGCGGTCTTTTCCGCTTCGGTCCGTTCCATGGGCGGCTCCTTTCTGAAATCATTGGGGGGGAGAGAACGCCGGCCTCTCCGGGGTCGTCATCCATTATACAACGCCCCGGCCCCGGACGCAATCGGCGCGAGAGGATCCCCTCCGCCCATTTTTCCCCGTGCGGGGGCTTGCCAGCCGCCGGGGACTGTGGTAAAATCATGAACAGAACAAAACCGGAAAGGACGGAACCGATATGAAGAAATGCAAGTGCAAGTGCGGGAAAAAGGTGTGCCTCTGGGTCGTCCTGGGGCTGCTGATCGCCTGCTGCAGCGTGTTCAATTATATCCACCGCCGGGTCATCCGCGCCGCCGTCAAAAAGGAGCCCATGCCGGACTGCCCGCACTGGCTCCCGCCCTTCGTGAAGGACAAGCTGGGCATATAACGCAACAACAGAAAAACGCAGGACGTCAGGGCGTGCGGATCCGGGAGCCGAGAGGTTTTGCCAGGTTTTTCCGCCCATACCTTACAGAAAGATCCGGGAATACTCCGTGTATTCCCGGATCTTTCTGTTTTATTGGGGTTCCCGGGGAAGGTCGACGTATTGGGGAGAGTGCCCCGCCGCCTCCACATACCGGAGAAGATCCTCCCGGGAAAGCCGGAGCGTGGAGGTGGAAAAGCCGGGGTGGCCGCTGACGGTATCGTCCCGGAGAAGGTCCCGGTCGATCACCAGCTTTACCCGGTTTTCCCGGTCGAAGATCAGCTCCAGGGCCGACACCGACCCGGGAATGGTCTCCAGATACCGGGCCATGTGCTCCGCGTCGGCGAAGGACAGCCGGGCGCAGCCCAGCTGACCGGACAGGTACTTGGTCTTGAAGGGCTTGTCCCCGGGCATCATCAGCAGATAGAACTCCGTCCCCTGCCGATTGCAGAGAAAGAGATTTTTGCAGATCTTCCCGCCCAGCACCGACTCGATGAGCAGGCAGTCCTCCATGGTGTCGGCGTGCTCGTGGTCCACCCGGTCAAAGGGGATGGACAGCTCCTCCAGCCGGTCGTAGATGGCGTCCTCCTGGGGCGTGCGCCGCTCCGCCGGGCGCCCGGCATAGCGTACGGGATCGATGTTCATGGTCTGTCCTCCCGGATCGTTTTTTTCGTATCGGCTTTTGATTCCCGGAGCCGTTTTTTTACATAGGCGAAGGCGGCGTCTTCCCCCTCGTCCTTCAGCACCCGGAGCATCTCCTCGATCTCCGCGGCGGTCTCCGGGTGGATGAGGGACGCGCTCCTTCCCCGGTCAAAGAATTCCCAGGGCGCCGCGTCGGTGTATTTGTCCCCCAGATAGATCCGGCAGGCGGCCAGCCGGTCGCAGAACATCTCCGCCACGTACCGCATGGGCATTTTTACCCCGCCGGTAAAGACCTTGCCGTCGAGGCCCACCCGGTAGTCGGTCCAATACTCGAAGTGGTGCTTGTTCCGCCCCTTGTGGTGGAGCCAGGCCGTGGACAGCCCCTTGGCCTTCCGCTCCGCGTCGTTGGGGCTGCGATAACCCAGATAGTATTTCGCCCCGGTAAGGAACTCGGCGGGGGAGTACTTGCTCAGGTCATGGCAAAGCCCCTGGCGCACCAGCCCCAGGTGGAAGCAGTACCGGGCCACCAGATGCCGGTGGGCCGTGGTGGTTTTGAAGTGGGCGATGGGATGCATGATCCGCCTCCTTGACGGGGCCGCCGCCGCGGTCAGAGGATCTCCAGAAACGCCTCGATCCGGGTGGAGAGCTGACCCAGGTCCAGACCGGAGTAATCCGTCTCCAACCCCAGATAAGGCACTCCCAGCTGTTTCATCAGTCTCCGTACGGAGAAAGACTCCACCGTATAGGGGGTGCAGGCCTGGAGACATACCTCCACCACTCCGTCGATCTTATACTCTTTCACCAGCTCCCGGAGCAGCTCCTCCCGCCGGACGTCCGGGGTCATCACCGCGCAGCCGATATCCAGATACCGCTCCGCGATGGCCCGCACGATATCCGGCGCGTCCGGATCGATGCCGCCCAGCACGGCCTTGAGCCCTGTACAGTTTTCAAAGCAGACCACCACGCCGCCGTGTTCCTCGATGGGCTTGACGGTCTTGTCCAGCACGCCCCCGATGGGGCAGCCCGTGACCAGGATCCGCCGGGCGTCGCCGCTCACCGGCCTTTCGCCCCGGGCATACGCCCGGGAGAGATCCGACGTCAGAGCCGAGATCTTTTCGCATACGGCCTCCGCGCTGAAGAGGAAGCCCGCGCCGTCCAGCGCCTTGTACAGCGGATAGCCCCAGGCCATGGGAGGCCGGGCCTTCTGGAGCTCCAGCAGCTCCCGCCGGACCTGACGCACCCGGTTCCGCTCCCGGACGGCCCGGCGCAGGGACTCCTCCGTGATCGGCCGGGAGAAGGTCTCCTCCAGCCAGGCGATGAACCGCCGCAGCTCCCCGGTCCACGCATCCAGCGCTTCCCGTGTCTGCCCCTGGGGGAGGTGGAGGATGTACACCTTTTTCATCTCGCCCAGCAGTTCGTACATCTTTTTCTTCCCGTCGCAGGTGGTTTCGCCCACGATGAGGTCGGCAAAATAGGTGTACGGGCATTTGTCGGACACGGCGAAGCCGTAGCTGGACTTGATGAGCGGGCAAAGGTTTTTCGGCAGATCCCGCTCTGCCGCGGGGATGGTCTCGTCGCTCATCCCACAGAGGCTGACCGGCAGAAACCCGGCGGCGTCCAGGATCTCCAGGGGGGTAAAGGTGCAGAACGTTCCCGCTACCAGACCCCCGGCGTCCTTGACGGCCTTGACCTTCAGAAAGCCGCTTCGTCTTGCCTCGCCGAATTCCTCAAACGCCTTGGGAAGAGAGTGTTCCATGGCTGCCTCTGATTTCCGGCCTCTCGGGCCTGTTGTTCCGGGAAGGATCCGCCGTCAGTCCGTGATGACGATGCTTTCGATCACCGGCTGCTGCTCCGGGGGGACGGTGCCGTTGTTGTCCGTGGGACGGGCGTCCCGGGCGATCTGCTCCGCCACCTCGATGCCCTCCGTCACCCGGCCGAAGGCGGCGTAATCGCCGTCGAGAAAGACCGCGTCCGCCACCGTGATGAAAAACTGGGAGCTGGCGCTGTCCGGTGCCTTGGCGCGGGCCATGGAGATCACGCCCTTCTTGTGAGAGATGGGATTGTTCACCCCGTTGGAGGAAAATTCTCCCTTGATGGTCTCTCCGGATCCGCCGCTGCCGGTCCCGGTGGGATCGCCGCCCTGGATCATGAATCCGTCCATGATCCGGTGGAAGGTGAGCCCGTCATAGAAGCCCTCCCGGGCCAGCTTGACGAAGTTGGCCACGGTAATGGGCGCCGTGCCCTCGTCCAGCTCCAGCTTGATGGTCCCGTAATCGCGGACGGTGATCTCCGCGTGCCGTACGGTCTGAAAGGGTTCGGGCGCAGTCCCCGCTTCCGGCGCGGCAGGGGCGGGCGCGCTCCCGCAGGCGGTGAGCAGGGCGAGGAGCGACAGAACGGCGATGAACATGGCAGTTTTTTTCATGATGTTTCTCCCTGTGTCGCCGCCGGGTGCGGCGGCGGTGGTTGCAGCTTCAGTATACACGCGCCCGGGCACAAAAGCAACGCCCGCCGCGGTTTATGCCGGAGCGTCCGACACCCGGATCTCCCACACCTGGGACGCCCGGGAGGACCGGATCGAATAGTCGCTCCGCCGCTGGGCCGCCATGCTCTCTGACTGCGTGTCGGCGTACCAGGTGCCCAGCCGGACCGCCTGGGCCATGGTCACGTCCTCACAGACCATCATCCGTACCAGCATGCTGTCGCAGAGGACCTCCTCACACAGAAGCGCGCAGCAGCGCCCGTTCTCCTTGACGACGACTGCGGCAAGGGCGCCGTTGTCAACCCGGTCGTCCTGCCGCCGATTCCCCTCCTCCCATACACAGAGCCGGGAGGGAACGGCGCGCTCCCCCTCCGGGCCGGAATACTCCGCCCGGAGCCGCCCCTGGGCGTCCTCCCGCAGGTACACGGTGCGGCCGCCCCGCATGGGGATCTCCGCCGCGCCGCCGCACATCTCGGCGGACGAGAGGGAGAACACGATGGGGGAGACGGACGGCGCGGTTTTCGTCTCGGGGTCCCAAAAGGCAAAATAGGAGATCGCCCGGATCTTGCCCAGCAGATCGGTGCTCAGGCTGAGCAGCACGGGACCTGCCCGGAGCGGGTGAGTCTTGTCCAGCAGGGACGGCGGGAGACCTCTCTCCCGCAGCACAGCATCCGCCTCCGCTCGGGACAGAGGCAGGAGCCGAAGGAGCAGCCCGGCCGCGTCCGCCTGGGACAGCCCGGCCTCGGTGAGGACGTCCAGCGCGTCCGCGCCGCTCTCGCTGAGCATGCGGCAGATCCCGGCCATCAGCGCCGGATCGTCGGTCAGCAGCGCCTTTCCAAGGAGCCAGGCGGTCTTTCCGTCGCTGATGCCGCCGTCCGCCAGGGTCCTGCGTCCTGAACGGTATTCCAGAAAGTATCCGTCGTCCCACCAGGAGACGATGGCCGCGTCCTCCGGCGCGGCGTCGCGGACGAAGGCCATCGCGGCGTCCTTGCTGTCGGTCACCAGGGTGCTCGCCTGCCGGGCGGCCTTCCGCGACGCGTAGGCGGAGGGGAACACGGCGGCGAGGATCACCAGCGCGCACAGGATCCCTGCCGGGATCCGCCGGCGCCGGTCCGCCCGCATGGCCAGAGAGAACAGCCAGCCCGCCGTCAGACCGGCCAGAACGCAGACCGGCAGCACGGCGATCCGGGAAAACCGCACGCCCGTGCCGACCAGAACCAGCCCGGCGGCGGTCCAGACGCCCAGAAAGCCCGCCTCCATCGCGAGGGCGGCGGGCTCCTTTCCGGCGGCTTCTCCGGCGTCGCCCCGTTCCGAACGAAGGGTGAGGAGCCGCAGCGGAAGATACGCCGCCGCCAGAACACAGGGGATCAGCCCGCCCAGCCGGCCCAGCACGGAGCGCAGATCCCCCTTGAGGAGGTCCCGCAGGGCGCCTCCCGGCAGAAAGGGGAGCGTCTGCATCTCCACGGTATGGGCCAGGACGTAGGGCATGGAATCCGTGCTGCCCATGAGAGAGCGGTATTGCCGCCGGGCGGAAACCAACTGCCGGACGGTGGTCGCCCCGCCGGTGAGGAGCAGCAGGATCACGGAAAACAGCAGAAAGAGCAGGGCACCCCGCAGCGCCGGGCGCACTGCCTCCCGGGGCGGACCGCCCGTCCGGAAGAGGGGGAAGAGCCGGATCAGCAGCAGGGAGAGAGCGGCGCCGGCCAGGGCCAGCAGATAGTAGCTGTACCAGACGCTCCAGAACAGGGAGAGAGCGGCAAAGGCCGCCGCGCCCGACAGTGCGAAAAGGATCCGGCGCTTTCGGTCCGGCTCGCCCATGCACCGCATCAGGGAGAACATGCCCGCCATGGGCAGCAGGGCGAGGACCATATCCGTGTCAAAAAAACCGGCGTGGGTATGGGAGACAAAGGAAACCGTACAGCCCGTCAGCAGTCCCGCTGCGATCCCGCCGGGAAGGGAGGTCCGTTTCCGGACGTAACGGAAGGCGGGGATCGCCGCCAGACTTCCCAGCACCGGCCCCATCCAGATGGCCGTCTGCGTCAGCGATACGCCCCCCGCGCGCAGGACATATCGCCAGATCAGGTACGTCAGCGCCGACAGCCCCAGGGGCATGACGCTTTCCGCCGGCCGCTCCCGGGTCCGCGGCCCCATCAGGGGATCCTGCGTCCGGTCTACGGTCCAGGAGACTTTCCCGGCGTCCGCCATCTCCTGCGCCTTGCGCAGATAGAAATAGGAGTCCATCTCGGTGAGATACTGCTCTCCCGCCTCGTCCTGCATATACGGCCTTTCCCGCGGGTCCAGGGAAGGCAGCCCGTAGGCGGCCGCCCGGAGGAAAAAGGCGGCGGCGAGCACAGCCAGCAGCGCGAGCCCGGTGACAAAACGGGTCCGGGCCCGGCTCCGGGCTGTCTGACGGCGGTAGGATTCGGTTGTCGGAAGCACTGTCTTTTCGTCCATCGCGACCTCAAAACGACCGGAACTGACGGCGGTTCTCCCCACGGGGAATGCTCCTGCCATTATATCGGAGGCGGCGATTTTCTGCAATACGGTTTTCCCCGGCGCGGGAGGCCGCCGCGCGGCCCATGCATCCCGGCCGCGCTCGAGAAAACGCCTTGAAACAAAAGCGTTTCAAGGCGTTTCCGGCATGGAGGGATCCAGGAAAACGACGCGCCGCCCTTCAATCGGTCCGCGGCATCGGCTCGCCGGGATCCGTCGCCCGGACAGGAAGGAGGGGGCCCGCTTTCAGAAAACGGAATCGCCGTATTCCTCCTGCCAGTATTCGGCGGCTTCGTCATAGTCGTCGAACTCGTCCATGTTGTCGTACCAGAAATCCTCGGGATTGTCATAGTCGGGGCGGGGCGAGGGACGCGGCTCGCCGGAGGGCCTGGGTTCGGGGGCGTTCCGGAGATCCTCCACCTCCGTGACCACGTCGTTGTGGACATGGACCCGAAAGTATATGTATTTCGCGTCCCTGCGGACAAATATCTGATATACGTCTCTCCCGCCATCAATCTCCGCCGTGGACAGATACACCCATTTCAGCCGCCCCAGCCCAGTCTGCTGCATCTCCGGGATCGTCATTCCCACGCAGGGGATTTCCGGCGTGGGGGAGGGCGCCTTGGGGCGCAGCGCGGGAGACGCAGGGGGAGACGGCGCGGGCGACGCCGTGTCCGTGGGAGCAGCGGTGGGGACGCGCGTCGGCGCGGCGGAAGGAGCGGCCGCAGAGGACCCCGCGGCGCAGGCAGAAAGGGCAAGCAGCACCAGAAGGGCCGCAAGAACGGCGCTTGACCGGCGGCTTCTCACTCGCTTCGCCTCCCCTCGATCGGTTGATCCCATTATAGCAGAACTCTCCGGGCCTGTCACCAGGAGAGGACGGATGAAAAAAGCCTTGAAACACAAGTGTTTCAAGGCTTCATGTGGTGGAGATAAGCGGGATCGAACCGCTGACCTCTTGAATGCCATGGCCCACGGAAATGAATACAATGCATAATAATACGGAAAATAGGTCCAATACGTCTATTATGTAAACAAATCAGTACATTATTATTCGTCTGGTACAGGGTTTCTTGCTGTAATTCTGGTCACAATTCTGGTCAGGAAAAGTTCCGCAACATGGCAAAAGTTCCGCGGAATTGTGCAATACTAACAAAAAGGAGCCTACTAATATGTACATTACGGTATCAGACGCAGCGAAAAAATGGAACATCAGCGACCGAATGGTCAGGCGTTATTGTATTCAGGGGCGTATTCAAGGCGCTTATCAGGACGATGAGGTGTGGTTTATCCCCGAAGATGCGGAAAAACCGGCGCGAAAAATCCCGGAAGAACCGGAGAAGCCTGCACCCAAGCCCCAGCCCCCTTTGGCTAAAAAGCTCCGGCAACAGAAGACCAAGAAAATGTTCCACGGCCTGTATGACTACGTGCTAACAAACCTAACTTACAGCAACGGGCGCATGGCCAGCAACCGGCTGATGCTCACCCAGATCACGGAGATCTTCGAGACAGACAAGGTCAAGACCGGCTTCGAGCCCATCAAGGTGGACGATCTCATCGAGGCCACCGACCATATGCTCTGCGTAGATCACATCATCGACACCGCCACCCAGGCGCTGACCCAGACCTACATCAAGCGGCTGCACTATCTGATGTTCTACGGCACCTTTGACGAGCGCCGGGGCAAGTGCCGCATCGGGGTCTACCGCACCAAGGCCAACAATCTGGAGAAGCTGAAAGCGCCACCAGCCAAGGACATCAATTCCCAGATGAGCAAGTTGATCGGCGAGTACGAGCGGCTACCGGAAGTCACGCTGCTCCAGATCCTGGACTTCCATGTGCGCTTTGAGCGCATCCGTCCCTTTGACGACGGGAACGGCAGGCTCGGACGGCTTCTCATGTTCAAGGAGTGCCTGCGCCACAGCGTCACGCCCTTCATCCTGGACGATAAGCGCCGCGCCGCCTACCTGGAGGGCTTGCGCCTCTGGGATCTGGACCGCAGCGTCCTGGCCGCCCCATGCCTGGAAGCCCAGAAGCGTTTCGAGAACGTTATCGACACCCAGCGCCTCCTGGAAGAACACCATAAGCAGCTTCTGAGAGATGGTTTCTTTCGGGACAAGAAACGCTTCGACGCGGAAAAGGAGGGCAAGTAATGATGGCAGAAGAATACATACAGGGAGGCAATCAAATGGCGAAAACAAATTGGGCGTTCAATATGGACACGGCCTGCGTGGAATCGCGGCAACCGGATGGATCGGTCATTGCCATCGACACCCTCGCCGTGGAACGGGAGTTCGTGGAGACCTGGCTTGACCGGAGGGAGTTGGATTATCTGATCTACAACGATCCGGATGCATATGCGGAGTTGGTCTTGGCCGGCGACGTGAAAGGATATCTGGATACGGTGAGACAGGGACAATAAGGATGAAGGGGGCGGTTGAACCGCCCCCTTTTGGCTTTGGTTTATCACGGTGCGTATGCGAATAAACTTCACACACATAGGGTAGTTATTACCCGAATTTAGCTTTACATGCGCCTTTATTTGTGCATAATAAGATATGTGATCACGACAATCCCTCTGAAAGGAGTTAACCCATGAGAAAAACACAGCAACCCTCCTACGACTACTCCAAGCTGATCGCGACAGCGAAGAAAGAGTCACAGTACGAAAGTTTCTCCACTTTCATTGATGAGAAAATCCATGAGTGCCGCGAGACGTATTACGCAGGCGAAGCGAGAAGTTTCAACCGTTCTACGCTGGCAGATATGATCGGCATCGATGCCAGCACGCTCACAAAGATCATCAATGGGTCGCAGGGAACTAGGAAGCGAGACCTCATCATCGCACTCTGCTTTGCGCTCCAGCTGAGCGAAAGCGAAACTGCGCTGGCATTGAACCTGTACCCTATGTCACCGCTGAACCCGAACAATCTAAGAGATTTGGTGATCATTCAGGCGCTTCACGATGGAGCTTCAGTTAAGGAACTCGATGACATCCTCACAACTCACGGCTTTCCGCAGCTCAACATCCTGCGGAGCAACAGGAAGAGCGAAGAGCGTGCATTTTACATTCCACTCGACTCGACAGCATACGAAGAAGTATCCTTGGAGGTCCTGCCATACTGCATAGCTGGAGATGATTCGGAGCTGTCCCTGCATGACCGTTACCGCCCTGATCGCTATGATTATCACAGTGAGATGATCATTCAGGAAAAGGGCAAGGACGGTCCACTGTACCGCATTTCCAGAGATGACGATGGTCAGTATGACATCGAGGTTCAGACTGGTGAAGACTGGAATCGCCTGTATAGCAGTGGTTACCTCCACCAAAAGTATGATGGTGTGAAACCGTGTGAGGACTCGGAACTGCTGAACGAGATTGCCAAACTGAAAGAGTATACGGACCAGAGAGCCAGATACGTGCACAGCATGTGCAACGATACCCGTAACTACATATCGCGGTTCGATGCGGTAAACGATCATGGACGGTTAGTGGTCTACGGGGAAGGTTTTGGTTTCGACGCCCCTGAACTATCCGAATACTTCCAGCTTGAAGCCTCATCCGACGGTTGCTGGTTCACTGTTTCAAACACGAGCAGATTCTTGGAAAAGTATCTGGGGCAGGAGAAGTGGATGAAGCTATACGGAACCCTCCCTTCTCCCGTGATTCGGAGCTTCAAATCGCTGGACGATATCACCAGCAAACGATGGCGCGATCAGTTCCAGAAACTGCTGTACTCCGCATGTGACCTTCTTGATCAGCTCCGGACACGCAAGCTGTTCCTCTTCAACGCACGGGCTTGGATCGACATCGACGACCTGATGCACGCTTTTCATGTTGAAGAAGCCTTCGAATGCTATCAGCCGGACGATCTTCAATATGAGATAATCCCGAAGAAGGAGCAGATTACCGGTCCCGATGGGAAACCGGTCACTGTAGACGATTTGTACCGGGCGGCAGAGTTGGAGATTCCCACAGTGGAAGACCTCTGTGCCATTCGCACCCGCTATGGTTCCCTTGAACAATTCCTCAAAATCGATACGCTCACTGAGCAGAAAGGAACATACCATGAGTAATAAAACGAATTCTTCCCGCGTAAATAACGCGGTTGTCCCCACCGATAACCATGACATCTCTCGAAAACCCGGCAGTCAGACAATGGACGAGAAGTACCGCGACCAGTTCACCGGACTTGCTCTGGATACAGGTCGGGGTGTCATCAGCACCATCAAAGAAAACGCAGGCGATTACAAGGTGATCAGCGAGGACAAGAACTTATCGCCCGTTGACAAGGCGCTTGGAAAGCGTAAGGTCCTGGCTGCAGACATCGGGCTGGCTATGCTTGGAGGAAGCGGCACGCTTGGGCTAGTGTGGCTTGCAAAGAAGGTATTTGCAGCATAACTACGGACTGGCGAGTCATTTACAGGTCTCAACTTATTCTACTATCTTGTAGCCTACGCGGAGTTGGTCTTGGCCAGCGAACCTGGATACGGTGAGACAGGGACAATAGACTACAGAAGGGCGGGACATACGATTCCGCCCTTCTCTTGTATTAAATACTTTTCTGGAATCTCGGAAAAATTGCTCTTATCTGATCGAGAAGATAGTAACCCTTTTCATATGTGATATGTGGAACCTGCACTCCCCGGAACCCTTGATTTCATTGGGTTTTCGGATGGTTTGGAAGATCAAAAATCATATGTGTTCTCCCCATCAGTTCTCCCCAAAATTCAAGGTATGTTTTTGGGTCCATTCTATTCGCGTTTCCAAAGGAAACTTCTAGAAGTTCGAAAATCGAACTTCTGGAAATTCACGCCCACATCAAGTCTGAATCATCACTGTAATTATCCTATACCCGTTTATACCCTTGACTTATGGGTATAATATGGGTATAATAAATGGCAAGAGAACAGTTTGCCTGGAGGATCATCATGGAGAATCAGAGTTTGCTGGAAAAGATCAAGGCGCTGGAGGAGCAGATCGCCCTGCTCCCGAAAGGTTCCATCGGCCAGAAAACCGTCAATGGGAAGGAATACTACTATCAGCGCTGGACAGAAAACAAAAAACGGAAAGAGAAGTATATCCCTGCTGATGAAGTCGATGCGCTGAAACAAGAGATAGAGAAGCGAAAGGCGCTGGAAATAGAACTCAAAGCGCTTCGGAAGCAGATGCCTGCCGCTGCATCGAAAAAGCCTGAGCATGCGTTCCTGACCAATGTGCGGACCGGCAGTGGACTTCGCAGCTTTGCGGCTCCGGTACGCAGCTTTAAGAAACGTGATTGCTTCGGGACGCTGCACGATTACCTTTACGGACCGCAGCAGGACAAAGTTTTCATCCTTTATGGACTGCGCCGGACGGGAAAGACAACGCTGATCCGTCAGATTCTTGCCGAAATGACAGATGAGGAGCTTGCGAAGACTGCCTTCATTCAGATCACCGGAAAGGATACGCTGGCCTCCGTGAATCAAGATCTGAAATTCCTGGAGGAAGCAGAGTTCCGGTTCGTGTTCTTCGATGAAGTCACGCTAATGGAAGACTTCATCAGCGGCGCAGCGCTCTTTTCCGACGTGTACGCGGCCAGCGGCATGAAGATCGTGCTGTCCGGCACGGATTCTCTGGGCTTTCTGTTTTCGGAGGATGAGCAGCTCTACGACCGCTGCATCCTGCTTCATACCACCTTCATCCCTTACCGGGAGTTTGAGTTAGTGCTCGGCGTGAAGGGCATCGACGAGTATATCCACTACGGCGGCACCATGAGTCTCGGCGGTGTCCATTATAACGAGAACTCCACCTTCGCAAGCAAGTCCAGCGCAGACGAATATGTGGACAGCGCCATAGCCAGGAATATCCAGCACTCTCTGCGGTATTATCAGGACGGCGGACATTTCCGCCATCTGCAGGAGCTGTATGAGCACGACGAGCTGACCAGCGCAATCAACCGGATCGTGGAGGATATCAACCACCGCTTCACGCTGGAAGTGCTGACCGAGGATTTCAAATCGAGCGATCTGGAGATCTCCCGAAAGAATCTGCGGCGGGATCGTGAACATCCTACCGATATTCTGGACCGCATCGACCTGGCAGAAGTCACGGAGCGGCTTCGTCATTTGCTTGAAATCCGCAACCGTTCGGAACAGTCCATTGAACTCAGCGGGGTTCATGGTGCGGAAATCAGAGAGTACCTTAGCCTTCTCGATTTGATCCGCGACGTCGGTGTGTATGCGCTTCCCTCGGCTGAGAAACTGCGGGATCGGACGATCATCACCCAACCAGGCCTGCGCTATGCCCAGGCGGATGCGCTGGTGAGCAGCCTTTTGCAGGATCAAACTATGAGCGACCTGTCTATCCAGGAACGGAACTATGTGTTGGATCGAATCCGCAGCGAGGTCATGGGACGCATGATGGAAGATATCGTGCTGTTGGAAACCGCGCTGAGAAACCCGAAAAAGCAAGTGTTCGTCCTGCAATTCGCAGTCGGCGAGTTCGATATGGTAGTCTTTGATCCGGCCGCAGCGTCCTGCGAGATATATGAAATCAAGCACAGCACAGAGATCGTCCCGGAGCAGGCCCGTCATCTGCTTGACTCGGAAAAGTGCGCCATGACCGAGCACCGCTATGGGCCGATCAAAAAGAAAACCGTCCTGTATCGCGGTACGACACAGGACGTGGATGGAATACGCTATGTAAATGTGGAGGAGTATCTGAAGGGTGTATTTTGAAACTACACTTTTCGTCCGCAGTGGTCTGAATCGAGATTTTTCGGCAGATTTTTGTTTTAGTCAAAAATCTGCCGATTCTTTTGGAGCTTTTCTGCATTGATTACAGGGAAAGTCTCGAGGAAGGTTATTTGGAATAACCCATCTATAATTCAATTATATAACTCCGCATCACAGAGAATATTCAATAAACCAACATTTCTTGTATAAGATTCCTCATCAAGCAAAGAGTACTTTTCGTTCTCAAGTTTAATAACATTGATTGAGCCATCAGAAGTAAACTCTGATGCATCAAACCCTATGCTAGAAAGAATAAGTTGTTTGCCTCTAGTATTATCAAGAATATATTGTAATAAGGCATGCCTCTTGATGCTGTCGGTCTCAACGTTGTTAGGACTATCAAAAACCACTGGAAAGACAATAGCCTCAGGATTGAATTGCTGCCGCAAATCTAGTATTGCAAGATACCAAATAACGGTTGCGATATTCTTGTTGCTTCCACTTGCATCAAAATTATAGGTAAGCTTTTTGAATTTCTCTGGCTCTATTTCATTTAATCCGAATTTTGTTCGCGCAGTTACAAGCAATTCATAGTATTTCTCTTCAATCTGTTTTTTCTTTTCTTTATAGCTTTGTGTTTTCTCAGTTATTTCCTTCAGCTTCTTCTCTTCATCGTCAATGGCTTCTAGGAGATCATGCCGCTCGGAGACTATTCCTTCTCGTATTTCGCATAAGCCTCTATAACGAATAATGTCGTCAACTTGTTTTGTGTTGATTTTTAGTTTTTTCTCATAAGCGTTTAATTCATCTAATAACCGCTGATATTTATCTTCTTCCTTAGTAATATCCTCGCTGATATCCTGAATGGAAATCTGAAGTTCATTTTTAACAATGATTATGTCCTCGCCCAAGTTATACCGCTTACTTCTTAGAACAGTTGTCTCTCTAATCTCAGATCCACACTCGGGACAGATGTGTCTATTTAGTTTTTTGATTTCTTGCTCGTTAG
>JAFRDL010000183.1 GCA_017411265.1 Oscillospiraceae bacterium | reverse complement strand
TTCTTTTAGCTATAGAAATTTTTGCTATCTGGCTGGTTATTAGTGGATTGATTAATCTGGTTTTTTATAAAGATAAAGTATTTATCCTCATTTTTAAAATCAAAAACAAACGGTTTAGTTAGTGTGTCCTGTTTTTGAGTTGGGTATACTAGTTCCCACTACCCCTGAGATCCTAATGCCCGCAAAGCAGTTGTCTGAAAACGCTTTGTCGGACTCTTTTTTGTTTTTCTGACAAAAAGGTATTTTCTGTGCTTTCATCAGAGGATCATTGGTTTGGTGTAACATATCAGGAGGATAACACGATGGATTATTAATTCATATTATTTCTACTGGAACAATCTGAAATATGAACGGTGCTTCTTGCCCGGGACCATACGGAGGACGGCGACGAGATCCTGCCGGCTTTTGAGGCTGTCCGGGACTGGTCTGACATCGTGGATATTGCGGTGAGCGAGCAGCATGCCGTCGGGCTGCGGGCAGACGGCACGGTGGTATCCACCGCCTCCGGACACTGAATCGGGCTCCGTCGGCGGGAGCCGGAAAACAACCGGTAAGCTACAGACTGACGTCGCTTTTTCAGCGGCGTCAGTTTTTTGTATGCGGAAAACCGCCGGCTGGACGAGCGGAGCAAAAAAGCATGGGCGAGGAGGAAGACCTTCTTGCGACTTGTTCCGATTTATAGTATAATCCTATAATAATTCGATCCGAAGAGAGACGATATTGCCCGTACCCCGTTTTCGTTTTCAGCGTATACAGAGAAAACCAACAAGCAAGGAGAAATACATATGGCGCCGGAGTATAACACCCTGTACGATCGCCTGATCCGCGGCGAGGAAAAGCTGGCCCTGGTGGGCCTGGGTTATGTGGGCATGCCCATCGCGGTGGAGTTTGCCAAGCATGTCAAGGTCATCGGCTTCAACCACAACGAGTACCGGATCCGCCAGTACAAGAGCGGGATCGATCCCACCAACGAGGTGGGCAACGAGGTCATCAGCAAGACGACGGTGGATTTCACCTCGGACGAGAAGCGGCTGAGCGAGGCCCGGTTCATCATCGTGGCGGTTCCCACGCCGGTGAAGGACGACAACAACCCGGATCTGGAGCCGGTGGAGAACGCCTCCCGGATCGTGGGCCGCAACATGGTCCCCGGGACCATCGTGGTCTATGAGTCCACGGTCTATCCCGGCGTCACGGAGGATATCTGCATCCCCATCCTGGAGCGGGAATCCGGGCTGAAGTGCGGCGAGGACTTCAAGATCGGCTACTCCCCCGAGCGGATCAATCCCGGCGACCGGGTACATACGCTGACGAGCATCCGCAAGGTGGTCTCCGGCATGGACGAGGAATCCGCGGACCAGATCCAGAAGATCTACGACATCGTCATCAAGGCCGGCACGTTCCGCGTCTCCAACATCAAGACGGCGGAAGCGGTCAAGGTGATCGAGAACAGCCAGCGGGACATCAACATCGCGTTCATGAACGAAATCGCCATGATCTGCGACCGGATGGACATCGACACCGACGAGGTCCTGGCGGGCATGAACACCAAGTGGAACGCCCTGGGCTTCAAGCCCGGTCTGGTGGGCGGCCACTGCATCGGGGTGGATCCCTACTATCTCACCAACGTGGCGGAGAAGCTGGGCTACCACAGCCAGATCATCCTCAACGGGCGCAAGGTCAACGACAGCATGGGCGCGTACGTGGCCGACGCGGCGATCAAGCAGATGATCGAAGCGGGGAAGGCGCCCAAAAAGGCCAAGGTGGTCATCCTGGGCATCACGTTCAAGGAAAACTGCCCGGACACCCGGAACAGCAAGGTCTACGACGTGATCAAGCGGCTGAAGGAATACGACATCGATCCCCTGGTCACCGACCCCTGGGCCGACCCGGCCATCGCCAGGCACGAGTACGGCGTGGATCTGATCCCCTTTGAGGAGGTCCGGGACGCCGACTGCGTGATCGTCGCCGTCGGGCACAACGAGTTCCGCTCCCTCTCCATGCTGAAGCTGAAGGAGTTCTTCAAGCCGGAGCTGAAGGACGATGAAAAAGTCCTGATCGACGTCAAGAGCCTTTACCGGATGGATGAGCTGAGAGCGTCCGGCATGCGGTTCTGGAGGCTGTAAAAGGGAAGCCGCCGCGACGGCGTGCTTCACCGGCGCTGCCCGAGCACGATCAGCATTTCCGTGAATGCGACCGTTTTTGCCGCTTTGCGTGCGTATACTGACAAACAGACGATTCGGGTTTCCCTTCGGCGATCGATCCGCAGGCGGGGCGCCTCCGCGGCCGGGTCCGGTCGATGCGGGAAGGCCGCGGAGCGCAGAGGGAATGGATAACACTCGGATGGAGAATCCTATGAAAATCATGCTGGTTTTTGGGACAAGGCCGGAAGCGATCAAAATGTGTCCGCTTGTCAACGAGCTGAAAAAAAGACCCGGCGTGAATACCGTGGTCTGCGTGACCGGGCAGCATCGGGAGATGCTGGACCAGGTTTTGAACGTATTCCGTGTTCAGCCGGAATACGACCTCTCCATCATGAAAGACAAGCAGACCCTTTTCGATATCACGACCGGCGTACTGGACAACATAAAGGCCGTGCTGGAACGGGAAAAGCCGGACATCGTTCTTGTCCACGGGGATACGACCACCACCTTCGCGGCGGCCCTGGCCGGTTTTTACTGTCAGATCCCGGTGGGACACGTGGAGGCGGGGCTGCGCACGTGTGATGTGAACAACCCGTATCCCGAAGAATTCAACCGGGAAGCCGTCAGCCTGATCAGCCGCTTCCACTTTGCGCCGACCGAGCTTGCCCGCAGCAATCTGCTCCGGGAAGGAAAAAAGCCGGAAACGATTTTTGTCACCGGGAACACGGCGATCGACGCGCTGAGAACCACGGTCCGCAAGGAATACTCTCACCCGGAGCTGGCATGGGCGGAGGGAAGTCGGCTGATTTTTATCACGGCGCACCGAAGAGAAAACCTGGGCGAGCCCATGCGGCGCATGTTTCTCGCCATTCGGAGGGTCCTTGAGGACCACCCGGATGTCAAGGCGCTTTACCCGATCCACCGGAACCCCGCCGTCCGCGCGACGGCAAAAGAAACGCTGGGCGGTTTAGACCGGGTCCATTTATGTGAGCCGATGGATGTCTTTGACTGCCATAACATAATGGCAAGAAGCCATCTTATTCTTACGGACTCGGGGGGCATCCAGGAAGAGGCCCCCAGCCTGGGCAAGCCCGTGCTGGTAATGAGAGAGACGACAGACCGGCCGGAGGGGATCGCGTCGGGAACGCTGAAGCTGGTGGGTACGAAGGAAGAAACCATCTATAAAGAGTTTTCGCGTCTGCTGGACGACCCCGAAGCGTACGAATCCATGAGCAAAGCGAACAATCCGTACGGCGACGGACATGCCAGCGAAAGGATCGCGGATATCCTGACCGACACGGTCCTTTGACGGAGAGCGGCCGGCTTCGGATGCCGTTCCCCCGGCCGGAGGGCAGCCAGAACAAAAACCCCGCTTTTTCGGGAGTGGATCAGCGCTATGCAGGGCTCGCCTGCATAGCGCTGTTTTTCGTGGCGCCCGGGGAACGGACGCTGTTTCTTGTCCGGCGCCGCCCGGAGCGGCGAAGGATCCTCCATGCCGCCGCCGCGGCGCGAAGACGCGGAGCCCCCGGACAACAAACGGTTGCGGGCGCGCATACGGCGTGCTATCATTTCATTGACGAAAGGGAGCATACCGCCAATTCAGAAAGGAAGGGATCCACATGATAGACAGAGCATTCAGCATCAACCATCCTCTGCTGTTCATTCTGGCGGGGGTCGCCGTGCTGGCCGTGGCGCTGCAGTCGGTCGTTTTTCTCCGCAAGGCGTGGAGACGCGCGAAGGAGCTGGGCTTCTCCGAAGAAAAGCTGCGGAAGCTCGCCGTGTCCGCCGCCGTCTTTTCCGTCGCCCCCGCCATCGCGGTAGGCATCGGCGTGATCACCCTCTCCGGGGCGCTGGGCCTTCCTCTCCCGTGGCTCCGGCTCTCGGTGGTCGGCGCGATC
>JAFRDL010000182.1 GCA_017411265.1 Oscillospiraceae bacterium | reverse complement strand
GATCGCTGTGCGCCCGGTCGCTGGAGCGGGCGGGCTGCTCCGTCACCGTGGCCGCCCGGCGGCGGGAGAGCCGGGTCCGGGCCGAGGCGGAGGGCTGCGCCGCCGTGGATACCGCCGACCTGGGCGGGGTCCTGTCCCGGGCGGAGATCATCGTGAACACCGTGCCGGAGACCGTTCTCCCCGAGGCGCTGCTCCGCTCCGTCCGGGAGGATGCGGTGCTGCTGGAGCTGGCCTCCCCGCCGGGGGGCATCGACGCCGCCGCGGCCCGGGAGCAGGGGAAGCGATACATCCGCGCCCCCGGCCTGCCGGGGACCTATGCCCCGGAACGGGCCGCCGCCATCCTCCGGGACGCGGTATATGAAGCGGCTGCCGCGCCGCTGCCCCGGCTGGGGCTGGCGGTCACCGGCTCTCACTGCACCTTCTCCCGGGCGCTGGACGCCTTCGCAGCCCTGAAAAGAGACTATGCGCTGATCCCGATCCTCTCCCCCGCGGCGGCGGGGACGGACACCCGCTTCGGCACGGCGGCGGAGTTCCGCACGAAGCTGGAGGAGCTGTGCGGGAGGCCGGCGGCGGATTCCGTCGCCGCCGCGGAGCCTCTGGGCACGAAGGAGGCGCTGGACGCGCTGCTGGTGGCGCCCTGTACGGGGAACACCCTGGGGAAGCTGGCCAACGGGGTCACGGACACAGCGGTGACCATGGCCTGCAAGGCCCACCTCCGGAACGGGCGCCCCCTGGTGCTGGCGATCTCCACCAACGACGGGCTCTCCGGCAGCGCCGGGAGCATCGCCGCCCTTCTGCAGCGGAAAAACGTGTATTTCGTGCCCTTCCGCCAGGACGATCCCCGGCAGAAGCCCTTTTCCCTCCAGGCGGAGTTCGACCTTCTGGGGGAGACGGTGTCCGCCGCCCTGGCGGGGCGGCAGCTCCAGCCGGTGCTGGTGTGAGATCCGCCTGCGGAAAGACTGGAAAAAGGCTGGACTTTTTCCGAGAATAAGTGTACAATATATTTGCGTATTATAGCCGCTGAATGCTCATGGGAGCAGCGGGAGACCCGACGATGGGGTGCGGCCGGAATTCCGGCGGGGGACCTTCCTCCCCTAACCCGACAGCTAATCTCGCAGGCGCAGGAGGACATGTCCGCACAGCGGACCGCTTCGTTTTGTCGTTCTGTGCCGTTTCCGGCGCAGGGCGGCTTTTCTTTTGGGAGAGACGAGAATGGAAAAGAAGAAAAAGACCACGGGCTTTGCCATGTTCCTGGTGACCATCGGCATCGTCTACGGCGACATCGGCACCTCGCCGCTGTACGTGATGAAGTCCATCCTGGAGGGGAACGGCGGGATCGGCAATACCAACACCGATTTCATCGTGGGCTCCCTCTCCCTGGTGATCTGGACCATCACGCTGCTGACCACCGTCAAGTACGTCCTCATCGCCATGCGGGCGGACAACAACGGGGAGGGCGGCATCTTTTCCCTGTATTCCCTGGTGCGGAAGACCTGGAA
This sequence comes from Oscillospiraceae bacterium, assembly GCA_017411265.1. GTDB lineage: Bacteria > Bacillota > Clostridia > Oscillospirales > Oscillospiraceae > Apopatocola. The sequence continues at coordinate 4,250 of JAFRDL010000182.1, read as the reverse complement.
ATGGCTGATCTTCCCCGCTATGGTGGGCGGCGCGGCGCTGCTGGCGGACGGCGTCCTCACCCCGGCGGTCACCGTCACCACCGCCATCGAGGGCCTGCGCTCCATCGAGGTGATGGAGCGGTTCCTGGGCGCCGGGCAGGGAAAGGTGATCATCATCACCCTGCTCATCATCACCGCCCTGTTCAGCGTGCAGCGGGCGGGCACCAGCAAGATCGGCCGGGCCTTCGGTCCGGTGATGCTCATCTGGTTTTCCTTCCTGGGGATCACCGGCGCCAGCCGGGTGTTCCTCCACCCGGTGGTGCTCAAGGCCTTTAACCCCCTGTACGCGGTGAAGGTGCTCCTCAGCCCCTACAACAAGGCCGGGCTGATGATTTTGGGCAGCGTGTTCCTGGCGGCCACCGGCGCGGAGGCGCTGTACTCCGATATGGGCCACGTGGGCAAGTCCAACATCCACCGGAGCTGGCCCTTCGTGAAGGCCTGCCTGATCCTCAACTATCTGGGCCAGGGCGCCTGGATCCTGCAGAACAACGGCGATGCGGCCCTGCTGGCCATGGGGGAGGTCAACCCCTTCTTCCAGATGCTGCCCCCGGCGCTGCGGCCGGTGGCGGTGCTGTTGAGCACCCTGGCCGCCATCATCGCCTCCCAGGCGCTGATCACCGGCTCCTATACCCTGGTCTCCGAGGCCATCCGTCTGGATCTGCTGCCCCATCTGAAGGTGAACTATCCCTCCGACACCAAGGGTCAGCTGTACATCGGCACGGTGAACGGTCTTCTGTTCGTGGGCTGCTCCCTGGTGGTGCTGTACTTCCGGTCCAGTGCCCGGATGGAGGCGGCCTACGGCCTGGCCATCACGGTGACCATGCTGATGACCACCCTGCTGCTGTTCGTCTACCTCTTCAAGATCCTCAACCAGAAGGTGCTGGCGGTGACCATAGCCCTGGTCTTCGGGGCCATCGAGGCGGTGTTCTTCTTCTCCAGCCTGGGCAAGTTCGCCATCGGCGGATATGTGACGGTGATCATCGCCCTGCTGCTGTTCTCCGTGATGGTCATCTGGCACCGGGGCACCCAGCTGGAGAAGGAGCACTCCGTCCGGCTCCGGACCCGGGACTATATCTCCAATCTGGCCACGCTGCGTGCGGACAAAAGCGTCCCCCTGTGCGCCCAGAACCTGGTGTATGTGGAAAAGAGTACCGATGCGGAGACCCTGGACCGGGATACGCTCTATTCCATCCTGGACAAGGACCCCAAGCGGGCCCAGGCCTACTGGTTCATCAGCATCCGCGTGCTGGACGAGCCCCGGGCCGCCCGGTACCGGGTGGAGACCTTCGGCACGGACTTCGTGTTCCGGGTGGTGCTGGAGCTGGGCTTCCGGAACCACCAGCGGCTGAACGTATATATCCGGCAGATCGTCGGGGATCTGCTGGAGAGCGGGGAGCTCCCGCCCCAGGAGCGGAAATTCTCCATTTACGAGAATTCCAACGTGGGCAACTTCAAGTTCTGCTTCCTGCGCCGCAGCGTGGCGTCCGACGCCGGCCTCACCGATCTGGACCGGTTCGTGCTCACCGCCAAATACTCCGTCCGTCAGCTGATCGGATCCCGGATCCAGTGGTACGGGCTGGATACCTCCTCCCTGATCATGGAGACGGTGCCTCTGGTCGTCTCTGCCCAGCCCGCCTCGGGCCAGAGGCCGATACGGGCCGCCGGGGGGATCCCGGAGACGGCGGAGGAAGAATAACGACAGGAGCGCCGCCCGCCGGGCGGCGCCCCGCTTAATGATCGATCCCCCTGGGGAAAGGAGACGGTTATGGATCTTTACAAGCTTCAGAACGGCAGCGACATCCGGGGCGTGGCCCTGCCCGGCGTGGAGGGCGAGAGCGTTACCCTCACGGAGGAGGCGGTGCGCGCCATCGCCGCCGGGTTTGTGCGCTGGCTCTCCGACCGCGCGGACGCCCGTCCTCTCCGGGTGGCGGTGGGCCGGGATTCCCGGCTCTCCGGCCCGGACGTGGCCGAATGGCTGGCCGACGCCATGGCCGCGGCGGGCGCGGACGTGACGGACATGGGTCTCGCCACCACCCCCGCCATGTTCATGACCACGGTGACGGCGGGGTACGAATTCCACGGCGCGGTGATGATCACCGCCAGCCACCTCCCCTGGAACCGGAACGGGCTGAAGTTCTTCACCGCCCGGGGCGGGGCGGAGAGCTCCGACATCAAACAGATCCTCACCCTGGCCGGGGAGACGGCCCGGCCCGCCCCGGTCCGCGGGAAGCGGGAGACCGGGGAGTTCATGGACGCCTACGCCGCCATCCTCCGGGAGAAGGTCACCGCCGCCGCCGGAAAGGACCGGCCTCTGGCGGGGTACCGGATCGTGGTGGACGCGGGGAACGGCGCGGGGGGCTTCTACGCCCGGAAGGTGCTGGAGCCCCTGGGGGCGGACACGACCGGGAGCCGGTACCTGGAGCCGGACGGACGCTTCCCCAACCATGTCCCCAACCCGGAGCTGCCGGAGGCCATGGACAGCATCCGGTCCGCCGTGCTGGAGAGCGGGGCGGATCTGGGGCTGATCTTCGACACCGACGTGGACCGGGCCGGGGCCGTCCTGAAAAGCGGGGAGGAGCTGAACCGCAACCGGCTCATCGCGCTTATCTCCGCCATCCTCCTGCGGGAGCACCCGGGCACCGCCATCGTCACCGACTCCATCACCTCCACGGGCCTGGCGAAGTTCATCGCCGGGCGGGGCGGCGTCCACCGCCGGTTCCGCCGGGGCTACCGGAACGTGATCAACGAGGCGCTGCGCCTCAACGCCGCCGGGCAGGACTGCCAGCTGGCCATCGAGACCTCCGGCCACGCCGCCATGAAGGAGAACTATTTCCTGGACGACGGGGCGTACCTGGTGACCAAGTTCCTGGTGGAGCTGGCCTGCGGCCGTCCGCTGGAGAGCCTGGTGGAGGGACTGGAGGAGCCGGCGGAGAGCCGGGAATTCCGCCTGAAGATCCGGGACGAGGACTTCCGCGCCCGGGGCGAGAGGGTGCTGGCCGCCCTGGCGGAGCACGCCGCGTCCCGGCCCGGCTGGACCGAGGCTCCCGACAACTGTGAGGGCGTGCGGTATTCTCTGGACGCAGAGCACGGGGACGGCTGGTTTTTGCTGCGCCTGTCCCTCCACGATCCCCTGCTGCCCCTGAACATCGAGAGCGACGCGCCCGGCGGGGTGCTGGTCATCGCGAAGCAGCTCCTGGCCTTTTTGGAGACTCAGGAGGGTCTTGATCTCACGCCTCTCCGGAAATTCGTGGGATGAGCGGCATGGAGCTGGAGCTTCTCCGGGCGGACCCGGCCGGAAACGTCACGCTGCTCGTGCTCACCCCCGTGGAGCCTGCGCGCCGCAGCGCCGTCGCCCGGTCGCTGCTCCGTCGCTGCGGCGGGGAGCAGGTGGGCTTCGTCACGCCTCCCCGGCTGGGGGGCACGTGCCGGCTGGAGATGATGGGCGGGGAATTCTGCGGCAACGCCCTCCGCTGCCTGGGCCGCTGGTGGGCGGACGCGCACCCGGAGGAGACCGGGGCCGTATACGGGGAGATCAGCGGCTGCGACCGTCCTCTGACCCTCTGGCCGGAGGGGAACGGCGTCCGGGCGGAGCTGCCCCTGCCGGAGCACCTCTCGGAATGGGAGGGCATGCCGGTGGCGGTGTTCTCCGGGATCGTCCACGCCCTGCGCACGGGCCCCGTCCTGTCTGAGACGGAGGCGGCCCGGCTCACCGCCGGACTGTGTGAACGGTACGCCGCTCCGGCGGCAGGGGTGATGACCCTGGGCGAGGACCGCCGGAGCATGATCCCGGCGGTGTACGTCCGGGATACGGACACGCTGTATTTTGAGAGCAGCTGCGCCTCCGGCAGCGCGGCGGCGGCGGCGATCCTCTCCCGGGAGACGCCGGAGGGGGAGTCGGTCTGGCCCCTGCGCCAGCCCGGCGGGACCGTCCTGGCCTCCGCCCGGAGGGAGAACGGCGTTCTCACCGCCCTGCGCATCGCCGGACCGGTGTTTCTGGGAGAGCCCTTTCGGATCCGGCTCGGCACGGGATAAGAGAGCGCGGAAAAACGGCTCGCCGGCGAGGGATACAGCCTTTTCGAGTCTCGCCTTTATGAAAGGATCCCCAGGGACAAAAGTCCCCGGGGATCCTTTGGTCCGAGTGGCGAGACTCGAACTCGCGGCCTCCAGCTCCCAAAGCTGGCGCCCTACCAACTGGGCAACACCCGGAAATG
>JAFRDL010000181.1 GCA_017411265.1 Oscillospiraceae bacterium | reverse complement strand
GACCGACGTGCCGCCCGCCGGCGCCGCCGCTGCCGCGCCGGACACCGGCGTGACCCCGGAGGCCCCCGCCACCGCGGACAACCCCATCTGACGGAACAACAAAAAAACCGGTACGACGACCGTCGTACCGGTTTTTTATTGGGGAGGAGTCCCCGGAGGCCGCGCCTCCGGGGATCGCTCTTATTTGTCCTCTTTTTGCAGCGTCCGGCGGCGGAACGCCTGGGGAGACATCCCGTGGGTGGACTTGAACGCCCGGGAAAAGTGATCCACCGAGCTGTATCCCACCAGGGAGGAGATCTCGTGGATGCGGAGCGCGGAATTGTTCAGATACTCCTCCGCCCGTTTCATCCGGATATCCCGGACGATCTCGGTGAAGCTCTTGTGGGCGTAATTCTGCAGCATCCGGGAGAGGTACGTCTCGTTGTAGTGGAACTCTCTGGCCAGGATGCTCAGCCGCACGGTGCGGTAATTCTGCTGGATATACTGGAGGATCTCCCCGCAGTCCGCCCGGGGACTGCCTCCCGCGGGAGAGCGGTATATCTCCACCTCGTCACGGCTGGCCCGGAGCGCCTCCGACAGGAACAGCTTCATCCAGCAGATCGCGCAGCTGTTGGTATGCTTGTCCCGGGTGGAGCTCTGGATGAGCAGCCCCCGGAGGTGAAAGCGCACCAGGTCCGACCGGGGCGCGGTGTGGATCAGCAGGAAGTTGGGCACGGGCTTCCCGTAGAGGGACTCCCGGAAGAAGCCGGACATCACCCCGGACTTGGTGAGAAGATCCCCGAACTGGGCGTCGAACGTGCTGGCCCGGACGGTTGCGATCATCACATGGCTGCTCTCGTCCAGGGGCAGGGCGTGGACGGCGTTGGGGGGCACGATGCATACGTCGCCCTCCCGGAGCCGGACCATATCCGAGCCGAAGGTCATCTCGCACTGGCCTTCCCGCACGAAGTAGATCTCAAAATAGGACAGCGCCCGGGGCTCCGCGGCCACACAGGGCAAGGCTTTGCGGCAGAAGACGTCCTGTCCCGAGGGAAAGGCGCTCTGCTCCTCCCGGAAGAGCTCCGAGTATCCGCCTCCCTCGCTCTCCAGGATGCGGGAAACGTTGACGGGAAGGTTCATGACCGCCTGGTTGAATTCGTCCTTCGACATATTCCAGTCCAGGACGGGCCGGGGGGGCGCGACGGAGAGAAGGAGGCCCTGCTCCTTCATTTTTTCCATCACTTCATGGATGCGGAGACGTTCCCCCGTAGCGCGGTAACGGTCCACCACAAAGGTCTCTATCATCTGCAGGGTCGCGTACAGAGTTCCTTTACTCATAGTTCATCTCTTCTCTCGGCCCCAGAGGCCCTGGCGCAGACCGGCGATCCCCTGTCTGCCGTTGCATACTTTATACATAGCAAATGAAAACTTGTCAATTTACCCCTTGAAAATGGTGAGCATACGTCGGATTTTTGAATGATTATCTCTGATTTGTCCTTTCCTTTGTCTTTGAGCGGCGGCCGCCGTCCGCCGCACGCCCGCAAAAACGCTCCCGGGGCAAATGCCCCGGGAGCGTTTGTTTTCACTCGACCGCAAGGATTTCCGCAAAGCCCGTGACTTCCAGGATCTCCCGGACCGTCTGGTTGGCGCCGCGGACCGCCGCGCGGCCGCCGCCGGCCGCCGTCAGCTTTTTCTGCACGGCCAGCAGCACCCGCAGCCCGGCGGAGGAGATGTACTCCAGCGCGCGGAAATCAAACGCCGCCTCGCGGACGCCGGACAGGGCGTCCCGCAGCGCTTCCTCCAGCTCCGGCGCGGTGGCGGTGTCCAGCCGTCCCTCCAGGGAGACGGTGAGCCTGCCGCCCTCGCGGGATGTTTGGATCGTCATGTTCCGTTTCCTCCCTCAGAGCTTTTTGATAACGGTCATTTCCACGTTACGGCCCTTGATGCCGATCTGGATCTCGTCGGCGTTCTGGGCGATGGCAGAGCGCTCCAGCTCGTCCCAGGCCTCCATGTTCGCCTCGTCCTCCCGCACCGCGTCCTTATACCGGGCCAGGGACCAGGCCGTGCTGGTGACGGCGCCGGGGTCCATGCTGCCGCCCGCCAGGCCCAGGGTATAGAAGGGGGGAAGGTCCTTGTCCTGGGAGGCGAAGGACCGCTCCAGCAGACTGCGGAGCTTGCCCAGGATGCCCACGGCCGCCGCGTCCCTGCCGGCGGTGGTGGCGTCGATCAGCCGCGCCCGCTTTTCCGCGTCCATCTCCGTATAGGTGTCCATGTGCAGCCGGTACTCGCCGTTCTCGTCCTCGATGTAGAAATCCGCCTCCGCCTCGCCGGTGAGGCCCTGGAGGAGGCCCATCATCTCCTCGGCCAGCTGCCGCAGCTTCAGCCCGTCCTCCGGGGAAAGGCCCTTATAGGCGGCGACGGCCTCGGCCTGGGCCAGGGCGGCCTCGACGCCGGTGCCGTTTGCGTTGACCTGAACGATGTCGGATCTCATAGATCTTCCTCCTCAAAGCGTTTTCATGGGCTTATTGTATCGCATCCCGTCCGGGAGTGCAAGAAACAACCGCCGGCTTTTGCGGAAAAACGCCATATCCGGGACATTTCGCGCCTTGCTTTTTTAAAAGGAGAAATGATATAATGTAATTTGTGGGTAACATTATAAAGAGACCCTGCGGCACCCCTCATATTTTCATCGGGTCCTCCCGAGAAAGGAATGATGCAATCATGAAAGGTTGGGAATTCACCGGAACACATCAGCCCCTGAAGATCGTCGAGAAGCCGGATCCGAAGGCGAAGCCGGGCTATGTCGTATTGAAGACGCTGGCCGGCGGCCTCTGCCACTCGGACGTCTCCGCGCTGGATATCGAGTCCTGGATGCCTCAGTTCAACGTTCCCGTGATCATGGGCCACGAGGTCTGCGGCCGGATCGTTGAGATCGGCGAGGGCGTGGAAGGATATGAGGTCGGCGATATCGTGGCCGTCTGCCCCCTGTACGCCAAGGACGGAACGACCCCCGGTTACACCAGAGACGGCGGTTACGGCACCATGACCACGGCTCCCGTGGAGCAGCTGGTCAAGGTCCCGGCGGGCCTTGCTCCGGAGAAGGCCGCGGCCGCCACCGACGCGGGCGCCACCTCCTACCACGCGGTCTGCAACGTGGGCGGCGCCAAGGCCGGCACCAAGGTCGGCATCATCGGCGTGGGCGGCCTGGGCCAGTTCGCGGTGAGCATCGCCGTGGCCAAGGGATGTGAAGTGTACGTCGCCACGAGAAAGCCCTCGGCCCAGGCCCTGGCTCTCAGCCTCGGCGCCAAGGAAGTCAAGGCCAGCATCCTTGATTTCGCTGACAAGAATCTGGACGTCATCGTCGACTTCGCCGGCGGCGGAGCCACCACGGACGACGCGCTCAAGGCGGTCCGCCCCCACGGCAAGGTCGTTCTCGTGGGCATGGCGAAGGACACCGCCACCATCTACACCTACTCCATGATCTTCAAGGAGCTCACCTTTGAGGGCTCCATGGGCAGCACCACCGACGACCTGAAGGACTGCATCGACCTTCTGGCCAGCGGCAAGCTCAACCCCGAGATCCACCTCTGCAAGTTCGAGGAGATCGGCGAGGGCATCGAGAAGCTGCGCCGGGGCGAGGTCAGCGGCCGTCTGGTCTGCCTGTACGACTGATCCCCTGTTTGCTCCGCAAATTCAACGGTAAAAAAGGAGCCTGCCCCATCGGCCTGTTCCCGATGGGGCGGTTCTTTTACAGAAACGGCAGGTGCTGTCCATGAGCGAGACGGGAATCGAGACCCGGCTGGTATACGGTTTTCTGGACGCGGGAAAAACCACCTACATCCGGGACTGTATCCGGAACGATTACTTTTATAAATACGGGAAGACCCTGATCCTGTGCTTCGAGCAGGGGGAGGAGGAGTACGATCCGGAGGCTTTGGCCGCGAGGAACGCCTCCGCCGCCTGGTACGACGGGGAGGAGGACGTGGGCGCTTTCTGCCTTCGCAGCATCGAAGCGGCCCGTCCGGACCGGATCTACGTGGAGATGAACACCATGATGGCCGGGCTCCGGGACCGGTTTCCCCCTCGCATGCGCGTCGCCTCCGCCGTCACCTGGATCGACTGGAAAACCATGCCCCTGTACTACGCCAACCTGCGGCAGATGATGATGCAGATGGTCTCCGCGTCCCAACAGGTCACCTTTCGGGGGTGCCCGTCCCGGGAGCAACTCGCGCCCTACAGCCAGGCCTTCCGCATGATGAACCGGCGGGCCTCGTATCTGCGGCAGGACCCCATGGGGTATCACGAAAAGGCCTTCGACCTGTTTCTCCCCTTTTCCCTGGACGAGAGCGTGATCGCCGTCTCCGAAAAGCACTATGTCCCGTTCTGGCTGGACGCCCATGACCACCCGGAGCACTACGAGGGAAAGACGCTCCGCTTCACCGATCCCCTGGAGCTGCGCCGGAACGGCGAGGACGGCCCCTGGTCCGCGGGCCGGGTGGTGATGGTCTGCTGCCTGGCGGATCTGCAGTTCATGGCGTTCCCGCTGGAGGCGGAGGACCCGGAGGGGGGCTGGGCCGTGTTCGACGCGGCGGCCCGGGTCGTGACCGACGCCTACGGGCAGAAGAGCCTGGCGCTGACGGCGGACCGGCTCCGCCCTGTGCCGCCGCCGGAAACGCTGATCCTGGACGTGAACCGGCCGTAGCGTGGCGCCGCGCCGATGACAAACCGAAACCCCGGGGCTCCGAAGAGCTCCGGGGTTTCGTGTTGGCATTGACCTATCTTCCCAGTCCGTCGCCAGACAAGTATTTTCGGCACTGGTGAGCTTAACTTCCGTGTTCGGAATGGGAACGGGTGGACCCTCACCGTTAAAAACACCAACTGTGGTGACCCGTACGGGAATCGAACCCATGTTTGAGGCGTGAGAGGCCTCCGTCTTAACCGCTTGACCAACGGGCCATATGGTACACCTTCAGGGACTCGAACCCTGGACACCCTGATTAAGAGTCAGGTGCTCTACCAACTGAGCTAAAGGTGCATATGGTGACCCGTGGGAGAGTCGAACTCCCGATTGGGGCGTGAGAGGCCCCCGTCTTGACCACTTGACCAACGGGCCATCGTCAGGATTGTACCCTGAAAACTGAACAGAGGGGAAGCCAGGCTGCCTGCATAATGTAGGTCAAGCCCTCGGGCTATTAGTACCGGTAGGCTGAACACATCGCTGTGCTTACACCGCCG
>JAFRDL010000180.1 GCA_017411265.1 Oscillospiraceae bacterium | reverse complement strand
GCGGCGCGGCGCGGCGGCTTGGGGCTTGTTTTTGGCGGGAGCGGGGGACGTAAAGGGGTTGGCCCACCCCATGTCCGGCGCGGCAGGCTGGTCGTAGGTCTCCGCGGAGTACACCGGAGCGTCCTGCCGGGGCACGGGCTGTTCCTCCGGATATTCCTCTCCAAAGCCGTCAAAAGCAGGATCGTCCCCGCCGGAGATCTTTTGCCGGAGGCTGTTCAGCGCGGCGCCCGCCCGGGCGGCCACACCGGGGCCCTTCCGCTCCGGCGGCACGAAGGTTTGCCGCCGGATCTCGTCCATGACCTGTTCCTCGGCGCCGAAGGCGTAGGCGGGGTCCACGCCGGGATCGATACGGTTCCGGCGGCCGCGAATGGTGTCGGCAAGGCTCATGGGCGTTCCTCCAGTATCTGTCTGGCCCGCTCGCCGTCGAGGGCGATCTGGGCGGAGAGCTCATCCAGCGAGTCAAAGCGCCGTTCGGGGCGCAGATAGTCAAAGAATTCCAGGACCAGATGCCGTCCGTAGAGATTTCCGTGAAAATCCAGAAGGTGGCTTTCCACGGATACGGAGGGCTGCTGGCTGACGGTGGGCCGGACCCCGATGTTGGTGACGGCGGTGAATCTTCCCTCCGGCAGCCGCACCCGGGTGGCGTAGACCCCGCGGGGCGGGACCAGCACGCCGGGGGAGAACTGCATGTTCACCGTGGGTGCGCCCAGATGGCGGCCCAGCCGGTGTCCGTGACGGACCACATCGGAGAGGACGTGGGGGTGGCCCATGAATTCCCGGGCCCGGACCATATCGCCGTCCAGAAGAAGACGGCGGATGTAGGTGGAGCTGACGGTGATCCCGTCGAGCTGCACCTGTCCGATCACGTCGCAGCCGAGGCCGTGTTCCCGGCAGTAGGCCTGCAGACGGTCCGTGTTCCCCTCGCCCTTCCAGCCGAAGCGGAAGTCATAGCCCACCACGAAGTGGACGCAGCCCAGCTCGGTCCGAACGGTGCGGAGAAACTCCTCCCAGGGCATGCGCATGGTCTCCTCGGTGAAGCGGAAAAACTCCACCCAGTCGATGCCGAACATGGTCCGGATCAGCCAGGCCCGGTCCGGGGCGCTGTTGATGAGGGGCACCGGTTCCCCCCGCACCAGAGTGTCGGGATGCGTATCGAAGGTCATGACGGCGGCCTCGCAGCCCAGCTCCCGGGCGCGCTCCACCGTCCGCTGCAGCAGCGCGGCGTGGCCCCGGTGGACCCCATCGAAAAAGCCCAGGGCAAGGACGCAGGTTCTCTCTGTCTGTTGGGTCATATCAAACCTCGAAAAAGCTTTTGATGCTCCGTCCCCGGCCGGCATCTGCCCGGCCCAGGGCCAGAAACGCTCCGGACGCGCCGTAAAACCGGTACTCTCCGTCGACGGCGTCCAGAGGGAAATCGTTGCCGAAGCGGCAGCGGCGCTCCTGCCCCGGGTCCAGCGTCAGCCGTCCGGCGGAGGCAAAGAGCGTATCGATGGGCAGCAGGGTATCCCGATCCGCCCGGGTGAGCTCGCCGATCCGCCGGGCGTCCTCCACCCGGAAGGGACCGGAGGCGGTGCGCCGCAGGGCGGCCATACACCCACCGCAGCCCAGGGCCTGCCCCAGATCGTGACAGAGGGTGCGGATATAGGTGCCCTTGGAGCAGCGGATCCGAAGGATAGGATCGCCGTCTTCCATGCCCAGATACTCCAGGGAACGGATGGTGATCCTCCGGGGCTCCCGCTCCACGGTGCCGCCCCGGCGGGCGATGTCGTAGAGCTTTTGCCCGTTCACCTTGATGGCGCTGTACATGGGCGGGATCTGGTCGATCTCCCCGGTGAACCGGGGAAGCGCGGACCGGACCTCGGCCTCTGTGGGTAGGACGTGGGAGCGGCTCAAAACGTTGCCTGTAATATCCTGGGTATCGGTGACGATCCCGAGCCGGAGGGCGGCCACATATTCCTTCTCCTCCGCCTCGGCATAGGAGGCGGCCCGGGTGGCCCGGCCCACCAGCACCACCAGCAGACCGGTGGCCAGAGGGTCCAGCGTTCCGGCGTGGCCGATGCGCCGCTCGCCCAGGATGCCCCGGAGCTTGGAGACACAGTCCTGACTGGTCCAGTCCCGGTCCTTGTCCAGCAGGAGGATGCCGCTTATGCCCATGCTTCCTCCACGGCCGAACGCAGGACCTCCGCCGTCTCGGCGGGGGAGAGGGGCAGCTCGCAGCCGGCGGCCATCCGGTGTCCGCCGCCGCCGAAACGGGCGCAGACCCGGGAAGCGTCCACCCCGCCGTCGGTGCGCAGAGAGACCTTGGATTCCGGCGGATCGGCGGACAGCTCCCGCACCGTGACAGACACCCGGCTCCCGGCCACCTGCCCGGCCAGATTGGCCAGGTCGTCGCAGTCGTCCTCGGTGACGCCGGCGCTGCGGAGCATGTCCAGGGTGATCACGGCGATGTTGAGCTCCCCGCCCCGGAGGGAGCGGAGGGAGGAATACACCATCCCTTCCAGCAGCATGCGCTCCCGGCGCTTGGTGCGGAAGAGGAGCTTGTTGATCCGGGGAAGCTCCGCCCCGGCGTCCAGCAGGCGGGCGGCGGCGCGGAAGGTCTCCGCGTTGGTATTGGCGTAGCAGAAGCAGCCGGTGTCCGTGGACACGGCCATGTAGAGAAGGTTCGCCTCCTCCTTGTCCGGCGCGCCCAGCATCTGTTCGATCAGCGCCAGGACCACCTCGCCGCAGGAGGACCTCCGGGGATCCACGATCCCCGGCTCCCGGGCACCGTTCCGGCTGGGATGGTGGTCCAGCCAGAGGTGGATGGGCCCGGAAAAGCCCTGACAGACGATGCCCTCGTCCGCCACATCCACCGCCACGTTGAAGCATCCGTCCTCCGCCGCCGGAGCCAGATAGGGGCCCACAAAGGGGAGCCAGGTCTCGGTGATCTCCGGGTTGGGATGCAGGAAGGCGGTTTTTCCCATCCGCCCCAGGGCATGGCAAAGCGCACCGGCGCTGCCCAGGGTGTCCCCGTCGGGCCGCCGGTGCGTCACCAGCTGAAATCGGTCATGCCTGCGGAAGAATTCCGCCGCCTGCGCCAGTTCCATATTATTCCTCCGGTGCCGTTTCCCCGTCCCGGGGGATGTCCAGGTCCCGGATCAGGTCGTTGATATGGGCGCCCTGCTGGATGGAGTGGTCCAGCTCGAACTGCAGCTCCGGGGTGTACCTGAGATTGAGGGCGGTGCCCAGCTCATGCCGCAGCCAGCCGCTGCAGGAGCGCAGCCCTCTTTTGAACTCCTTCTCGTCCACCTCGCCCAGAACGCTGAGGTAGACCTTGCAGTACCGGAGATCCCCGGTGGTGTCGGTGCGGACGATGCTGATGAGATCGCCCTGCTGCACCCGGGGGTCCTTGACCTGGCGGAGCAGCTCCGCCAGCGCGTACCGGATGTCGTCGTTGATGCGCTGGATGTGATTGGATGCCATAGCTTTCCTCTTATCTTACAGCTGTTCGGTGACGAAGCACTCGATGATGTCGCCTTCCTTGACGTCGTTGAACTTCTCGATCTGCATGCCGCACTCGTAGCCGGAGGCGACCTCCTTCACGTCGTCCTTGAAACGCCGCAGGGAGGCCAGCTCGCCCTCGAAGATGACGATGTTGTCCCGGTTCACCCGCACGGAGCAGTTGCGCTGGATCTTGCCGTCCAGTACGTAGCAGCCGCAGATGGTGCCGACTTTGGACACCTTGAAGGTCTGGCGCACCTCGGCGTGGCCGATGATGACCTCCTTGAACTTGGGGGAGAGCATGCCCTTGAGGGCCGCCTCCACGTCGTTGATGCAGTCGTAGATGACACGGTACATCCGCAGCTCCACATTGGAGCGCTCGGCGCTGTCCCTGGCGGCGTTGTCCGGCCGGACGTTGAAGCCCACGATGACGGCGTTGCTGGTGGAGGCCAGCATCACGTCGGACTCGTTGATGGCGCCCACGCCGGAGTGGATGACCCGGACCCGGACCTCCTCGTTGGAGAGCTTTTCCAGAGAACTCTTCACGGCCTCGGCGCTGCCCTGCACGTCGGCCTTGACGATGATGTTGAAGTCCTTGAGATCCCCCTCCTGGATCCGGGCAAACAGATCCTCCAGAGAGACCTTCTTGCTGCCGCCGGCCGCGGCGGCCTTCTGCTGGGCCAGCCGCTCCGCGGCCAGCTCACGGGCCATGCGTTCGTCTGCCACGGCGTTGAAGATATCGCCGGCGGAGGGGACCTCGGACATGCCGGCGATCTCCACGGGAACGGAGGGGCCCGCTTCGGTGATCCGCTCGCCCCGGTCGTTGGTCATGACCCGGACACGGCCCACCGCGGTGCCGGCGATGATGATGTCGCCGGTGTGGAGAGTGCCGTTCTGCACCAGAACGGTCATGATGGGACCGCGGCCCTTGTCCAGCCGGGCCTCCACCACGGTGCCCTTGGCGGGACGGTTGGGGTTGGCCTTCAGCTCCATGACCTCGGCCTGGAGCACCAGGTTTTCCAGCAGCTCTTCCACGCCCTCACCGGTCTTGGCGGAGATGGGGACCACGATGGTCTCGCCGCCCCACTCTTCGGGGACCAGGTCGTACTTGGTGAGATCCTGCTTGATCCGCTCGGGGTTGGCCCCGGGCAGGTCCATTTTGTTCACGGCCACCACGATGGGGGTCCCGGCGGCCTTGGCATGGTTGATGGACTCGATGGTCTGGGGCATGATGCCGTCGTCGGCAGCCACCACCAGGATGGCCACGTCCGTTACCATGGCGCCGCGGGCGCGCATGGTGGTAAAGGCCTCGTGACCCGGGGTGTCCAGGAAGGTGACCGGGCTGCCGTTGACCATGACCCGGTAGGCGCCGATGTGCTGGGTGATGCCGCCGGCCTCGCCGGCCACCACGTTGGCGCTGCGGATGCGGTCCAGCAGGGAGGTCTTGCCGTGGTCCACGTGGCCCATGACCACCACCACGGGGGCGCGGGGCTCCAGCTCGTCCTCGGTATCCTTCCGGTCGTCGATCAGCCGGTCTTCCACGGTGACGACCACCTCGCGCTCCACCTTGCAGCCCATTTCCATGGCCACCAGAGCGGCGGTGTCGTAGTCGATCACGTCGGAGATGGACGCCATCACGCCCAGCTTGATAAGCTGCTTGATGACCTCCACGGCGGTCTTCTTCATGCGGGAGGCCAGCTCGCCCACACCGATCTCGTCGGGGATGCTCACCTTGAGAGGCTGCTTCCGGGCGATCTCGAACTGCAGGCGCTGCATCTTGTCCCGCTCTTCCTGGCGGCGCTTGCTGCTGGATACCTGCTGCTGGCGCTGCTTGTTCTTGCCGCCGATCTTCTCTTTGCCCCGGCGCTGCATGTTCTGGGCGCGCTCGCCGGCCATGTTGTCAAAGCGCTCGTCGTACTTGGAGAGGTTGGCCGCCGCGGAGCCGCGGGTGTCCACCACACGCTTTTCCGCCACCTGGCGGGGCTGGTGAGGCTTGTTCTCCTTGGGCTTGGCGGGCGGCTGAGGCTGGGCGGGCTTTGCCGGGGCCGCCGCGGCG
>JAFRDL010000019.1 GCA_017411265.1 Oscillospiraceae bacterium | reverse complement strand
GCCCGGCCCGAGGCTCCGGCCGCCGAGTCCGCCCGTGACTGGCCCGCCGCCCTTGCCCCCAGGGAAGAGCCCGTGAAGGAGACCGTCCGCGCCGCCGCCCGGCCTGCGGCCGAGGCTGTCAAGCCCGTGGCCGAGGCCGCGAAGCCCGCTGCCAAAGCCGCCGAGGACGACTTCGATCTGGACGCCATCCTGGCGGAGTTTAAATGAGAGAATTGACCATACCGGCACAGGAGAGCGGCGAGCGCATCGACGCTCTCCTGGCGCGTTCGGGCTTCACCCGCTCCGCCGCCGCCCGGCTCATCGGGGAGGGACGCGTCCTGCGAAACGGGAAGGCCGTGAAGAAAAGCGACCTGACCCGGGAGGGGGACGTGATCTCCGTGCGGACGGAGGACGCCCCCGCCCCCCCGGAGGCCCGGCCGGAGGACATCCCCCTGGACGTGGTGTTTGAGGACGCGGACGTGATCGTGGTGAACAAGCCCCGGGGCATGGTGGTTCACCCCGCCCCCGGCCACCCGGACGGCACGCTGGTGAACGCGCTGCTGTACCACTGCGGCGACACCCTCTCCGGCGTGGGCGGGGAACTGCGCCCCGGGATCGTCCACCGGCTGGACCGGGACACCAGCGGCCTCATCATCGCCGCCAAAAACGACGCGGCCCACCTGTCCCTCTCCGCCCAGCTGGCGGACCGGAGCCTCTCCCGGGTCTACGAGGCCGTAGTCCGGGGCGGCTTCCGGGAGGACGCGGGGACGGTGGACGCCCCCATCGGCCGCCACCCCACGGACCGCAAGCGCATGGCGGTGACGGACAGGAATTCCCGCGCTGCCGTCACCCATTGGGAGGTGATCGCCCGTTACCGGGGCTACACCCATGTGCGCTGCATCCTGGAGACCGGGCGCACCCACCAGATCCGGGTCCACATGGCTCACATCGGCCATCCTCTGCTGGGCGACACGGTGTACGGCGGCAAGCCGGACAAGGGGCTGGCGGGCCAGTGTCTCCACGCCCGGGCCCTGAAATTCATCCATCCCCGCACCGGGGAGGCCGTCCGGCTGGAAACGGAGCTTCCGGCGTATTTCCGGCAGGTGCTGGAGCGGCTGGGGCCGCCCCAGGGCTGAACAAAGAAGAAAAACCGCGAAACGCGGTGGGAAAAGGAAGGAAATCTATGTACTACGATGTTCTTGTGGTGGGTGCGGGCGTCATCGGCTGCGCGGCCGCCATGGAGCTGACCCGATACCAGCTTCGGGCAGCGGTGCTGGAAGCGGAGGAGGACGTGTGCTGCGGCACCTCCAAGGCCAACTCCGCCATCGTCCACGCCGGCTTCGACGCCGTGCCCGGCACGCTGATGGCCCGGTTCAATGTGGAGGGAAGCGTGGCAATGCCCGCTCTCTGCCGCCGGCTGGACGTGCCCTACAAGCGCTGCGGCGCGCTGGTGCTGTGCTTCGCGGAGGAGGACCGCCCCCGGCTGGAGGAGCTGCTGGAGCGGGGCAGGAAAAACGGTGTGTCCGGGCTGCGGATCGTGGAGGCCCCCCAGCTTCGGGAACTGGAGCCCAACGTGTCTCCGGAGGCGGTGGCCGCCCTGTACGCCCCCACCAGCGCCATCGTCTGTCCCTTCGAGCTCACCGCCGCCATGGCGGAGAACGCCGCCAAAAACGGGGCGGAGTTCTTCTTTGACACACGGGTGGAGACGGTGGAGCGCGCGGGCGATCTCTGGCGGCTCACCGCCGGGAACGGCGCGGTGTACGAGGCGCCGGTGGTCATCAACGCTGCGGGGCTCTTCGGCGCCGTACTCCACAACCAGGTGTCCCCCGAAAAGCTGACCATCACCCCCCGGAAGGGGGAATACTGCCTGCTGGACAAGAAGGTGGGGGATCTCACGTCCCACACCATCTTCCAGCTCCCCACCGCCATGGGCAAGGGCGTCCTGGTGACCCCCACCGTCCACGGCAATCTGCTGGTAGGTCCCACCGCGGTGGACGTGCCCGATCCCATGTCCACCAACACCACCGCTGAGGGCCTCTCGGACGTGCTCAGCCGGGGCCGGAAGAGCATCCCCTCTCTCCCCGGCAACCGGGTGATCACCAGCTTCGCCGGGCTCCGGGCCCACATCGAGCGCCCCGAGCCGGACTTCGTCATCGGCGAGGCGGAGGGGGCCCCCGGCTTCCTCAACGCCATCGGTCTGGAGTCCCCCGGCCTGTCCGCCGCCCCGGCCATCGGGGCCTTCATGGCGGAGAGCGCCGCCTATCTGGTGAGCGCCCCCGTCAACCGGGAGTACAACGCGGGACGGGACGCCGTGGTGCGGCCCAACGAGATGAGCTTCGAGGAGCGGCAGCGCCTGGTGGCGGAGCATCCCGCCTACGGCAACATCATCTGCCGCTGCGAGACCGTGTCCGAAGGGGAGATCGTGGACGCCATCCGCCGCGTCCCCGGGGCCCGGAGCCTGGACGGGGTAAAGCGCCGCACCCGGGCCGGCATGGGCCGGTGCCAGGCGGGCTTCTGCTCCCCCCGGGTGCTGGAGATTCTGTCCCGGGAGCTGGGCGTGCCCCAGGAGCAGCTCACCAAGAGCGGCGGCATCTCCCGGCCCATCGTGGGCACCACCCGGGAAGGAGGGAATGAGGAATGACCACCCACGACATCGTCATCATCGGCGCCGGACCCGCGGGTCTGGCCGCCGCCATCGCCGCCAAGGAGGCGGGCGTGGAGGACGTGCTGGTGCTGGAGCGGGACAGCGTGCCCGGCGGCATCCTCAACCAGTGCATCCACAACGGCTTCGGCCTGCACACCTTCAAGGAGGAGCTCACCGGCCCCGAGTACGCCCAGCGGTTCCTGGACCGGGCGAAGGAGCTGAACGTGGCCATCCAGCTGGGGACCATGGTGCTGGATCTGTCGGAAGACCGGGTGCTCACCGTCACCAGCCGGGAGCGGGGTCTGGAGCAGCTGCAGGCAAAGGCCGTGATCCTGTGCATGGGCTGCCGGGAACGGCCCCGGGGCGCGCTGAACATCCCCGGGTACCGCCCGGCGGGCATCTACTCCGCCGGCACCGCCCAGCGGCTGGTGAACATCGAGGGCTTCCTCCCCGGCCGGGAGGTGGTCATCCTGGGCAGCGGCGACATCGGGCTCATCATGGCCCGGCGCATGACCCTGGAGGGCGCCCACGTGAAGTGCGTGGCGGAGCTGCTCCCCTACTCCGGCGGTCTGAAGCGGAACATCGTCCAGTGCCTTCACGACTACGACATCCCCCTGAAGCTGAGCCACACGGTGGTGGACATCCACGGCCGGGAGCGGCTGGAGGGGGTCACCATCGCGGAGGTAGGTCCGGACCGGCGGCCCGTGCCCGGCAGCGAGGAGTATATCCCCTGCGACACCCTTCTGCTGTCCGTGGGCCTGCTGCCGGAGAACGAGCTCTCCGAGATGGCGGGCGTGGCTCTGGACCGGGTGACCGGCGGGCCGGTGGTGAACGAGTCCCTGGGCACCAGCGTGCCGGGCGTGTTCGCCTGCGGCAATGTGCTCCACGTCCACGACCTGGTGGACTTCGTGTCCGAGGAGGCCGCCCGGGCCGGGCGCAACGCCGCCGCCTTCGTCAAGGGGGAGGTCCCCCAGGGCGGATCGGAGATCCGCCTCACCGGAAAAAACGGCGTGCGCTACACCGTGCCCCAGACCATCCGCTACGACGCCATG
>JAFRDL010000179.1 GCA_017411265.1 Oscillospiraceae bacterium | reverse complement strand
GGCCGCGGCGGCCGCCCGGGCGGCGGCGACCCTCTAGCCGGAGGACGTGTGCCTGTACGTGGGCATCCCCTTCTGTCCCACAAGATGCGCTTACTGCAGCTTCGTCAGCGTGGACGCGCCGAAGCAGCTGGCCGCCATCCCCGCCTATCTGGACGCCCTGGAGAGGGAGCTCTCGGCCACGGCGGAGGCGGTCCGGGCCGCAAAACGGAGGATCGCCGCGGTGTACGTGGGGGGCGGCACCCCCACCACTCTGTCCGCGGCGGAGCTGGACCGGCTGCTGGGGAAGCTGCGGGAGCTCTTCGACCTCTCCGCCTGCCGGGAGCTCACCGTGGAGGCCGGACGGCCGGACACGGTGACGCCGGAGAAGCTCGCCGTGCTGGTCCGCCGGGGGGTGGACCGGGTGAGCGTCAATCCCCAGACCATGTCGGACCGGGTGCTGGAGACCATCGGACGGCGGCACACCGCGGCGGACGTCCGCGCCGCCGTGGCCATGGTGAAGAAGACCGGCGGTTTGGCGCTGAACATGGATCTCATCGCCGGCCTTCCCGGGGACGATCCCGGGGGATTTGCCTCCACCGTGGAGGAGGTGCTGGCCATGGAGCCGGAGAACGTTACCGTCCACACCCTGGCGCTGAAGAAGGGGTCCCGCTTTCTCACGGAGGGGACCGGCAGCCTCCCGGACGGCGCCGCCGTGGGGGAGATGCTCGCTCTCGCCCGGGAAAAGCTCACCGCCGCCGGGTACGTCCCGTATTATATATACCGGCAGAAATTCATGTCCGGCAGCTTTGAGAACGTGGGCTGGACGAAGCCGGGCTTTGAGAACCTCTACAACATCTGCATCATGGAGGAGCTGCGGGGGGTCCTGGCGGCGGGGGCCGGGGGTTCCACCAAGCTCACGGCCCCGGGCGGGATCGTCCGGCGGCTCATGGCCCCCAAGTACCCCCGGGAATACATGGAGCGCATCGGCGACACCTGCGCCGCCAAGGCGGAGATCGTCCGGTTCTATCAGGACAACGAATTCAACGGGAAAGGAAGCTGACTATGGCATACCTGCTTCGGGAGATCAACGAGCGCTGTGTGAAGGACGCGCCCGCCTTCATCGCGGAATGCGATCAGATCTACGCCGACCGGCTGGAGCTGGCGGCGGACCGGATCATGGGCAACATGAACCGCAGCCCCATCGTGCTGCTGTCCGGACCGTCCGGCAGCGGCAAGACCACCACGGCCATGAAGATCTGCGAGGTGCTGGAGTCGCGGGGCATCCGCACCCACAGCATCTCCCTGGACAACTATTTCATCACCGTCTCTCCGGAGCGTACACCGCTCACGCCGGAGGGGCGCTACGATCTGGAATCCCCCCTGTGCCTGGACATGGACCTGCTGAACCAGCACTTCACGGCCCTGTCCCGGGGGGAGAAAATCTACGTGCCCAAGTACGACTTCGTCCACCAGCAGCGGTTCAACCGATACAGCCGGGCCCTGCGTCTGCGGGACAACGAGGTGGCGGTTTTCGAGGGGATCCACGCACTGAACGACGCCATCACCGACGTCCATCCGGAGGCTTTCAAGCTGTACATCTCCGCCCGGAGCAACGTCATCGACGACGATGAGAAGCTGGTGTTCAAGGGCACATGGATGCGGCTCATGCGCCGGACGGTCCGGGATTACCTGTTCCGGGGCACCCAGGCCCAGGAGACGCTGGCCCATTGGGCCAACATCCGCCGGGGCGAGAAGCTGTACATCTCCCCCTTCAAGGACAAGGCGGATCTGCAGTTCGACTCCTCCTTCGCCTACGAGGTGCCGGTGCTGAACAACACCGCCACCGACCTCTTCAAGGCCATGCCCGAGGATACCCCCCGGTATTCCGAGCTGAAGTCCATCCTCCCCGCCTTTGAGCGGTTCGAGGACGTGTCGCCGGACCTGCTGGCCCCGGACTCCCTGCTGCGGGAATTCATCGGCGGAGGAAAGTACGAGTACTGATCCCCCCGGTCCCGGCAATTCAGAGAAAGGACGTCGTCCCATGCCCCGCTTCACCGACCTCCAGGAAAAACACACCTTTATGCTGAGCACGCCGGTTTCCCGGCTGGTGCCCCGGATGGCCCTGCCCTCCATCGCCGGCATGATGGTGACCAGCGCCTACAACCTGGCGGACACCCTGTTCGTCAGCCGGCTGGGCACCAGCGCCACCGGCGCG
This sequence comes from Oscillospiraceae bacterium, assembly GCA_017411265.1. Classification (GTDB taxonomy): domain Bacteria; phylum Bacillota; class Clostridia; order Oscillospirales; family Oscillospiraceae; genus Apopatocola. The sequence continues at coordinate 6,465 of JAFRDL010000179.1, read as the reverse complement.
GTGGGGGTGAACGGCTCCATCGACCTGATCATCATGATGGCGGGGTCCCTCCTGGCCACCGGCGCCGCCAGCTATACCTCCCGGCTCCTGGGCGCCCGGCAGGATCAGCACGCCCGGGAGGTGCTGTCCACCTGCTTTTTCATCGCCCTCCTGCTCGGCGCGGGGGTGCTGGCCCTGGGCTTCGCCTTTCAGGATCAGATGCTCTACCTCCTGGGGGCCAACGAGGAGATCCTGCCCTATTCGGAGCAGTACTGTCGGTATATCCTGCTGGCGGCGCCCTTCATGGCCACCAACTTCGTGCTCAACCAATGCCTGCGGGCCGAGGGCAGCGCCATCTATTCCATGGCGGGCATGGTCATCGGCGCCGTGCTGAACATCGGGCTGGACCCCATCTTTATCTTCTCCTGCGGCTGGGGCGTGGCGGGGGCCAGCGCCGCCACCGCCATTTCCAAGCTGGTGAGCTGGTGCATCCTCATGATCCCCTACTGGCGGGGCCGTACGCTGCTCACCATCAAGCTGAGGCAGATCCGCGTCCGCTGGAAGGACGTGCGGGAGGTCTGCTCCATGGGCAGCGCCAGCTTCTTCCGGGGCGGCCTGGGGACCCTGGCGGCCATCATCCTCAACCGGATCGCCGTGACCTTCGGCACCTCCGCCCTGGCGGCGGTGAGCGTGTCCAACCGGATCACCATGTTCATGACCAGCGGCTGCCTGGGCTTCGGCCAGGGCTTCCAGCCGGTGGCGGGCTATTCCTGGGGGGCGCGGCGGTTCGACCGGGTCCGGGAGAGCTTCCGCTTCTCCCTGGCGGCCTGTGTGGCGGGGATCTCCGTGGTGGCGGCGCTGGTGGCGATCTTCGCCAGGCCCCTGCTGCTGCTGTTTACGGAAAACGACGCGGAGCTGGTGCGCATCGGCGTATTTTCCCTGCGGATGCAGTGCCTTGCCATGCCCTTCCACGGCTTCGGCATCATCGTGAACATGCTCTGCGCCGGGATCGGGCGGCCGGTCCCCACGCTGCTGATGGGGATATCCCGGCAGGGGATCTGCTTTTTCCCCATCCTGCCGCTGATGGTGAAATTCTTCGGCGTGTGGGGCGTGGCCAGCGTACAGGGGGCGGCGGATATCCTGGTCATGGCGCTGGCGGTGCCCATCGCCGTCCGGGTGATGCGGGACGTGAACCGCCGGGAGGCGGAGCAAAAAGCCGGGACAGGGGAGCCGCCCGTCCCGGAAGGGTAAGAGCGACGGGAAGGAGCGGTCATGAGATACTGGGAGATCCTGCTGTTCTGCCTGGGGCTGTCCCTGGACGTGTTCGCCGTGGCGGTATGCCACGGCGCCGTGCTGGGGAAGATCCGCCCCGGGCGGCTGTGCATCGCCTGCCTGATCTTCTGCGCCGCCCAGACCGCGGCGCTGGAGCTGGGACGGCTGCTGGCCCGGTTTCCCCGGCTGGCGGCGGCCTACTCCCAGCACGAGACGCTTTGGCACACGCTGGCCGCCGGGATCTTTTTCCTGCTGGCGGCGTATCTCGCGGTGAAGGCCGTCCGGCGGCGGGAGGTCTTTGAGCACCGGTCCGAGCTGCTTTACAAAAACGTCCTCCTCACCGCCGGCATCACCAGCCTGGACGCTCTCCTGGTGGGGATCAGCTCCGGCTTCCTGAACGCCTTCTGGGCCTCGTCCCTGGCGACGCTGTTCGTCGTCACCGGGGTGTGCGCGGCGCTGGGAGTGGCCATGGGCTACTTCTTCGGCTACCGGCAGAAAACCGCGGCCTACTGGATCGGCGGGGCGCTGTTCCTGGCCGCCGGAGTGGACGTGTTCGCCCGGTATCTGTTTTGAGGGGAGGACGGCATGGACAACCGAAAGGACCTGACCCGGCGGCTCATCGCCGGGAGCTTCCGGGAACTGATGCTCCGCTGCCCCTTTGAGAAGATCTCCATCCTTATGATCACCGGCGAGGCGGGCATCCGCCGCCCCACCTTTTACAATCACTTCCAGGACAAATACGACCTGCTGGAGTGGATCGTGGACAACGACGTGGTGGCGCCCGCGGAGGCGCCCCTCCGCGCCGGGGACAGCCGGGAGGCCCTGCGCGTCCTCTTCACCCGGCTGACGGAAGACGCCGCCTTTTACCGGAAGGCATTCGCCGTCACCGGGCAGAACGGCTTTGAGGAGGCCTTCACCGCCCGGATGCGGGACATGCTCCTCCGGGCCAGGGGGGACGGCGCCGCCCCGGAGCGGGACGAGCTGGTCTCGGAACGGATCGTAGCGGGGTTCAACGCGGTGTGCTTCGTCTCGGTGGTGAAAAACTGGCTGGACGCCGGGGTGGAGTCCTCCGTAGAGGAGCTGATCGACGCCTATCTCTATCTGGTGACCCACAGCGTGTGGGGCCCGACTTCCTGAAAAGCACCGGTCCCGGAACCCAATAAAGGGTCCCGGGACCGGTGCTTTTTACACGCCGAAGCGTTTATTTGGGAGGGATACCGCTCATGCAGGGCACGCCGACCTGGCACTTGCCGCAGCCGTACCGGGGGGCATAGAGCCGCTTGGACTCATGGATGCGCGCGCTGCAAAGGTCGTGGCACTTGCCGGTGACCGGATCGATGGCCCCCACGGGGCAGTTTCTGGCGCACTGGTTGCAGTGGGTGCAGTACTCGTGGACGTCATGGTAAGGCCGCTCCGTAGGCGGGAGCTCCGCCGTGGTCACGATGCTGCGGAACCGGCCGCAGATCCCCTTGGCGGTGATGAGCCCGGCGGAAAGGCCGAAGGTCCCCAGCCCGCACACAAAGGCCACGTGCCGCTCCGACCAGGGGCTGGTGAAGCCCACGGTGGGATCGGACATCTTCTCCGGATTGGTGCCCGGCTCCCACACGGACCAGAACTCCCCCGGGACGGCGGTGGGGATCACGGCCTCAAAGCCCTCCTCCCGCAGCCGGTCCGCCAGGAAGCCGGCGGTCTCGTTGACGAAGCGCTCCCCGTCGATCCGGGCGTTGAGCCAGGCGGGGGAGGGCTCCGGGCGCGCAGGATCCTCCCGGCGCTTGATCTCGCCGCTGTACGGGAAGAACACGGACACGACGCTCCTCGCCCCGGGCAGCCATTCTCCGGGCAGCCGGAACCAGGGCCCGATCACCCCGGGGCGGCGCAGCTCCTCAAAAAGCGGGTCGTCCGCCCGGGCCGCGCCCACCAGGGGCTCTTCAAAGAAGGGCATCCCCGCCATATCGGGAGACAGGGCGTCTTCCGCGGCCAGGTGATTGCCGGGGGCGGTTTTGATATATTCGGCCAGCTCCTTTTGAATGTCCATGGAGATCCCCTCCGTGCCGGTAGTGTGTATACTATCATAAACCCGCCGGGAGAAGAACGCAATCGTTTTTCCCGACAACGGGCCGTCGGGGACGCCGGCCCCTACAGGCAGGATCTGCCGTTGGATGATAAATGTAGGGGAGGGGCTTGCCCCTCCCGGTCCGCCGGGGATCGATCCGCCGGCCCCTGCAGGCATTCTCCGGCATGGAGGCGTTCCGGGCAGACAAAAAGGACATGTGGCGAACCACATGTCCTTTTTCGTTTCCGCCTCCGGGTTTACGGCATGAACAGATTGGGGATCAGCAGGGTGATCTGCGGGACGAACATGAACAGGAACAGGCCCAGGATCATAACGATCAGGAAGGGCCAGACCTTGGAGGATATCTGTCCCATGGTCACCTTGCCGATGGGGCAGGTGGCGAACAGGGAGATGCCCACCGGGGGCGTCGCCATGCCGATGGCCAGGGCGATGACGCCCACCACCGCGAAGTGGATCATATCCGCGCCGATGGCCACCATGATGGGGTACAGGATGGGGACCGTCAGCATGATGATGGAGGCCGTCTCCATGAAGGTGCCCAGGATCAGGAACAGCACCAGTACCATGCCGTAGATCACATAGTAGTTGGTGGAGATGCCCAGAATGGCGTTTGCCACGATCTGGGGGACCTTGTTGGAGGTCATGATCCAGCCGAAGGGGCCGGAGCAGCCGATCAGCAGCATGATCATGGCGGAGTTCAGCGCCGCCTTGTAGAACAGGGGCACCAGGTCCTTCAGCTTCAGCTCCTTGTAGACGAAGAAGCCGATGATCAGCCCGTAGAAGATGGCCACGGCCGCAGACTCGGTGGGGGTGAAAATGCCGGACATGATGCCGCCCAGGATGATGACCGGCATCAGCAGCGCCCAGACGGCGTCTTTGAAGGCCAGCCAGACCTCCCGGCCGTTCTGCTTGGGCTCCGTCTCATAACCGGCCTTGCGGCAGAAGAAGTAGTTGGTGACGCACAGCATCGCCGCCAGCACGATGCCCGGCAGGATGCCGCCGATCAGCGTCTTGCCCACCGACACGTTGCAGGTGGTGGCGAAGATGACCATGGTGATGCTGGGCGGGATGATGACGCCCAGACAGGCCGAGGAGGCCACCACCGCCGAGGAGTAGTCCGCGGGGTATTTCCGCTTGACCATCTCGGGGATGGTGATGGAGCCGATGGCCGCGGCGGTGGCCGGCGTGGAGCCGGAGATGGCCGCGAAGATGGCGCAGCTGATGATGGCGGCGGACGCGATGCCGCCCTTGATATGGCCCACGATGGCGCTGGCCAGGTTGATGATCCTTCGGGAAACGCCGCCCATCTCCATCACGGCGCCGGCCACCATGAAGTAGGGGATGGCCAGCAGGGGGAAGGAGTTGATGCTCATGGCGATCCGCTGGGGCACCAGCACCCATTGGCCGACGGGCAGGCCGTTGAGGATCACAAAGGCCATGGAGGCCACGCCCAGGGCGTAGCCGATGGGCATGTTGATGATAAAGCAGATCAGGACCGGAATGAACAGAAACTTAAGCATCCTTATCCGCCTCCTTCTCTGTGGCTTCCTCCACGGCTTCCTTCGCGTCCTCTTTCTCCCGGATGATCCTCACGATCTCCCGGAGGCTGTAGAAAAGCCCCAGGCCGCCCAGCACGGGGACCGCCATGTAAACATAGCTCATGGGGATCCGCAGCGCGGGGGAGGGCTGGTTGGCGGTTTTCTGCATGATCATGATGCCGGCCCGGAGAAGGAACACGTCAAAGCAGCACAGAATGAGCTGTACCACCACGGCGGCGATCTTCTTTCCCAGCCGGGGAAGCAGATTGACCAGGACGTCGATACCGATGTGGATGTGCTCCTTGATGCCCACGGCGGCGCCTACGCAGCTGGCCCACACGAACAGGAAGCGGATCGACTCCTCCGTCCAGGCGGGCGCCCGGCCCAGGCTCCGTCCGATGACCTGATAGATGCCCAGGACGGACAGCACGGCGACCAGCAGCACGAGGACGTACTTGACGAAATCGTCAAAGATTTTGAAAACTTTATTCACTCTACATCTCTCCATCCGGCGTCCCCGCGGTCAGGCGGACCTGACCGCGGGGAGTGAACTTACTTATGGGTCCGGGATGGCGGGTGAGATCAGAAGCCGAACTCGCCTCCGGCGATCCGGTTGACGATCTCCTCACCGGCGGCGGCGTCGCCGCTGCCGATCATCTCGTAGTAGTCGGGCCAAATGACCTTGGTGGCCTGGATGGCGCCTTCCTTATCGAACTCGCTGACTTCCATGCCCTTCTCCTTCAGAGCGTCCAGCATGTTCGCGGTGTACTCCACGAAATACTCGTTCTGGTAGGCGCAGGCGTCGATGGAGGAGCTGACGATGACTTCCTGCAGATCCTCGGGCAGGCTGTTGAAGAAGTCCAGGTTGATGATGTGCTGACGGGGATAGTACAGGTGCTCGGACAGGGACAGGTACTTCTGGACCTCAAAGTAGTTCTGGGCGTAGATCAGGTCCAGGGGGTTCTCCTGGCCGTCCACGGTGCCCTGCTGCAGGCCGGTGTACAGCTCAGCAAAGGCCATGGGAACGGCAGAGCCGCCCAGCGCTTCCACCATGCCGATGTAGATGGGGGACTCCATGACGCGGATCTTCAGGCCCTTGAAGTCGTCGGCGCAGGTGATGGGGTGCTTGCTGTTGGTGAAGTAGCGGAAGCCGCCGTCGTTGAAGCTCAGGTGCTTGATGCCGATGGCCTCAAAGCCGGCCTGGATGTTCTTGCCGATGTCGCTGGCCTGGATCTTGTGGACCTGCTCCAGAGAGGTGAACAGGTAGGGGAGGTTCCACACGGCAGCGGCGGGGACGAAGCTGTCCATGGGGCCGTTCTCTACGTCGCCCATCTCGATGGTGCCCAGCTGGACGCCCTCGACAATGTCACGGGCGCCGCCCAGGGCCGCGTTGATGTGGCATTCCACATCGATCCGGCCGCCGGAGCGCTCCTCCACCAGCTCCTCGAACTTGAAGGTGCCCACGTTCTGGGGGTTGTCCAGAGCGGCGGTGGAGTTGGTGGCGAAACGGATGACGTACTCGGGGGCAGCCGCGGCGGGCGCGCTGTCCGCGGGAGCGGCGGCGGGCGCATCGGCAGCGGGGGCAGCAGGGGCAGCAGCGGG
>JAFRDL010000178.1 GCA_017411265.1 Oscillospiraceae bacterium | reverse complement strand
CAGACTGCCAAGAAAGCGCGGCAGAAACGGCGTTCTTTGCCCCGAAGCTGTACAAAGGTACCGCGAGAGGGCAAAAACGCCGTTAATTTGCGGCGATATATTCAAAGAAAGTGCAGTTGGTGCACTTTCTTCCTACAGTCCAATGTCAATAATTATCCGCCGCAAATGGTCTGGTGCCTTTATTGACAGTCTGAAGAAGCGGGGCAAATCCCGCTTCCTATGATCGTCTTGGGATATCATCCCTCCCAGGGACCGGGGGCGTTCTCCCGGAGGCGGCGGCGCAGCAGCAGAAAAATGCCGCCCAGCAGGGCGAAGAAGCCCCCCAGGCCCATGAACATCAGGGGCAGGAACAGGCTGAACATGCCCCCATAGATCGCATGGGTCGGAGATGCGGGGTCGTAGAGGATCTTCACCTCATCCCCCACCTTCATGGTGGAGCTGTAAAACCCCAGCAACGTCCGATAGGTCTTTCCGCTCGCTTCATAGGTCACATAGGGATAGCCGGGATAGCCGCTTTTCTGAAAGCCGGTGATGACGCCCACCGCCTTTTCATAGCCCTTCGTCTGGGCCTGCTCCCGGTCATAGACGAACGCGCCGATCAACAGAAAGATGAGGCCGATGCTCAAAAAGATGATCCCCACCCATCCCAGCGCCACGGCGCCGGCGGAGCGGGTCCTATCCTCCAGGGATCTGTTTTCCATATCTCTATCCTCCCTTACCACAGCCACAGGACGTAGCGCAGATAGTACAGCTTATACCAGGGCAGCTTTTGCTCCAGCTCCTGCCGGGCCGTTCGGACGAAGCCGGCCATGGCGCGCTTTTGCTCCTGGCCCAGCTCGTGGTCGGAGAAGGCCGCCTCGTCCGCCAGGATGCGGGCCTGTTCGTTGGCGGCGGCCCCGTGGCGCACCAGCCTCAACAGCTCGCCGTAGCCATAGAGCACGGCCTCCCGGCCGTCCCCCTGGAGCATCCGGCGGGTGCGGTTTTTGCACACCTGCCTGCGGAGGCGGATATACAGGAACACCAGCAGCGGCAGCAACAGCAACAGCAGCAACCACAGGAGTACCTTCCCGCCGCGATCGTCATCCGGCTCGTTTTCGGGGTCCTCCCCGGGCTTCGGCGAGGGCGTGGGAGCCGTCTCGCTGTTGGGATCCGGCGTGGGGGACTCCTCCGGCTCCGCTGACTCCTCGGGCTCCGGCGTGTCCTCCGGGTCGGGAGACTCCTCCGGCTCCGGCGTGTCCTCGGGCTCGGGGGATTCCTCCGGCTCCGGCGTGTCCTCGGGTTCCGGCGTCTCTTCCGGCTCGGGGGTGTCCTCGGGCTCCGGCGTGTCCTCCGGCTCCTCCGTGGGTTCCGGCGTCTGCTGATCCTCCCCGTCATCATCCGGATCGGATCCGGACTCGGGAGCGGGCTGATCGAACCGGGGATCGTCGCCGCCGGTGGCCTCCACGGGCACCCAGCCCCAGCCGTCCACATACACCTCGGTCCAGGCGTGGGCGTTCCTGTCGGTGACCTCCACCCAGGTGTCCGCCTCCCCTACGTTCAGGCCGTAGCCCACCACGAACCGGGCCGGGACCCCCTTGGCCTGCAGCAGGGCCGTCAGAGCGCTGGCGTAGTGGACGCAGTAGCCCCGCTTGCTCACCGTCAAAAAGTACAGGGCAAAATCCTGGCCCTTGGGCGTCTCCCCGGGCTCCAGATCGTATTCGGAGGTGCCCCGCAGGATGGCCGCCAGCGCCAAAGCGAGCCCGTGGGGGTCGGAAGCATCCGGCAGCTCATAGGGCCGAAGATACTCCAAAAACGCCTCCTGCTTGGACTTGGTCAGCGTGAGATAGGTCTTCCTCGCCCAGGCGGCGTAGGCCTGCTCCGCCTCGCTCCCCAGCCGGGGCAGGAGGTGGGCGGGCACGGTCCGATAGTCCCAGCCATAGGAGGAGGGCGATTCGTTGTCAAAGATGTAGTTCTCCCGCACCTGGCCCGCGCCGGTCTTGACGACGGCATAGGGGGTGTATAAAAGGGTGCCGATGGCGTTGCGCACGTCCAGATGCTGCCAGTCGCCGGTCAACGACCCGCCCAGGGTGAACGCCGATTCCCCGTCGGCAAACTCGCCGGTCAAGGTCCAATACCGGCCGTCATACCGGCCGTAGGAAGTGCCCCTGAGGTAGATCCGGCCCGCCGCGCTGGTTCTGATGTCCATGGTGTGCTCACCGGTGGCCTTCAGTTCCCCCGCATGGCCCAGGTCCTCCCGCTCCTGGATGCCCCTGTCCATGAGCCGATTCATCTTCTCCCAGAGGCTGGCCGTCTGGCGCATGATCTGCTGGATCCGCTCCTGGGTGGACATGGGCTCATATTCTTCCGGCGGCAGGATCCGGATGAGCAGGGCGATGGTCAGCAGCAGGACCCCCAGCGCCAGGAAGGTGACCCTGCCCACGCCTCCGCCGTGATGGAGCCGGATGCCTCCGGTGAACATCACGCCGCCGTAATAGAGGCACACCAATATCCCGGCCCAGCCTGCCGGCGCCAGATCCACATAGATGAGGGACAGGGCCACCAGCGGCAGCGGCACCAGGAAGGGCAGGAACATGGATTCCCCGGACACCAGGCCCCAGCTGATGAGCAGAGCCATGGCCACCATGACCGCGCCCACGAAGAAGCCCACGAAATAGGTGTAGCTCCCCGCCCCCACCGACAGGCTTTCCGGTTCGGAGATGAAGGAGATGCTGCGGGAGAGGACGGCCTGGATGGTGCGGATGGCCACCGCCGCGCCGCTGTATAGCTTTTTCCAGCGAAAGACACTGACGAGCAGCACCGTGACCCCGAAGGGGATCAGCATATAGACCCCCAGCTCGGGCATGGTGAACAGCAGCGTCATAAAGCCGCTGACGACGAGGGCGCAGAGGATCATGCTGATCAGGTTGTAGGGAAGGTCGTAGGCGGTGAGCACGCACAGCGGCGCGCCAAGGGTGCCGCAGAAGACCAGCAGCCAGGTGCCGAAAAAGGAAAGATAGGGAAATTTCTTCATTTCTTCTCCCCCTCCCCGCCCATGGGCCGGATGCTGTACACCAATTCATCGGGCTTGTTCCTGTCCACGGGGCCCCGGGACCCGTCGGGCTGGACGGACAGGATCGCCTCCAAAAATTCGTCCAGGCTGTTCGTATCCTTGATATACGCCT
>JAFRDL010000177.1 GCA_017411265.1 Oscillospiraceae bacterium | reverse complement strand
GGAGCGGCAGATAGTTATCAAACCACGCCGCAAGAGCCTTTATCATCTCGCCACTGGCAACCTCCCCGTTACGGAGCCCGCCCATGCCGTCACAAACCGCCGCAAGCATAAGGTCACCGTTCCCGGTCGACGCCTGCTTGTTTCTAAAATGCTCATTGATGTCCTTCCTCCTTTCGGCATCAGTTCCTCAATATATATATCTAAGATTCTCTCGGAATTCGTGCATTTTTGAGACTTTTGCGTGCCGTATGCAAAAAAAGCACCTGCTGACACGTCACCGGCAGATGCTTTCACAGAACGCTATTGATTGGCAAGTCCCTCAAATCTCCGACAAATATTTTTTTCAACCCCCTGTTTTTTTCTTCAAATTTGTCGGTATTTTTGGTCAATGTTGGGTCAAAACGGAAAAAAAGCCCCGGAAAGCCCATAAATAAAGGCTTTCCGGGGATCGTTAATTATTCATACTCCACCGTCGCCGGCGGCTTGGATGAAATATCGTACACGACTCTCGAGATCCCCGGAACTTCGTTCGTGATCCGGCTGCTCGCCCGCTCCAGGACCTCATAGGGGAGCCTCGACCACTCCGCTGTCATGAAGTCATCCGTGGACACCGCCCGCAGCGCGCAGGTATACCCGTAGGTCCTGGCATCCCCCATCACGCCCACGGAACGCGAATCCGTCAGCACGGCAAAATACTGATCCGGCACATGTTCAAGATCCGCCGCTTCGATCTCCTCCCGGAAGATCGCGTCAGCATCCTGCAGCATCCGCACCTTTTCCTCCGTGATCTCTCCGATGATCCGGACACCGAGGCCCGGTCCGGGGAAAGGCTGCCGCCAGACAAGTTCATGCGGAAGCCCCAGCATCGTGCCGACGCTTCGGACCTCGTCCTTGAACAGGTCGCGGAGCGGCTCTATGATCTCGTCAAAAGAAATGACATCCGGCAGGCCGCCCACGTTGTGATGGCTCTTGATCACCGCCGAGGCGCCCTTGCCGCTCTCAATCACGTCGGGATAGATCGTTCCCTGCGCGAATACGTTGACATGCCCGATCTGACCGGCCACCGCCTCGAAGACGCGGATGAACTCTTCCCCTATGGTCTTTCTCTTCTTCTCCGGGTCAGTGACTCCCGCAAGCCTGTTAATGAACCGCCGGCCCGCGTTCACCCGGATCAGGTTCACGCCGAAAGTCTCCCGGAAAGTCTTCTCGACGAAATCCCCTTCGTCCTTGCGCAGGAGCCCGTGGTCCACAAAGACACAGATCAGGTCCGTGCCCACAGCCTTGTGAAGAAGGAGCGCGGCGACTGATGAATCGACTCCGCCCGACAGCGCAAGAAGGACTTTCTTGCCCCGAAGTTCCTCCCGGTAACGCGCGATCATCCTGTCCGCGTAATCCGCTGCATTCCAGTCGCCCTTGCATCCGCAGACCTTATACAGGAAATTGCGGAGGATCTGCTTTCCGAACTCCGGATGAGTGACCTCGGGGTGGAACTGGACGCCGTACAGTCTTTTGCCATCGCAACCCATGGCGGCGCACGGACACTTATCGGTCACCGCGATGATCTCAAATCCGTCCGGGACCGAGCGGATATAGTCCGTGTGGCTCATCCAGCAGACGCTCTCCCCGGGGACGCCCGAGAACAGGGCGTGCTCCGTCACATGAAGGAGCGTTTTCCCGTATTCGCTGCTGTTCTCAGCAGACGCGACTTCTCCGCCGCCCATAAAGGCCATCAGCTGCGCGCCGTAGCAGATGCCGAGGATCGGGACCCCGATGTCCAGGATCCCGGGATCGAAGTACGGCGACGCCGGGTCGTAAACGCTGTTCGGGCCGCCGGTAAAGATGATCCCCTTATACCCTTCCTCCCGAATTTCGGAGAGAGTGATCTTGTCGTATGGTCTTACCTCAGCGTAAACGTGCTGCTCCCGCACTCTGCGGGCGATCAGCTGGTCATACTGCCCGCCGAAATCCAGAACCATAACCTTTTCCATTTTGTTTACCTCTGTTTTTCAATCTTTAATCAAGGGGATGAGCATCACATCTGCCGTATCCTTCTGACCGCCTCGGCTGTTCTGTCCTTATCCCCGAACGCGGTCAGGCGGAAGTAGTGCTCTCCTGCAGGCCCGAAGCCCGATCCCGGCGTGCCGACCACATTTGCCTCCGTCAGGAGCCTGTCAAAATACTCCCAGCTCGTCAGCCCGTCCGGCGTCCTCAGCCAGATGTAAGGAGCATTGACGCCGCCAGACACTTCGTAACCGGCGCTCCTTAGTCCCTCGTAAATGCAGCGCGCGTTCTCCATGTAATGGCCAATCTGGTCGCGGACCTCCCTCTGTCCGGCTTCCGAATAGACGGCTTCGCCCGCTCTCTGGATGATGTAGGGCGCGCCGTTGTACTTGGTTCCGTGCCTCCTGGCACACAGGGACCACAAAGAGACTCCGTCCGCCTTGAGCTGCTTCGGGATCACCGTAAAGCCGAGACGGAGCCCGGTGAATCCTGCTGTCTTGGAGAAG
>JAFRDL010000176.1 GCA_017411265.1 Oscillospiraceae bacterium | reverse complement strand
GGGACTTGAACCCGAGCGGTAGTGAATGGAGCGCCGGGGGCGCTCCAGAGCCGCGAGGCGGCCCGCCCCGCAGGGCGGGTCAAGTCCCCCCTCGCGCACCAGAACAAAGAAAAAACCCAGCAGGCAATAAACCTGCTGGGTTTTTTCTTTTCGACGCTTTGCGGACTTTTTGAGTTTCAAACCTCCGGTGCCGGATCCTTTGGTCTTGAGCACCTTTTACGCCTCTTCTGCGCGCCGCTTTTTTTCCGCCTCGTATTCCTCCCGGATGGCGTCCCACAGTTCTCCCGCCCGGCGAACATCCTCGCCGCTTGGCAGCTCCCCGTCGTTGTACCGGGCGCGGATATAGAGCGTCCGCAGTTCTTCGGCCTCCTCGCTGTCCGCCAGCCGCCGGGAGGCCGCGAGAGCCTCCGCCGAGGTCGTCTGCCGGCCGATGCTGACGCCGTTCTGCCGGATATAGGACAGATACTCCCGGTAGATCTCCCGGATCCGTTCGCTGTTCGTGCGGGCGTCCCGTTTCTGTTTCCGTTTTCCGCGTTTCCCGGGGGCGGATCTTTCCTGAACCGCGGCCTCGTAATCCGGATCGCCGGCATGACCGCCGGTCCGGAGCCTTTTCACCGCCTTATATGCCAGGCAGACGATGAAGACGAACAACGCCAGGATCAGAAGGACGGCCAGGATATGCGTCAGCGTTTCCGCCCAGGCATAGTCCTCCTGCGGGGTGGGGAGCGTGGGGTCCTTTTCCAGGACCTCCATGATATTGGGGTCAGGCTCAGGGTCCAGCGATGCCGCTTCCTCTTCCGGCCGCCATTTGCCGGTGATCCACGTGATCCATGTGAACGCGTGGATCAAGGCGTTCATCAGAAGGCCGAAGGGGAAGGCGAGCGCTTCCAGGAGCTTCCCCGAAGCCGCCAGCAGCTTCCAGAGCAGGGCGCACGCCAGCATACCGCTCAGTGCCGCGCCGGCGACCTCCGCAACGTTCATCAGCCTCGCCTCCGCGCCGGCCCCCGCGCCCAGCCGCTTCCGCCGGAGAACGAGGACGCCGCAGCACAGATAGGCCGACGCGCACAATACGGAGACCGCGCTCACGGGCAGTCCGTCGATGCTGCGGGAAAGGCCGACGAGTAGGAGGATCGGGGTCAGCATGGCGGGGATTCCGAACCAGTATTTGTAATCCTCATAACAGATCTCGCTTTTACCGGAGACCGCAAGAACGAACCAGACGAGCAGCGCCGGAACGGAAAAGAGCACCTGCGTCTGCGTTTTCGCCGCCAAAAGGCCCAGGGCCGGCAGCAGGCCGCAGAGGATCCGAACCGCCGTGTGTCCGGATCTCCCTAAGATCAGCGAGGAGAGAGCCGTCAGCAAAAGCACCGCGGCGATGACGGGGCCGGGAACCCCGCAGGCCGGGAAAAGGGCGGCGAAGGCAAAAAAGGGCAGGAGATCGCAGACGGCCTCCAGGGCACGGACAGGCGCCATCTCAGCCCACCTCCGCTTCCAGCACGCAGGGCTCGAGGCTGCAGTATTTCACCAGGCGACCGAGCGAGGCGCGGTTTTCCGCCGACAGGGGCGGACTGACCAGGATATAGCTCCTGTTATACTTCCTTTCCCGGATACAGCGGTTGATCAGCGCGTCGAAGGACGTATAGGAAACCAGTTCCGAGCGTCCAAGGTCCGTCATCAGCGCCCGCAGGTGCGTCCGGCCGAAGCCCTCCCTTCGGCTGGCGACGTCTCCGTTGGACAGGAACCGATAGGGGATCCGCCGTTCCTCCAACTGCTCACAGACAGTCCGGACGATCTCCAGGCTTTTTTCTTTTTCCTCAACGGTCCCCGAGGCCATGTTCAATACCACCGCCACGTTGACGTCCACGGTGTAGTCGCTGTCTTTCACCATCAGCCTGCCGGCCCGGGCGCTGTGGGGCCAGGAGATTTTTTTCATCGGCTCGCGCCCCGTATAATCCCGGAGGCCGATGGTAAGCACGGGATCCTCGATGATAAAGCGCCGGACGGAAATGTCGCCGATGTAGCCGCCCAGCGTCCGGACGACCTTCTCCTCCTGGCATTTCCGGGGCATCACGGTAATGCTTCCGTCGATCCGATCCGAGAGGACCCGGGATCGGAACCCCAGAAAATCACCGGTCTCCAGAAAGGTCCTGCCGCCCCGGTAAACGCCGCGGCGGGGCAGGGTAAAGAGCAGGGTATGCCGGCTGCCGTGATGGGGCAGCAGACACAGACGGTAGGATTCGTGGTTGCCGCTCCTGCCTGCAATCACCGCGCCCTCCGGCAGCAGCACCGCGAAAGAGACGTACACGGCCGGCAAAAACCAGGTGTTGACGAGCCTGCCTGTATAGGTGATCCCCTCGCCGGGCTCGGCCAGCTCCGCGTCAAAGCCGCATTGATAGCGCAGATGGCCGGGGATCCTGGGGGATACGACGAACTGCATGACGACCACCGCCGCCGCGAGCCCGAGGAATACGACGGCGATCATAGATTCTCCAGAGGCACTCTTACCTCCGACAGGATCCTCTCCACGATCCGGACCGGTTCCTTGTGGCTGTCCGACGAGATGCGCAGGCGGTGGGCCAGGACCGGGACGGCCTCGTTCTTGACGTCCTCCGGAATGACGTAGCTCCGACCGGCCATGGCGGCGGTGATGCAGGCCGCCTTGTACAGTGCCAGCGTTCCCCGGGCAGAGACGCCGTTCACCCCCGCCGCGCCGGACCTGGTGGCCTCCACCAAATCCATAAGGTAGGCCTTCACTTCTGGAGAAACCGAAACGCCGGCGATTTCTTTCCAGACCTCCGCCGTCTCCTCCCGGCCCACCACCGGCCGAAGATCGCCGACGATGTCCTTCGCATCCCGTCGTCCCATCAGCGAGATCTCCTGCTCTCTGTCCATATACCCCAGGCTGAGCTTCATGAAGAAGCGGTCCAGCTGCGCCTCGGGCAGGGGGAAGGTACCGTAGGACTCGATGGGGTTCTGCGTGCCCATAACGATAAAGGGCTCCTCCAGCCGGAAGGTCTTTCCGTCGGCCGTGACCTGCCGTTCCTCCATGGCCTCCAGCAGGGCGGACTGGGTGCGGGGCGTCGCCCGGTTGATCTCGTCCGCCAGGACCACGTTGGCGAACACGGGACCCTTCCGGAACACGAAATCCCCCGCTTTCTGGTTGTAAAAGTGGATTCCCGTCAGATCCGAAGGCAGCAGGTCCGGCGTGAACTGGATGCGGCTGAAATCCCCGCCGACGCTGTTGGCAAACGCCCGGACGAGCATGGTTTTGCCCGTCCCCGGCAGATCCTCCAGCAGGACGTGCCCCTTCGCGAGAAAGCATACAACGATCTGTCGGATCACCTCGTCCTTTCCGACGATCACCTTGCTTACGTTACGGACGATCCTTTCGGTATAGTCTTTGACTGTCATCGTGATACGATCCTTTCGCCGAAAATGTTCCGGATCCGGAGGAGGCGCCCTCCGTTACCGCTGCTATTATACCACCTCCTCCGGAAAAAAGGAAACGACATTCGACCGAAAGAGCCCTTTTTACGAAAGGCCCGCCGCGATCTCTTCCGTATCGCGGACAGGCTTTCCGGCTGCCAGACCCGCTCCGCGCAAAGCAGCGGATTGTCAATCGATGTTTTGAGTGGTATAGTATGGGCAGATGCGGCGCCGGTGCGATCCAGCGGTTCAGTCCGCACCAAATATTCCGTGAGGTGATCTCATGAACAGCAAGCAGAAAATGGACGCGGCCACCGGGAAGGATCTGTCCCGGGAGAAGACGATCGTCCGAACCAGCATCATCGGGATCATCGCCAACGTATTCCTCGCCGCGTTCAAGGCGATGATCGGGCTGATGTCCCATTCCATCGCCATCGTTCTCGATGCGGTCAACAACATCTCCGACGCCGGCAGCTCCCTGATCACCATCGTGGGAACGAAGCTGGCCGGGAAGGAGCCGGACAAAAAGCACCCCTTCGGCTACGGGCGGATCGAGTACCTGAGCGCCATGATCATATCCATCCTCGTGCTGTATGCCGGTCTGACCTCTCTGGTGGAGTCGGTCAAGCAGATCATCCGTCCGGAGACGCCGGACTATTCCGTCCTCTCCCTGATCATCGTGGCGGTGGCCGTCGTGGTCAAGATCCTGCTGGGACGCTACGTCAAGGGCGTCGGCGTAAAGGTCAACTCCGATTCCCTGATCAACTCGGGAGAGGACGCCACGCTGGACTCCATCATCTCAGCATCCACCCTGGTGGCCGCCGTCATTTTTCAGATCTTTCACGTCTCTCTGGAAGCCTGGCTGGGCGCCGCGATCTCCCTCGTCATCATCAAGTCCGGCGTGGAGATGCTCAAAGGGACCATTTCCCAGATCCTGGGCGAGCGGAACGATCCGGAACTGGCCGCCGGCATCAAGCAGACCGTCAACAGCTTTCCCGACGTGCAGGGCGCCTATGACCTGGTTTTGAACAACTACGGCCCGGATACCTGGAACGGATCCATTCACATCGCGGTGCCGGACACCTGCTCGGCGGACCATCTGGACCGACTGATCCGCGGCATCCAGGCGGAGGTCTACCGGAAGCACCGTGTCATCCTGACGGCCATCGGCGTGTATTCGGTGAACACCAGGGACGAGGAGATCCTGGCCGTCCAGGAAAAAGTGCGGGAGATCGTTTTTTCCCACCCCCATGTGAAGCAGATGCACGGGTTCTACCTGAACAAAGAGGATTCCACCATACGCTTCGACATCGTGGTCAGCTTCAATGCGAAGGACCGCCGCGCCCTGTACAACGAGGTCGTCGCCGACGTGCAGAGAGCTTTCCCCGACCATCCGCTGCAGGTCGCCATGGACACGGATTTTTCGGAAGAGTGACGGTCGTCCGGCGAGCGCCGTGATCTCCGGACCCGTGAGGAGTCTTCCCCACCGAAATAAACCCCACAGGCGGCCGTCCAACGGGACGGCCGCCTGTGGGGTTTATTCACTTCCCCGGCACGGGTCGGATAACGGCGTCCTCGGTGATCACCATGTCCACGCCCCGGTCGTACTCGCCCAGAGGGACCTTCTCCGCCCGCTGGACTTCAAAGGCCACGGAGACGGAAACGGCACGGGCACATCGGGGCAGGAAGCGGTCGTAGTACCCGCCGCCCATGCCCAGGCGGTTCCCTTCCCCGTCGAAGGCCGTGCAGGGGCAGAGCATCAGGTCGATCTCCTCCGGCGGGATCTCCGCCGACCGGGCCGGGTCCGGCTCGGCGATGCCGAAGGCCCCTGCGGTCCAGGCGTCCTCCCCCTCCGGGGAGAGGGCGGTCATGGACCGGTCCAGCCCGCACAGGGGATAGCACAGCCGCTGTCCCGCCGCCCGGGCGGAGGCGATCAGGCCGTCCAGCTGCACCTCGCCCCGAACGGAGCGGTAAAGCATCACGGTCTGCGCCTTCTCATATTCCGGCAGGGCCAGGATCCGCTTCACGATCTCCGCCGAACGGGCGGCACGTTCCTCGGGGGCGAGGGCGTCCCGGGCGGCGATCTTCCGTCGGCGGAGCCACTTTTTGCTCACCTCCGGGAAGACGGTGCGGACCGCCCCCGCCAGATACAGGGAGCCCACCGCCACCACAGCGCCGGTCTCCCCCGCCGCCGTCAGCGCCAGACGGATCCCCTCCGGGATGTCCGCGGCGGCCCGGGCGGCAACGCCCCGGGAAAGCAGATACTCCGCCAGCTTTTCCCCCGGGAGGGCCCGATGGCTCACCGGGGTGAGGCAGATGAATTCCGAGGCCAGGGGCGCCAGCCAGTCCATGATCCCCGGATAGTCCTTGTCCGCCAGAACGCCGGTGAGGAAAACCGGCTTCCGGCCCGGCAGGAGCGTGTGCAGGCTCTCGGCCAGGGCCTGGGCACACTGGGGGTTGTGGCCCCCGTCCAGCAGGAACAGCGGGCCGCGGCCCAGCACCTCCAATCTGGCGGGCCAGGTCACCGTTTTCAGGCCCGTCCGCACCGCTTCATCCGGGATATTCCAGCCCCGGGCGCGGAGCACGTCCACCGTCTCCAGCACCACCGCGGCGTTGCGCAGCTGATGGGGACCCAGAAGAGCCAGGGAGTACTCCTTTCCTCTCCGGCGGATGATCTGTCCCTCCAGAGAGGAGGTCACGGGCTCGATCTCCCGGAAATCCACCGGATGGAAGGGCACGCCCTTTTCCGCGCACACCCGCTCCACCACGGCCAGGACCTCCGGCTCGCTCCGGTAGCACACACAGTCGCACCCGGGCTTGATGATCCCCGCCTTGGCGGCGGCGATCTCCGAAAGGGTGTTTCCCAGGTACTCCGTGTGCTCCAGACCGATGTTGGTGATGACCGCGGCCTCCGGGGCGTCGATGGCGTTGGTGGAGTCCAGCTCGCCGCCCATTCCCACCTCCAGCACCACCACGTCGCAGTGCCGGGAGACAAAATACTCCATGCCGATGGCCGTCACCAGCTCAAACTGGCTGGGGTGATCCTCCATGGCGTCGGCAATGAGACGCACCCGCTCCGTGATGGCCGCCAGGTCCGCCCCGGATATATACTCCCCGGAGACCTGGATCCGCTCCCGGAAGTCCTGAATATAAGGGGAGATGTAGATGCCCGTCCTGTACCCGGCGCTCCGGAGGATCCGCTCCAGCATGGCGCAGGTGCTGCCCTTGCCGTTGCTCCCCGCCACATGGACGAACCGCAGCTTCTTCTGGGGATCGCCCAGAGCAGCGAGCAGCGCCCGGGTGCGGTCCAGCCCCAGGCGCGTAGTGCTCCAGGTATAATTCTCGATATAGGCGATGGCCTCTTCCGGCGTCATGGGCGGACCTTCTTTCTGAATCGGGGAAGTACGCGGACCAGCAGCTGGATAACGATCAGCTGCGCCGCGGTGAGGATGGCGCTCTGTACCACCCGGGTAGCCAGCAGCGGGACATAGGGGGACCCGTACAGCACGGAGATCCAGTAGGTGTTCAAAAACAGACCCAGGATGAACTGGTTGATCCCCACCGCCGCGACGGTGCGGAGCAGGGTCTGCTTCTTATAGAGGAACAGTCCGAACACCAGGCCGGTGAGGAAGGCGGTGAGGGTAAAGCCGGGAAAATACGCCCCGATGGGAAACAGGATCGCCCCCAGGAAATCCCCCAGCGCCGCCACGATCCCGGCGCACAGCGGACCGTACAGCATGGCCGCCAGCACCACCGGGACGAAGCTGAAGCCGATCTTGATGTTCCACGCGTTGATGGAGAGAAACCGGGACAGCACGATCTCCACCGCCACCAGCACGCTCATGTAGGCAAGCATGCGGGTGTTGAATCTGGACATAGAAATACTCCTTTCGTGACCGTGTTGCCACGAAAGGAGTTTTCCTTGGGTGGCAGCGGATGCGGGCAAGCATCGCGCATCTCTGCTTCGTCTGCGGGCAACATCCCGTCCCGCGGCACTTAACGCGCTTACCCTACTCTGACTCTGAAAACGATTTACTTGTTGATCCAGGACCGGATCAGTGGGATGAGCACCCCGCCCGCGGCGTTGCCCAGCGTGATCACCAGCAGACTCAGCACCGCCCGGCCGCACCACGCCCCGGACATCCACAGATAGAACATGTCCGCCACGCAGTGCTCCGTCCCCGCCAGGATGAACACCATCACCCCGAAGAGGATGGACAGGTATTTCCCCAGCTCATGGGGATTTTTGTTGTAGCCCTCCACGGCCACATAGATGAAGATGTTGCACAGGACTCCCAGGAAAAACAGGCTCACCAGGCTGTCCCCCAGCTTGGTCTCCCACAGGGCCATGGCCCGCTGGGCGATGACGGCGTTCCGGGTCAAGGACACGCACCCGGCCACCAAACCGGTGCCCGCCAGGTTCCCCAGCCAGATCACCGGCAGGCCCAGGGCGAAGTCCTTCCCGTTCTGAAAAACGTAGCACACCTTGCCGGTGAAGAGATGAAAGCCCATGGTGCAGACCATGAAAAGGCCCACGGCGAAGAGCGCCGCGCCAGTCACCTTGTTTTCCACCGACAGGAACACCACACCGCCCAGCGCGATGCTGATCCCGGCCAGGACCGCCGAGAAAAACAGCTTCAGCGTTTTCATGGGGCCGTCCTCTCCGCCGCCTCGATGACGTGCTTGCACAGCACCGCCGTGGTCACGCTGCCCACGCCCCCGGGCACCGGGGTGATGGCGGAGACGACGCCCTCCGCCTCGTCGAATTTCACGTCGCCGCAGAGCTTGCCGTCCTCGCCCACATGGATGCCCACGTCGATCACCGTCTGGCCGGGAGCGACGTAGTCCTTCGTGACGACGCCCGCCTTTCCGGCGGCCACCACCAGCACGTCCGCCCGGCGGCACTCGCCCGGCAGATCCGCGGTCCTGGTATGGCACATGGTGACGGTGGCGTTCTTCTGCTGCAGGAGCATGGCCACGGGCCGTCCGATCACCAGACTCCGGCCCACTACCACGGCTCTTTTCCCGGTCAGGGCCACGCCGTAGTGGTCCAGCAGCTCCATCACCGCCTGGGCGGTGCAGGGGGCGAAGCCCGCGCCCTTGCCGGCGTACACCGCGGCCAGGGAACCGGCGGTCATGCCGTCCACGTCCTTTTCCGGGGCCAGGAGGGCGCAGGCCGCGTTCTCCATATCCCGGTCCGGCAGCGGCCGGAACATCAGGCAGCCGTGGATGGAGCGGTCGGCGTTGATCTCCCGGACCGCGTCCAGGAGCTGTTCTTTGGTACCGTCGGCGGGAAGGAGGAACTGCCTGACCTCCACCCCCACCTTGGCGCAGCGCTTCCTGGCGCCGGTCTCATAGGAGATGTCGTCCTCCCGCTCCCCCACACGGAGAATGGCCAGGGTGGGGACGACTCCCCTTTCTTTCAGAGCCTCCGCCCGGCGGATCAGCTGCTCGGTGAGGGCCGCCGCGGCCGGGGCGCCTTTCAGGATCTCCGCCATCAGCAAAACCTCCTGTACACGTCCTCGTACACTTTTTCGGCGATGGGCCAGTATTTTGCCATCTGCTCGTCCACATGGGCGTTGAGTTTATCGGCATAGGCCCGGTCCTTCATGGCCTTGGTGTTCACCTTCACGTTCACCGCCGCGCCGTACATGGCGCTCCAGCAGAACACCACGCCGGTTGCAGCGTCGGAGACGGCCAGCACGCTGCCCTTGTCGGCAAACTCTCTCTGGAGCTCGATGACCTCGCAGCAGAGGTCCAGGATCTCCAGCGGTGCGGCGGCCGCGTCCCGGAGGCACTTTTCCATGATCCCGTCCCGGGAGGGGTCGTCCTTGGGAATGCCGTAGGCGCGGGACAGGGGCTCAAAGGCCTCCGCGTCCTTGTTGACGCACGCCAGCAGCCGGACACGCAGGTCCTGGGCTTTCGCCATCAGGGCCTTCACATCCTCTTCCACGTCCGCGTATTTCTTTTTTCCCACGGTGAGCTCCCCCACCATGTCGCCCAGGGCGATGCCGATCGCCCCCACCAGAGCGCTGGCCCCTCCGCCCCCGGGGACAGGGGCTTTGGACGCCAGGAGCTCGGTAAATTCCGTTACGCTCTTATCCAGCATGGGCGGTCCTCAGAACAGCCCGGAGATCTTCCCGTTTTCGTCCACGTCGATCCGCTCGGCGGCGGGGGACTTGGGCAGACCGGGCATGGTCATGATGTCGCCGGTGAGGGCCACGATGAAGCCGGCGCCGGCGGAGATCTTCAGATTCCGCACCGTGACCGTGAAGTCCTTGGGGGCTCCCAGCCGGGTGGGATCGTCGGAGAAGGAGTACTGGGTCTTGGCCATGCAGATGGGGCACTTGTCAAAGCCCAGCTCCGTGAGCTGCTTGAGCTGCTTTTTGGCGTTGTCGGTGAGCATCACGCCGTCGGCGTGGTAGATCCTCTTGCAGATGGTCTCCAGCTTTTCCTCGATGGGCCGATCCAGCTCGTAGGAGAAGCGGAAGTCGCTGGGCTGCTCGCACAGCCGGACCACTTCCTCGGCCAGGGCCTTGCCGCCCTCGCCGCCCTTGGCCCACACCTCGGACAGGGCCACGTTGACGCCCAGCTCGTTGCACTTTTTCTCGATGAGATCCAGCTCCGCCTTCGTGTCCGTGGGGAAGGCGTTGATGGCCACCACGCAGGGCAGGCCATACACGTTCCTGATGTTGCTCACGTGCTGCAGCAGGTTGGGCAGACCCTTCTCCAGCGCCTCCAGGTTCTCATGGTTCAGCTCCGCCTTGGGTACGCCGCCGTGGTACTTCAGCGCCCGGGCCGTGGCCACGATGACGACGGCATTGGGCTTCAGTCCCGCCATGCGGCACTTGATGTCCAGGAATTTCTCCGCGCCCAGGTCGGCGGCGAAGCCCGCCTCCGTCACCACATAGTCCCCCAGCTTGAGGGCCATGCGGGTGGCGGTGATGGAGTTGCAGCCGTGGGCGATGTTGGCAAAGGGCCCGCCGTGGATGAAGGCGGGGGTCCCCTCCAGGGTCTGGACCAGGTTGGGCTTCAGGGCGTCCTTCAGCAGAGCTGCCATGGCCCCCTCGGCCTTCAGGTCGTGGGCGGTCACGGGCCTGCCGTCGTAGGTATAGCCCACGATGATCCGGCCCAGCCGGGCCTTCAGGTCGGGGATGTCGCTGGCCAGGCACAGCACCGCCATGACCTCGCTGGCCACGGTGATGTCAAAGCCGTCCTCCCGGGGCACGCCCTGGGCCTTGCCGCCCAGACCGTCCACGATGTGGCGCAGCTGCCGGTCGTTCATGTCCACGGCCCGCTTCCAGGTAATGGCCTTGGGGTCAATGCCCAGGGCGTTGCCCTGCTGGATGTGGTTGTCCAGCAT
>JAFRDL010000175.1 GCA_017411265.1 Oscillospiraceae bacterium | reverse complement strand
GATCTTGACTTCCACATTGGCGGGGATGGCAATGGGAGCTCTGCCGATTCTAGACATATCTCTTCTCCTCCCTTACCACACGAACGCCAGGACTTCGCCGCCGACGTGCTCGGCACGAGCCTGCTGGTCGGTCATGATGCCCTTGGAGGTGGAGATGATGGCGATGCCCAGTCCCTTCAGGACGCGGGGCAGCTCGTAGGCGCCGGCATACACACGCAGGCCGGGCTTGGATACGCGCTTCAGGCCCTGGATGGCCTTCTCCTTGCCGGGGAGATACTTCAGCGTGATGCGGATGACGCCCTGGGTCCCGTCGTCAACCAGCTGGTAGGACTTGATGTAGCCCTCGTTCAGCAGGATGTCGGCGATGGCCTTCTTCATTTTGGAAGAGGGAACGTCAACGGTCTCGTGCTTGGCGGTGCCGGCATTGCGGATACGTGTGAGCATGTCGGCAATGGGATCGGTGATTTGCATGGGGTCATATCCTCCTTATTAGAGTTACCGGTTTCCCGGTTCAGGCGGCGAGGTTCCGCGGCAATGCTTGATTGCCCGCGGCCTTTCGCCATCCTTGTACAGATTGATGCCGCTCCCCTGCGTCTTCCGCAGGCGAAGCGATTTTTGTCAGGCGATGCGGACGCCGCCGAAGGCGTATGGTCTATACGTCGAGGCGGCTCCGCGATGCCTGGCGGAAAAAGGCAAGCCGTTTACCAGCTGGCCTTCTTCACGCCGGGGATCTGGCCCTTGTAAGCCAGTTCCCGGAAGCAGATCCGGCACACGCCGTAGTCACGCAGGTAGGCGTGGGGGCGGCCGCAGATCTTGCAGCGGTTGTAGCGACGGGTGGAGAACTTGGCAGGACGGGCCTGCTTGAGCTTCATGGAAGTCTTGGCCATTATCTTTTCTCCTCCTTAGTCGTTGGTGAACGGAGCGCCCAGCGCGCGCAGCAGCTCACGGGCCTCTTCGTCGGTCTTGGCGGTGGTGCAGATGGCGATGTTCATGCCCCGGAGCTTTTCGATCTTGTCGTACTCGATCTCGGGGAAGATGATCTGCTCCTTGACGCCCAGGGAGTAGTTGCCCCGGCCGTCGAAGGCGTCGGCGGAAATGCCGCGGAAGTCACGGACACGGGGCAGAGCCACGTTGAACAGACGGTCCATGAACTCCCACATCCGGTCCTGGCGAAGGGTGACCTTCACGCCCACCTTCATGCCCTCCCGGAGCTTGAAGTTGGCCACGCTCTTCCGGGCCACGGTGGCCACGGCGTGCTGACCGGTGATCTCGCTGATGTCCTTGATGACGGCTTCCAGCATCTTGGCGTTGTCCTTGCAGTCGCCGCAGCCCACGGACACCACGATCTTGTCCAGGCGGGGGATCTGCATGGGGCTCTTGTACTGGAACTTCTGCATCAGAGCGGGAGCGACTTCCTCGTTATACTTTTTCTTCAGTCTCGCGACGTACTTATCAGCCATAATGACGTGTCACTCTCCTCTCTCAGAAGCTGGCGCCGCACTTCTTGCAGGCGCGCATTTTCTTTCCGTCCACAAAGGCGTGGCCCACGCGGGTGGGCTTGCCGCACTTGGGGCAGACCAGCATGACCTTGCTGGCGTAGATGGGGGTCTCGCGCTTGATGATGCCGCCCTCTTCGCCCTGCTTGCGGGGCTTCTGATGACGGGACGCGACCAGCACGCCCTCCACCACGAGTTTGCCGTTCTTGGGGTCGGCGGAGAGGACCTTGCCCTCCTTGCCCTTGTCCCGTCCGGACAGAACGACCACTTTGTCGTCTTTACGAATCTTCATTCCCATGTCCTCCTCAACTGACTTCGGGAGCCAGAGACAGGATCTTCATGTACTCCCTGTCACGAAGCTCGCGGGCCACGGGCCCGAAGATCCGGGTGCCCTTGGGGTTGTGGTCCTGGGCGCCGTTGATGAGCACGGCGGCGTTCTCGTCGAACCGCACGTAGGTGCCGTCCGCGCGGCGGACGCCCTTGGTGGTGCGGACGATGACGGCCTTGACCACGTCGCCCTTCTTCACGCTGCCGCCGGGGGCAGCCTTGCGGACGCTGGCGACGACCACGTCGCCCACGTTGCCGTACTTGCGCTTGGAACCGCCCAGGACGCGGATGGTCTTGAGCTCCTTGGCGCCGGTGTTGTCAGCAACCTTCAGATAAGATTCAGCCTGTATCATTCTGGCGCCTCCTTACTTCGCTTTTTCGATGATCTCGACCACGCGCCACCGCTTGTCCTTGGACAGGGGGCGGGTCTCCATCACGCGGACCCGATCGCCGACGCCGCACTCGTTGATCTCGTCGTGGGCCTTCAGACGGTAGGTCCGGCCGATGATCTTCTTGTAGATCGGGTGAGCCACCCGGTCCTCCACCGTGACAACCACGGTCTTGTCCATCTTGTCGGACACGACCTTGCCGACGCGGGTCTTGCGGGAAGAAGTTCTGATTTCACTCATTTTCTCTTACCTCCTCAGTGCTCGAGCTGCTTCTCGCGAAGCACGGTCTTGACCCGAGCGATATCGCGCCGCACATTGGAAATCTTGATGGGGTTGTCGAGATGGTTGGTGGCGTGCTGCATACGGAGCATGAACAGGTCCTTCTTCAGATCGGACAGCTGCTTGTCCAGCTCTTCCACGGACAGATTACGGATCTCATTCGCCTTCATCTTCATTCACCACCATTCTCGGTCTCGGCGGCCTCGCGGGCGACGAACTTGGTCTTGCAGGGCAGCTTGTGGGCGGCAAGACGCATGGCCTCGCGGGCAACGTCCTCGGTAACGCCGGCGATCTCGAACAGAACGCGGCCGGGCTTCACGACGGCAACCCAATACTCGGGGGAACCCTTACCGGAACCCATACGGGTCTCGGCGGGCTTCTGGGTCACGGGCTTGTCGGGGAAGATCTTGATCCAAACCTGACCGCCGCGCTTGGTGTAGCGGGTCATGGCGATACGGGCGGCCTCGATCTGGTTGGCCGTGATCCAGCAGGGCTCGGTGGCCATCAGGCCATACTCACCGTAGGCGACGAAGTTGCCGCGGGTGGCCTTGCCCTTCATACGGCCGCGCTGCTGGCGGCGGTATTTGACTCTCTTGGGCATCAACATCAGGAATTTCCTCCTTCCTTGGGGGCGGGAGCGGCGGGCCGGGAGTAACCCTGGCCGGCGGGACGCTGGCCGTAGCCCTGGCCGGCGGGACGGCTGTAGCCGCCCTGGCCGGGAGCCCGGTTGTCACGGTTGTAGCCGCCCTGGCCGCGATTGTCGCGGTTAAAGCCGCCCTGGCCGGGGGCCCGGTTGTCCCGGTTGAAACCGCCGCGGCGGTCATCCCGGCGCCCGCCGCGACGGTCGTCCCGACGGCGGTCGTTCAGGGGCTTGCTGGTGTCCATGACGCGGGGAGTGGTACGCAGAGTGGTGGTGAGGATCTCACCCTTGTAGATCCAGACCTTCACGCCGATGCGGCCGTAGGTGGTGGCAGCCTCGGCGAAGCCGTAGTCGATGTCGGCCCGGAGGGTCTGCAGGGGGATGGTGCCCTCGTGGTAGGTCTCGCTCCGGGCGATCTCGGCGCCGCCCAGACGGCCGGCGCAGCAGACCTTGATGCCCTTGGCGCCCATACGCATGGCGCGGCCGATGGCGTTCTTCATGGCCCGGCGGAAGCCGATGCGCTTCTCCAGCTGCTGGGCGATGTTCTCCGCCACCAGCTGGGCGTTGGTATCGGGCGTGCGGACCTCAATGATGGAGATGGCGGTCTTCTTGCCGATGAGGGCTTCCACGTCCTTCTGCAGCTTCACGATCTCCTCGCCGCCCTTGCCGATGATCATGCCGGGACGGGAGCAGTGGATGAAGATGCGGACCTGGGTGTTGTCGCGCTCGATCTCGATGGTAGGGACACCGGCGGCGA
This sequence comes from Oscillospiraceae bacterium, assembly GCA_017411265.1. GTDB lineage: Bacteria > Bacillota > Clostridia > Oscillospirales > Oscillospiraceae > Apopatocola. The sequence goes on along the minus strand of JAFRDL010000175.1, from coordinate 11,191 downwards.
ACAGCCGCTTCTTCAGATACTTGCGGATCTTGTCGTCCTCAACGATCAGATCGCCGACCTTGTCGGGACGGGCATACCAGCGGGAATCCCAGTCCTTGATGACGCCGACGCGGAGGCCGTGCGGATTCACTTTCTGTCCCATAACTCAAGCCTCCTTTTCTGCCACGACGACGGTGATGTGGCTGGTTCTCTTCTTGATGGGGGAGTAACGGCCCCGGGCGGTGGCACGGCCGCGCTTCATGATGGGGCCGGGGGTCACCAGGACCTGGGAGACGTACAGCTTGGCGGGATCCATCTCATGGTTGTTCTCCGCATTGGCGCAGGCGCTGCAAAGGACCTTGTACAGCAGCTCGGCGCCGTGCTTGGGAGTGTGCTGGAGGATGCCCTTGGCAAGCTCCGTATCCTTGTCGCGGATCAGATCGCAGACGATCTTCACCTTGCGGGGAGAAATACGGGCGAATTTGTGTTCAGCTCTTGCTTCCATATTCTCTCTCCTCCTTACTTGCCGGTCTTGCTGCCGGAGTGGCCGCGGAACGTGCGGGTGGGCACGAACTCGCCCAGCTTGTGGCCGACCATGTCCTCGGTGACATACACGCTGACGTGGCGGCGGCCGTCATGCACGGCGAAGGTGTGGCCGATGAAGGACGGGAAGATGGTAGAGCTGCGGGACCAGGTCTTGAGGACCTTCTTCTCGCCGGTCTTGTTCATTTCGTCGACTCTCTTGAGCAGCTCGGGAGCTGCGAAGGGGCCTTTCTTAATGCTTCTGCTCATATTCTTCTTCCCTCCTTACTTGGCGTTGCGGCGCTTGACAATATACTTGTCGGTGGGATTCTTCTTCTTGCGGGTCTTGTAACCCAGGGTCGGCTTGCCCCAGGGGGTCACGGGGCCGGGACGGCCCACAGGGGACTTGCCCTCGCCGCCGCCGTGGGGGTGGTCCACCGGGTTCATGACGGAGCCGCGGACCATGGGCCGACGGCCCATGTGGCGCACGCGGCCGGCCTTGCCCAGGGAGATGTTGGCGTGGTCGATGTTGCCGACCTGGCCGATGGTGGCGTAGCAGTTGATGCGGATCTTGCGCATCTCGCCGGAGGGCATACGGACGGTGGCCAGAGCCCCTTCCTTCGCCATCAGCTGCGCGGCGTTGCCGGCGGAGCGGACCAGCTGGGCGCCCTTGCCGGGGTACATCTCGATGTTGTGGATCACGGTGCCCACGGGGATGTTCTGGAGGGGCAGGGCGTTGCCGGGCTTGATGTCGGCGCCCTCGCCGGCCACGATCTTGTCGCCGGCAGCCAGGCCCACGGGAGCCAGGATGTAGCGGCGCTCGCCGTCGGCGTACTCCACCAGGGCGATATAGGCGCTGCGGTTGGGGTCGTACTCCAGGCGGAGCACGGTGGCCTCTTCATCGCGCCGGTCGCGCTTGAAGTCGATGATGCGGTACTTCTGCCGGTTGCCGCCGCCGTGATGACGGACGGTGATGCGGCCGTAGCTGTTGCGGCCGGCGTGCTTTTTCTTGACCTCCAGCAGGGACTTCTCGGGAGCGGCGTGCTTGTCCACTCCGTCGAAGCCGGAGACGGTCATGTGCCGGCGGGCGGGGGTCACGGGACGATAGGTTTTGATAGACATTCTGTTTCCCTCCCTTAGGCCATGCCTTCGAAGATCTCAATGTTCTTGGAATCTTCGCTCAGCTTCACAACGGCCTTCTTCCAGGTCTTCTGCTTTCCGGCAGGATACCGGCCGGTGCGCTTTTCCTTGCCGTGGACGGTGGTGGTGGTCACCTTGACGACGGTGACGCCGAAGATCTCCTCCACAGCCTTCTTGATCTCCACCTTGGTGGCGTCCTTGGCCACTTCAAAGGCGAATTTCTTGATGTCCAGGTCTTCCATGGACTGCTCGGTGATGACCGGGCGAATGATCACATCATACACGCTCTTCATCAGCAGTAAACCTCCTCGATCTTGGAAAGGGCGGCCTTGTCAACGACCAGAGCGCGGGCCTTCATGATCTCGTAGGGGGACAGGATGGTGGCGATGGTGGTCTCCACGCCGGGGATGTTCCGGGCGGACTTGATCACGTTCTCGTCCACGTTCTCGGTGACGATCATGGCCTGGCCGGCGACGCCCAGCTTCTCCAGGAAGGAGGCGCAGGCCTTGGTCTTGATCTCATCGAACTTCAGTCCGTCCACCACGAAGATCCGGCTCTCCGCCGCCTTGACGGAAAGGGCGCTCTTCAGGGCCAGACGCTTTTCCTTGCGGTTCAGGGTGTAACGGTAGCTCCGGGGCTTGGGGGCGAAAGCGACGCCGCCCTTGGTCCACACGGGAGAGCCCTTGTAGCCGGCGCGGGCGCGGCCGGTGCCCTTCTGACGCCAGGGCTTGATGGTGGAGTAGGAGACCTCGCCCTTGGTCAGAGCGCTCTGGGTGCCCTGACGGCAGTTGGCCAGGTGATTCTTGATGGCCGCATGCAGGACCACCTCGTTGGGCTCGATGCCGAAAACGGCGTCGGAGAGCTCAACCTCGCCGACCACTTCGCCGGCCATGTTGTAATGCTTCGCCTGAGGCATAAATCACACTCTCCTTTCCTTAGCGCGTACGGGCGGACGCCTTCTGCGGGTTGGTACGGGCGGAAGCCTTCTGCGGGTTGACGCTGGCAGCGACCTGAACCTGCTTGACCACGTTGTTCTTCACGGTGTTGCGGATGAACACGATCCCGCCCTTGGGACCGGGGATCGCGCCGCGGATGACGATCATGTTCAGATCGGGATCCACCTTCACCACGTCCAGGTTCTGCACGGTGACCTGCTCAGCGCCCATGTGGCCGGCGCCGATCTTGCCCGGCAGGATGCGGCTGGGATCCGTGCTGGAGCCCATGGAGCCGGCGTGCCGATGCACGGGGCCGCCGCCGTGGGTGGTGGGGGTGCGCTGGGCGCCCCAGCGCTTGATGACGCCGGCGTAGCCCTTGCCCTTGCTGATGCCGGTAACGTCCACTTTGTCGCCTTCCTTGAAGGCGTCCGCCTTGATGACGTCTCCCACGTTCATCTCCGCGGCGTTGTCCAGGCGGAACTCGTGCAGCACGCTCAGCGCGCCGGCCTCCGCCTTGTCGAGGTGGCCCTTTTCGGGCTTGGTGAGCTTGCGCTCGGGGATCTCGTCGAAGCCCAGCTGAACGGAGGCGTAGCCTTCCTTTTCCACCGTCTTCTTCTGGACCACTTTGCAGGGGCCGGCCTCGATGACCGTGACGGGCACGACCTTGCCCTGCTCGTCGAAGATCTGGGTCATGCCGATCTTCTTGCCGATGATGGCCTGTTTCATGGGGTTTCTCCTTTCAGGTTATTGGTCGGGTCGCATGGGTCTTGGCCCGGAGGCTCCCGACTTGACCCGTTCCCCGCGGGGGGATTGGGGTTCAATACGTTTTTGTGATCGCGCGAATATTTAAAAAGGTATGGATCAGAGCTTGATCTCGATCTGCACGCCGGCGGGGAGCTCCAGATTGGTGAGCGCCTCCACGGTCTTCTGGGTGGGGGAGATGATGTCGATCAGCCGCTTGTGGGTGCGGCGCTCGAACTGCTCCCGGCTGTCCTTGTACTTGTGAACAGCGCGCAGGATGGTGACGACCTCCTTCTGGGTGGGCAGAGGGATGGGCCCGGAGACTTTCGCGTCGGTCCGCTTGGCGGTCTCCACGATGGTCTCGGCGGCCTTGTCGATCAGCTGGTGATCGTACGCTTTCAAACGGATGCGGATCATTTTCTTTGCTGCCATGGTTTTTCCTCCAAACTTTTTTCGTACTTAGGCGGCCTGGCTTGCCGCCCATTGGTACGGTGAGAAGATTTCATCAACCGCGCCGTGCGTATCAGACCCGACCCGAAAAACAAACCGGCTTATCTTTGGCCGGTCCCTTTCCCGCTCCGACGATATACGCCTCTGCTGACACGGGGAACAAAAACTCTCAGCCGCCCGATTCACGGACATACTCCACGGAAGTTACCACCGGTGACCGATGCAATCTCCCGCTTCACCGCATAATACGCCCTGCTTTCCGCGCAGGCGCTTCGTTAGAATATCAAATTCCCCCTTGGTTGTCAAGGGGGAATTTGTTTTTTTCAAGAGATTTTTTCATTATCTGCCCGGGTCGTTTTCGATCGGATCACGGCCGTGTCCGGTTTTTCTTCCTCAGCTCAGCGGCCTGTATTCCGTCCCGGCGACGGTGCTGCTGCTGTCGGCCACGGGAAGATTGCCCCGGACGGTCCCTTCGGCGTTGAGCCTCGACCGGTTATACAGGAAAAGCTTTCCGTCCGTGGTCATGGTCACGCCCTCGGGGACGGTAAGCGAGCAATCGAACAGGTTCAGCTCCACGCCCTCCGGGATGGTGAGATCCTCCTCCAAGGTCAGATCGCCGCCCCAGATCTCGATCTCGTCGATATCCGCCGTCCGGCACGCGGCGGCCAGCATGTCAAAGGATTGGTCATAGACCCAGAAGGCGACCCAGTATCGGTTCCGCTCCAGTCCTTCCACGGTGAATGCGCCTTCATCCAGGCCCGTCCGCGCCAGAAGGATGTCCCAGGGCTGCCCGTTCCCGGTCAGGGTGCCTGTGACGATCAGCGCGCCGCTGCCGTCCATCCGGATCTGTCCCTGGTTTTTCAGCTCTCCCTTCACGCGGAGCGTACAGTCCTGGAACGTCAGATGGCCCCGGAGCGTCAGGGTCGCCCCCTCTTCCACCGTGAGCTCCGCATGGAGCGCGTTCAGGTACACCTCCTCCGGGATCGTGAGATCCTCCTTCACGGAGAGATCTCCCCAGAGAACGATGTCGGTGCATCCGGCGTCCAGCCATTCCCGGAGCGCCTCCTCTCCCTGTCCCGGGAGGATCTCCGCAGAATAGTCCACCGGTCCCTCAAAGCATCCGGGTCCCTGGATGCCGCCCATGTCGGCGGCGACGCCAGCGCCGCGGTTCTCCGCCGCGGCGTCCTTCTCGAGGAACAGGCGGCCGCCCCGGAGGTCCAGATCCCGCTCGTTGACGAGGGTCCCGCCGGCACGCACGGTGATGCTGCCGGCGCAGCGGACAACGCCCTCGTTGGTGAGGGTGACTCCCGGGGGGACGGTGAGCTCCCCGTCCCCCAGGATCCAGAGCTCGGCGTCCGGCGGGATCTCCAGGTCCCCGTCCAGGGTCGACGCATTGGTCAAGACGCAGATGTCCCCTTCCGCCAGAAGAGAACGCAGTTCCTCCTCCGTCTCTTCCGGAGAGGAGAGCGTCGCATGCCGACGGTTCCCGTCCCAGTTAAAGGAGGCAACGGCGCGGTTGGGGTTCTCCGGATCGGGCACCCGGAGGATCAGTCTCGTCCCCTCTTCAAATGCCTCAAAGCAGTCCCGGTCCAGGATCAGTTCGTCCTCCGCGCCGTGGAGGAACCGGACCTCCCGAAGCTGGTCGCAGTAGGAGAAAGCCATGTACCCGACGAGGCGGACGCTTTCCGGGATGCGGACGCTGTGAAGGTCATAGCTGCAGGAGAATGCGTTCCTTCCGATCCACTGCAGGGTATCCGGCAGGACGGCTTCCTCCATGCCATCTATGCTTTCCAGGGCGGAATCGGCCACGGCGGTGACGGGATACCCGCCAAGCCGGGCAGGGAATTCACGCCGGGAACCGAACCCGTTGGTGAAACCGGTGACGATCGCCCCCTGGGTGATGGGATCGTAGCGGTATCGGAACCCCCCGTCCTCTCCGGCAGGGAGATCGCTGACCTCGTCAAGGGAGAAAAACCGGACGTCCCAGCCCTGTTTTTTCCAGTTGTTGTTCCGGATGGAATTCTGGACTCTCTCCGGGTCGGGCACGGCAATGGCCAACGGGTACCTCACCGGCCACACTTCGTCGAAGCAGTTCGTTCCGAAGGACAGACGGTCGTGGAAACCGTGCTGGAAGCGGATCATGAGCAGACCGTTACAGACGGCAAAAGCGTTTCTTCCCAGAGAGCGGACGCTCTTCGGAATGTTGATCTCCGAAAGGGAGCTGCAGCTTGAGAAGGCCAAGTCTCCGATGGAGACCAGCGTCTCCGGAAGCACGATCTCTTTCAGCCGGATGCATCCCGAAAAGGCCTCCTTCGGCATCCTGGTGAGCCCCTCCGGCAGTGTGACCGCTTCCAGGCTCTGGCATCGGAAGAAGGCGCCCTCGCCGATATCGGTGATGCTCTCCGGCAAAGCGATGCTCACCAGATCCTGGCAGTCCTGAAAGGCGTTCTTCCCGATGGACGTGACGGGCAGGCCGTGGATCTCCCCGGGGACGGTCACGTCCGCCGGAAGGAGCTCCGCGTCCCACCCGGTGATGGCAACGGTATTCTTTCCCCGCTCCCGGGCCCAGGCCAGGCCCTCCTCCGTAACGCCGGAGTCGGGGACATCCCCCGCGGCCTGCCCCGGGGCGGGCAGCAGCGCCAGGCACATCGTCAGGCAAAGGAGCGCCGGAATCAGCCAGCGTTTCATGGCGTTTTTCTCCTGAATCTCAAAAATCGAAAAAGAACGGCATCATCTCGGAGAGCGGATGGCTCACCCAGGTCCCGTCCCCCCGGCCGCAGATCACGGTCATGTCCTTGCTGAACTCCTGCAGGAACTGCCGGCAGGAGCCGCAGGGATAGCAGTACTCCCGGCTGTCGCCCCAGATGGCGATGCGGCGGAAATCCCGATGTCCCTCGCTGACCGCCTTCACCGCCGCGGTGCGCTCGGCGCAGATGGTGTCCCCGTAGGCGGCGTTCTCCACGTTGCAGCCGGTGAAGACTCTTCCGTCCTCACATTCCAGCGCCGCCCCCACGGCAAAGCGGGAGTAGGGGGAATAGGACCGCTCCGACGCCTTGCGGGCCAGCTCCAGAAGCTCCCGATCCGTCATTGGCTCTCCTCCTTTTATTCTTCGTCCAGATGGAACTTCCAGTTGGCGAAGTTGCAGAACACGTTGTACTGGTTGGGCTGGATGCCGGTGATGACGCCCACGTGGGTGATGAGCTCCCGACGCTCGAAGCACACCGTCACGAAGGGGGCGTTGGTGCTGTAGGAGAGGAGCATGGTGCTCTCCGCGTCGGCCCGGTCCTCCTCCTTGGCGCCCATGAAGGCGTGGACCGCGCTGTCCAGTTCGGCCAGGGCCCACTTGCCGTAGTTCAGGGTCCCGTCCTTCTCCCAGTCGCCGGTGAAGAGCGTCAGCGTGTTCCAGTCCCCGGTGAGGGCGATCTCCCCGTAGTACATGTCCCACTTCCACTCTTCCTCTTCTTCCTCTTCCTCGTCCCGGGGGCCCTTGAGCTTGGCGATATAGTCGTTCCAGCTCAGCTGCCGCACCGTGACGCCGATGCCGATGGACCGCAGGTCCGCGGCGATCTTCTCCGCGGCCTGGACCTTGGAGGCGTTGTCGGCGCACACCAGGAAGTTGAGGTTGATCTCCATCTTGTTGCCGGAGAGGGCGAATTCCAGCATCCCGTCGGCGTCCAGATCCCGGCAGCCGCCCTTTTCCAGTTCCTGCAGGGCGCACTGGGGGTTAAAGCTCAGCCGGCTGTTGGTGTTGGCGTCGAACTGGTCGCTGTTGGGGTGGATGGGCAGCGCGGAGGCGTCCGCCGCCCCGTCCAGCACGTCGTCGATCAGGCTCTCCCGGTCGAAGGCGTAGGTCATGGCCTGCCGGTAGGGCTCGTAGCGGAAGAACTCGCTCTCGCTGTTGAAGCCGATGAAGTGCATGTTGCTGGTGTAAATGGTGCGCTTCTCGTTTTTCCCGCCGTAGCCCATATTATAAATATTGGTGGGGTCGTTGATCACGATGTCCACCAGGGAGCTCTCGTACTCGGTGATCAGCCCCTCCGGCCCCTCGTACTGCCGGAGATAGATGGTGTCCAGCGGAAGGTCGGCGGCGTTTTCATAGCCGTCGAACTTCACCAGCGTCTTCCGGTCCTCGCTGTACATGTAAGGTCCCGAGCCGATGGGCACGTCCTCCAGGATGGAGTTGGGCACGGACTTGATGATGGGCACGGCCATTTTGGCGATCATCAGGGCGTTGTCATAGTCCCCCACCAGGTACACCTGTCCCTGGTAGGTGCTGACGTACGTCCGGCCCATCTGGAGCTGGTAGTGGGCCGCGCCGCTGGTGAAGACCCGGGAGAGGGAGTAGGTGATGTCCTCCGCCGTGAGCAGGGAGCCGTCGTGCATCTGGATGTCCGGGCGCACCGTGAGCACCCACACGCCCGAGGAGCCCTCCCCTTTCACGTATTCCCAGTCCTCCAGGATCCGGGAGGTGACGTGGAAATGCTCGTCCACGTCGAAGAGCCGGTCGTACACCAGATCCCCCACCATCTGGTTGAGCTGGCTTTTGGTCGTGATGGGGTTGAGGGCCTGTTCATAGTCCACCGCCAGGGAGAACACGTGGTCCGCCTGCTCTCCGGCGGTAAGGGTCTCGCCGGAGACGGTGTCGTCCAGCTCGATATCCCCGCTCTCCTCCTCTTTCTGGCCGCAGGCGGAGAGGAGCCCCGGCAGCAGCAGCAGGGCCAGGACCAGCGACAGCCATTTTTTCTGTTTCTCTTTCATACGCGATCCTCAAGCATGATGACGGCGGCCTGCGTGCCCCGGAGGCCCTTGGTGGCCCGGTGGGACCAGTATACGTCCGCCATGCACATGGTGCAGTCGGGAGATACGTCAATGTGCTCCGCCGCTACCCCCAGCTGGAGCAGCCGGCGGCGGTTGGCCTCCTTGAGGTCCACCATGTACTTGCCCTCCACGCCGTCCTCCGGCGGGCACAGGCCGTCGGCGTCGGAGCCCAGCAGGGCCTCTACCGCCTCTTTCACCTCCGGGCCGGTCTCAAAGCAGCACCGGCCGATGGCCGGGCCGATGGCGGCCCGGATCCTCTCCGGCGCGCCGCCCATGTCCCGGACGGCCCGCACTGCGGCGCCCATCATGTCCTGCACCGTACCCTTCCAGCCGCTGTGCACCGCGGCGACGATCCCGGCGGCAGGCTCGTGGAGCAGCACCGGCACACAGTCGGCGGTGAACACGCACAGCGGCACCCCGGGCCGGTCCGTGATCAGCCCGTCGCAGTCCTCCGGCCGGTGGGTCAGGGGCGGGAGCTTCCGCTCGGCGGCGGTGACGTACCGGATGTGGGTGGCGTGGACCTGCCGGGTAAAGCAGAAGCCCTCCGCGGGGAAGCCCCCCGCGTCCCGCAGCGCCAGCCACTGGGCCCGGACCCGGGCCTGGATCTCCCGGGCCTCCCAGTCCGGGTCCGGGTTGGAGGAATAGGGATAGTCCCCCACGCCCCCCAGCCGCCGGGTGAACAGGTGCTTCGTCCCCAGAACGTCGGTGGCGGTCCAGGAAATGCCGTTTTTTTCTGTCAGTGTAAAAGCCATGCCATTGCCTCGCAGAATATGCTTATTCGTTCCTGCCGCAGCAGTCCTTGTACTTCATGGGCAGGCCGTTGGGCCGCAGCTTCCCGCAGGGGCAGGGGTCGTTCCGGCCGGGTTTTTTCACTTTTTTCACCGGCTGCTTCTTTACGCTGGCGTCACCCCCGGCGTTGGCTACCGCGCCTTTGGCGACGCTCTTGCGCTCCACCTTTTCTTCCTTCCGCACCCGGATGGTGTAGATCCGGCGGACCACCTCGGCCCGGATGCCGGCGATCATCTGCTCGAACATGTCGAAGCCTTCCTGCTTGTAGGCGTCGATGGGCTTCACGTTGCCGTAGCCCCGGAGCCCGATGCCCCGGCGCAGGTCGTCCATGGCGTCGATATGATCCATCCAGTACTCGTCCACCACCCGGAGCATCACCACCCGCTCCAGCTCCCGCATCAGCGGTGTGCCGTCGGGCATGAGGCCGAAGGCCTCCTCCCGCAGGGCGTACACCCGGTCGGCGATCCTCTGCAGATCCTCGGTCAGCTCCTCCACGCCCATGCCGTCGTGATAAACGATCTCGCCCGGACGGACGAACAGGCGGTACAGGGGCTTGAGCCGCTCCTGAAGGTCGGCGTCGTTCTCCACGGGGATATGCCCCGCCGCCTCGGCGATGGTCTCGGCCACCATGCCGTGGATGTTTTCCCGGATGTCCTCCCCGTCCAGCACCTTCCGGCGCTGTTCGTAAATGAGGTTCCGCTGGACGTTCATCACGTCGTCGAATTCCAGCGTGCTCTTCCGGGCCTGGAAATGGCGGCTCTCCACCGTCTTCTGGGCCTGCTCCAGCGCGCCGGTGAGCATCTTGTGCTCGATGGGCTCGTCCTCGGACACGCCGATCCGCTCAAAAACGCTGATCAGCCGCTCGCTGCCGTACAGGCGCATCACGTCGTCGGTGAGGGCCAGGTAGAACCGGCTCTCGCCCGGGTCGCCCTGACGGCCGGACCGGCCCCGGAGCTGGTTGTCGATCCGCCGGGAGTCGTGGCGCTCGGTGCCCAGGATGAAGAGGCCTCCCGCCTCCTTCACCTTTTCCGCCTCCGCGGAGGTGACCTGTTTGTGGGCGGCCATCCGCTCCTGGAAAAGCTTCCGCGCCTCCAGGATGGTCTCGTCGTCGGTCTCGGCATAGCCGGTGGCCTCGCTGATGACCTCCTCGTCGTACCCGGCCTTTTTCAGGTCCGCCTTGGCCAGGTACTCGCTGTTGCCGCCCAGCATGATGTCGGTGCCTCGGCCTGCCATGTTGGTGGCGATGGTCACCGCCCCCAGCTTGCCGGCCTGAGCGATGATCTCCGCCTCCTTCTCGTGGTACTTGGCGTTGAGCACGTTGTGGGGGATCCCCTGCCGCTTCAGCAGGGAGGAGAGATACTCGCTCTTTTCGATGGAGATGGTGCCCACCAGCACGGGCTGGCCCTTCTGGTGGCACTCCTTGATCTGCTGCAGGATAGCCCGGTCCTTCCCGGCCTCGCTTTTGAACACCACGTCGTTGTGGTCGATGCGGATCACGGGCTTGTTGGTGGGGACCTCCACGATATCCAGCTTGTAAATGGCCTCGAACTCCTCCTGCTCGGTGAGGGCGGTGCCGGTCATGCCGGAGAGCTTGCCGTAGAGCCGGAAGTAGTTCTGGAAGGTGACGGTGGCCAGGGTCTTGTGTTCCTTCTGGACGTCCACCTGCTCCTTGGCCTCGATGGCCTGGTGGAGCCCCTCGTTGGAGCGGCGGCCCAGCATGAGACGGCCGGTGACCTCGTCCACGATGATGATCTCTCCGTCCTTCACCACGTAGTCGAGGTCCCGCTTCATCACGCCGTGGGCCTTGATGGCCTGGT
>JAFRDL010000174.1 GCA_017411265.1 Oscillospiraceae bacterium | reverse complement strand
GTACATCTGATCCTCATACGGCAAAAATCCGTCTCCCGAATCGGGAGACGGTTTTTTGCTGTATACGATACGATCACGGGATTTGAAGGACCTCCGACGCCTTGATGATATCGCTGTTCTCTCCGCCGTATACGCCGAGGAAATACCACCAGACATCCACACGGACCTCGCTGCCCGGTGTGACATCGAATTCCGCAGAGCCCAGCCGGGTCTCTGTTTTTTGGGTATTGTCCTCCACGTGGATGGGCCCGGAGGAATCCTTGATGGTGTAGCCGCCCACGGTAAACGCCACGTCGTCCGTGCGCTTGGCGGTCTCCAGGGAGTAGGACTCCACAAAGGCCTCCAGCTTCAGCCTGGCCTCATTGCCGTTGCGCTCCACGTTATAATTCACGATGATGTCGATCCAGGTGCCTGTATCCGAGCGGAAGGATCCGCTGTTTTCCCGGACGATCACCGGCGTGGGAGTGGGCACCGCCGTGGGAGAGGGCGTGGGCGAGGGAGTCGGCGTAGGCGGCATGGTGGGCATGGGCGTGGGAGTCGGGGTGGCGGTAGGCGCGGGCGTCGCCGTGGGCGGCGCAGTAGGCTCCGGCGTATTCGTCGGTTCCGGAGTGGCCGTGGCGGCGGCGAAGGGGTTCAGCGATACCGGTTTTGTCCCGCCGTCGCTGCGAAAGATCCAGAAGATCGCCAGTCCCAGGATCAAAAACAACAAAAGCACAAGGATGGGCGCTGCTCGTTTCATAGTATTCCTCTCAGTTACTTCATCAGGAGATCAATGGCCTTGTTCAGCTCCTCCAGCGTTTCGGTGTCTCCGAAACGGACGGCGTCGATGACGCAGTGATCCATGTGATCTCTCAGAATGATCTTGCAGATATTGTTGATGGCGCTGCGGATGGCGGCCAGCTGGATCAGCACCTCCGCGCAGTCCCGGCCGTCCTCCACCATCCGGTCCACCGCCTGAAGATGGCCGATCACCCGGGCCAGCCGGTTGCGTACCGTCTTGGTGTTCTGATGGGTATGGGGGTGGGAATGACAGTGCACCGTGCCGTCGGCATGGACGTGCATATGCATGGATTCATCGTGTTCTTCCATAATACTACATTCCCCTTTCAATCGGTTTCCTTCTGCATGTGCTGGGCCGCAATGCGGAGCATCAATTTTTTTGTCTCGCCGGAATCGAAGGCCACCTCCAGCAGAGCATCGCCGCCCATGGGGGTGAGCTTCCGGATCACACCGCGGCCGAATGCCTTGTGGACCACCCGGTCTCCCGGATGAAAGTCCGGCGTGACGGGTGCGGAGAGCACGGTCCTTGGCCGTGGCGGCGGCGTTTCCCGCCGGACTGTCCGAACGGGATTCGTCTGTCTGCCGTAGCCGCCGATGGAAGAGCGCCGTTCAAAGCCGCCGCGATCGGCGTAGCTGTCATACCGGAAACCGCCTTCGTCGTCCCAAAGGCTCCGCTCGGGACGGCGCTCCCGACTCACACCCCGCCGGTCCAGAAGCTCCGGAGGGATCTCCTCTGTGAAACGGGAGGGCAGGTTGGCGGAGGTGCGCCCGTAGAGCATCCGCTGGGCGGCGCAGGTGATGTACAGCTTTTCTTTCGCCCGGGTGATGGCCACATAGCAGAGCCGCCGTTCCTCCTCCATCTCCCCCTCGTCACCGATGGAGAGCATACCGGGAAAGAGCCCCTCCTCCACGCCAATGAGAAAGACCACCGGAAATTCCAGTCCCTTGGCGGAGTGCATGGTCATGAGCACCGCGGCATCCTCATTTCGGTCATAGGTGTCCATGTCCGTGTACAGGGCCACCTCGTCCAGGTAGCTGTACAGGTCGCCGCCGCTTTGCTCCATGCTTTTTATAATGGAGCTTTTCAACTCCTGAATGTTTTCGATCCGCGCCTGGTTTTCATCGCTGTTCTTGACCTCCAGCGCCCGGAGGTAGCCGGTACGGTCCAGTACGGCGGAATAGAACTCATCCAGCGGGACCTGAGAGACAAGCTCCTGGAGGTCCACGATCATGGCGCAGAAATCCTCCATGCGCTTCCCCGCGGTGACACCGGCGTAGTGGGAGGCCTGGGACATGACTTCGAAAAGAGGTTTTCCCTCTTCCCGGGCGATGTTCTGCACTTTTTCCAGGCTGGCCGCGCCGATGCCCCGGGGCGGCTCGTTGACGATCCGCAGCAGCCGCGTCTCGTCGGTGGGATTGGCGATCACGCACAGATACGCCAGCATGTCCTTGACCTCGGCCCGGTCAAAGAATCGCGTCCCGCCGAAGATCCGGTAGTTGACGCCCAGGTTTTTCAGCGCCAGTTCTACCGCCCGGGACTGGGCGTTGGTGCGGTAAAGGACCGCGTAATCCCGCATCGGCCGTCCGCCGGTGCGGATCGTGCGGGCCACAAAGCTTGCCTCGTCGTCCTCGTTTCGGGCCACAAACAGGGTGATCTTTTCGCCGCCGTCCTTTTCCGTCCAGAGCTTTTTCCCTTTCCGTGCCTTGTTGTTGGCGATCACGGCGTTGGCGGCCCGAAGGATGTTCCAGGTGGAGCGATAATTCTGCTCCAGCCGGATCACCCGGGCGTCGGTATACTGCTTTTCAAAGGACAAAATGTTCTCGATGGTGGCGCCCCGGAACTTGTAGATGCTCTGATCGTCGTCGCCCACCACGCAGATGTTCCGGTACCCGCCCGCCATCAGAGCGGCGAAAAGATACTGGAGGTGGTTGGTATCCTGGTACTCGTCGATGAGGACGTAACGGAATTTCTTCTGGTAATAGGTCAGCACGTCCGGGTTCTCCTGGAGAAGACGGACCGCGTAGTACAGCAGGTCGTCAAAATCCATGGCGCCGGCGTCCCGCAGACGTTTGGCATAGTTCTGACAGATCTGGGCCGCCCGGATCCGTCGGATGTCTCCGGACCGCTCCTCCTGCGCGACGAACTGCTCCGGAGAGATCAGCGATCCCTTGGCCCTTGAGGCCGCCGCGAGCATGGCCTTGGGCGGAAAGGTCTTATCATCCACGTTCATGTCTTTCAGCACCCGTTTCATCACGGAAAGACTGTCGGACTGATCGTAAATGGTAAAGCTCTTGGGAAAGCCCAGGCGGTCGGCGTCCCGGCGCAGGATCCGCACACAGGTGCTGTGGAACGTGAGGGCCCATACCCCCTCCCCTTCGGCACCCAGCATTTTCTCCAGACGGACCTTCATCTCGTCCGCCGCCTTGTTGGTAAAGGTGATGGCCAGGATCTGCCAGGGGGCCGGAGGGTCCACCGCGCACATACGCCGCAGCTCTTCCGTGACCGGCCGATGACCGGAGGCCGCTTCCTCCATCGCGGAGAGAGTATTCTCGTCGGCGTCCGGCGGGAGTTCGTATGTATCGGAGCCGCGGCCGTAGCGAAGGATGTTGGCGACACGGTTGATGAGGACCGTGGTCTTTCCGCTCCCGGCGCCCGCCAGAAGGAGCAGCGGGCCCTCCGTGGTAAGAACCGCCTGCCGCTGGGGGGGATTCAGCCTGGGATAGTCTTTTTCAATGATCTGCCGCCGCGCCTGGGCAAATCGGCGGGAGAAATCGTCGGTCATTTTGATCTTTCCTTAAAGAACACTTTTTCCAGTCTCTTGTACAGCAAAAACGTGAGGACGGAGTCCACAACGCCCTTGAGCAGGTTGAAAGGCACCACAGCATACAGCGCCAGCGTGGAAACGGATATGATCCGGGGATTGACGGCGTTTCCCATGCCCACGATGACCTCGATGGGCATGCCGAAGAGCTGCGCGAACTTGGGGATCAGATAAACGGCGTTGAAAATACTGCCAAATACCGCCATGCACAGCGTGCCCACGACCATGCCGATGATGGAGTTCCGCTTGGTCTTATGGGCGTGATAGATGGCGGAGGCGGGCAGGACGAACACGCAGCCCACCACGAAGTTGGCGAAATCGCCCACAAAGGCGGTGGAAGTGCCTTTCAAAAGCAGCTTGATGACCACCTTCAGGAACTCCGTGGTCACGCCTGCCACGGGGCCCAAATAGAAGGAGCACAGCAGCACGGGAAGCTCGCTCAGGTCCATCTTGTAGAAGGACGGAGCAAAAAACAGCGGGACCTCCAGAAGCATCAGTGCCCCCGCGATGGCGGAGAACATGGCCACATAAGCGATATACCTGGCCCCCTGAGCCTTCTTTTTGTGGGCGACAAAGCGTTTCTCAAACAGCTTTGCCAGGATCAGGATGACGGCGAACACCGCCACGCACACCAGAAGAAACGACAGATTGTCCTTTGCGTTGTTCCACAGCTTGCTCATTTTTTCTACTCCTTTGACAGAAAAATGCGTCCGAAGAACGATATGCTCCGGACGCAATGAGAGCTTTGGAACTCCGCATCTTCTTCCATCCAGACTGTAACTGTCGGTCCCGGAGTCACACCGGGTCTGCCGTACGGCTCGCGGACTGTACCGCCGATCGGGAATTTCACCCTGCCCTGAAGACATATCCTTATTCGAATGTAGCTGTATTATATCACATGGACGAAAAAAATCAAGTCACGACATGGCGGGGGTTTTGCTTTGACTTTTCTCCGCCGGAGAAGTACAATCAAAAAAGGAGGTGAGAACATGCCGGTCTGCACATTTACGGGGCACCGCTCCGCCAAGCTCCCCTGGGGCTACGACGAGGACGATCCCCGGTGCCTGGATCTGAAGCAGCGGATCTACGATACGGCGGAAGCGGTGTATTCCGCCGGATTCAAGGACTTCATCTGCGGCATGGCGGAGGGCTGCGATCTCTACTTCTGCGAAGCGGTGATGGCGCTCCGGGAGGAGCACCCGGAGATCACCGTAGAGGCTGCTATCCCCTTCTCCGGACAGGCGGACCGGTGGCCGCCGGCGCAGAAACGTCGATACGAGCGCCTCGTCAGCGAATGCGACAGGCAGACGCTGCTGCAGACGGACTACACCCCCGGATGCATGATGAACCGGAACCGCTATATGGTGGACCACGCGGATCTCATCATCGCCTGCTACGACGGTCAGCGCGGCGGTACGCTGAACACCCTGCGGTATGCCCTGGAAAAAGATGTGCGTATCCTGCATCTGTCCATCGATTCATAACGGCTTCCCGGTACGGGAAGCCGTTTTTCTATTTCTGACGGTATTTCGAGAAGAAATCCGCCATCCGGGCCGTGGCATCCTGGAGCTGCACCAGATCCGGCAGATACACGATGCGGAAGTGGTCCGGTTCCGTCCAGTGGAAGCCTGTTCCGGCGGTGACAAGGATCTTTTTCTGCTTGAGAAGATCCAGCGCCATCTGCTCGTCGCTGTGAATGCTGAACTTTTTCACGTCCACCTTCGGGAAAATGTAAAACGCCGCCCGGGGCTTGACCGCCGTGATGCCGGGAATATCGGTGAGCGCTTTCCAAATGTATTCCCGCTGCTCATAGATCCGCCCGCCCGGCCGAAGGTATTCGTCCACGGACTGATATCCGCCCAGGGAGGTCTGAATGATGCTCTGGGCAGGGACGTTGGAGCACAGCCGCATCTTTGCCAGCAGATTGATCCCGTCGATATAGCCCTGCGCTCTGGATTTGTCGCCGGCCAGACACACCCAACCGCTGCGGAAGCCGGCTACCCGGTGGGACTTGGACAAGCCGTTGAAGCACAGAGTCAGCAGGTCCGGTGCCAGAGAGGCCAGTGCCACATGCTCGTCCTCCCCTTCCATCACCAGCCGATCGTAGATCTCGTCCGCGAAAAGGATCAGGTCGTGCTCCCGCGCCACCTGCACGATATCCTCCAGTACGCTCCTGGGATACAGCGCCCCGGTGGGGTTGTTGGGATTGATGACCACGATGCCCTTTGTCCGGTCCGTCACCTTGGATCGGATGTCGTTTACGTCCGGGTACCAGCCGGACTGCTCGTCGCAGATATAGTGAACGGCCGTACCGCCGGAGAGGGTGATGGCAGCAGTCCACAGGGGGTAGTCGGGAGCGGGCACCAGGATCTCGTCCCCGGTGTCCAGCAGGCCCTGCATGGTGAGCGTGATGAGCTCACTGACTCCGTTCCCGGTGAGGATGTCGTTGATGCCCACATTGGGGATCTTTTTCAGCTGACAGTACTGCATGATGGCCTTTCGGGCGGAAAACAGTCCCAGGGAATCCGAGTAGCCCTCGCAGCTCCGGAGATTGTAGATGAGGTC
The DNA here is from genome assembly GCA_017411265.1 of Oscillospiraceae bacterium. Taxonomy (GTDB): domain Bacteria; phylum Bacillota; class Clostridia; order Oscillospirales; family Oscillospiraceae; genus Apopatocola. The sequence goes on along the minus strand of JAFRDL010000174.1, from coordinate 7,105 downwards.
CAGGATCACCTCGTCCGGAGCGGAAAAGCCGAAGGGCGCGGGGTTGCCGATGTTCAGCTTCAGGATCTTCGCGCCGCGCTGTTCCATGCGCATGGCCTCGTCCATGACGGGGCCGCGGATGTCGTAACATACATTGTCCAGCTTCCGGGATTGATCGTACCGCTTTTTTTCCATATTCTTTTCCTCCTGTGAAATGAAAACCGCCCTGAGCCGCATCGGCTCAGGGCGGAATGATCCGTGGTACCACCTGAATTCGGGCATTTGCCCGCGCTTTGCCCGGCAGAAAACCGGTTTCCCTTCTAACGGCGGGCCTCCGTCCAGGCATAGTCGGCATGACCTTTGCTCCCGGCCGCTCGGGGATGGCTTCCGATCAGCGCATACAAAGGCTCGCACCGGCCGCCTTCTCTCTGGGTATGCGTTGTGGTCGTACTCTTTCCCGTCTCAGCGTTTGATCGATTGTCTGGAGGATATCACTTTCAGGAAATAATGTCAAGCGCCGCCGTCCGTACGGAACGCCCAGACCGTCTCCGTGGTCCACTCCTCTCCGGCGGAAACAACGGGAGACGGAAAGCTTTCGTGGTGGATGGCGTCCGGCCAGCATTGGGTCTCCAGACATAGGGCCCCGTGCCGCAAATATATCGCGCCCCCCTTTCCGGCCTCCCCGCGGAGAGAGTTGCCGGAGTAAAACTGCACGCCGGGCCGGTCGGTGATGAGCTCCAGAACGATCCCGGTTTTATCACCCCGGAGCGTTCCGGCCGTCCTCAGCCCGGAGCCGGACAGACAAAGGTTGTGATCGAATCCGCCCGCCGCCGTCAGCTGAGGATGCGCGCCGTGGAGATCCCGGCCGATGGGATGGGCGGCGCGGAAATCGAAGGGCGTTCCCGTAACGTCCGCGATCTCGCCGGTGGGGATGAGTCCCTCGCCGCACGGCGTATAAGAGTCGGCATTGAGCTGAAGGATATGGCCCTCCACGCTGCCGCTGCCGTGACCGTTCAGATTGAAATAGGCATGGTTGGTCACATTGAGGATCGAGTCCGACTCGGGAACTGCTTTGAACCGGATATGCACTCTGTCGGCGGCGGTCAGGGTGTACATAGCCCAGATGCGGACCCGACCGGGAAACCCCTGGTCGCCGTCGGGACTGTCCAGATAAAAGGTCACGAAATCATCTCCGACGTCCGCCGTTTCCCAGCGGCGGGCGTGCCAGCCGTCCGGCCCGCTGTGGAGGTTGTTCAGCCCGTCGTTCCTGCCGAGAATCCAGGTCCGTCCATCCAGGGAAAACGCAGCGCCCGCCGTCCGATTCGCGCAGCGTCCCACGGTGGCGCCGAAAAAGCTGGGATTATCCGCGTATATCCCGGGATCCCCCCAGCCCAGAACAACGTCCACGCCGCGATACGTCAGGGACGTGACCGCAGCGCCGGCGTCGGTGAGCGTGAGCCGGGTGCCGGACGGGTTTTCCAGCGTGTAAAAACACATTTTCTCCGAAATCATGCAAAGTCGCTTCCCTTCTTTTTCTGTCCATCATCATAGCACAGCGAGAGAGGGCTGTAAAAGTTTTTTTAACAATTCTCTATTTCAGTTTCTTTTCAGTTTTATTCTGTAGTATAGTTGTCGGGAAAAGAGGCGATCGATATGAAGATCCTTATCGTGGAAGATGAAAAGCTGCTGGCGGACTCGCTGAAAGCCTTGTTGGAAAACAAGGGCTTTACGGTGGAAGTGGCCTATGACGGAGAATCCGGCTGGGATTATGCGCAGCTGGGCGTGTACGATCTGCTGATCCTGGACGTGATGATGCCGAAAATGGACGGTTATCAGTTGGCGCGGGAGGTCCGTGCCAAGCGCAATTCCACACCCATTCTCATGCTCACCGCCCGGTCCGGTCTGGAGGACCGGATCGAGGGCCTGAACGCCGGGGCGGATTATTATCTCACCAAGCCCTTTGACACCCGGGAGCTGCTGGCCTGCATCAACGCTCTGCTGCGGCGTCAAGGCGGACAGGTAGACGAGCTGCGCTACGGCAACACCGCGCTGGACCTGGCATCCGGCACCCTTGTCTGCGGCGAAAAAAAGCTCCGGCTCTCCGCAAAGGAATTCGATGTTATGAGACTGCTTCTCCAGTCCCGGGAAAACAATCTGTCCAAGGAAGTGCTCCTGTCCCGGGTATGGGGCTTCGACTCCAACGCGGTGGAAAACCATGTAGAGGTTTACGTTGGTTTTCTTCGGAAAAAGCTGCAGAGCATCGGCTCCAACGTTCGGATCGAATCCGTACGCCGGCTCGGTTATCATCTGGAGGTGGCGGAAACATGCTGAAAAAAATGCGGATCCGCTTCATCTGCATCACCATGGCCATCGTCCTCGTTATGCTCTGCGTGATCTTCGGACTGGTGCTCCGATTTACCAGGCAAAACCTGGAGAGGGAAAGCGTGGCCATGATGGAAACGGTGGCGGCGGATCCCCTGCAGCTCAACTGGCCGGGGATCTCCTCCTCCCGCCTGCCCTATTTTACCGTGCGGATCTCCCTGTGGGGCGATATACGTGTGAACGGAGAGAGCTATTATGACCTGAGCGACACGGCGTTTCTCTCAAAAATCGTGAACGCCGCGCTCTCCGGCGACGACGGCACCGGACTGATCCCGGAATACTCTCTCCGGTATTACCGGACCGTTTCCAACGGCAGCGGGTATATCATTTTTGCCGACGTGTCCAGCGAAGGGGCCACGCTGCGAAGCCTGACGAGGAACTGCGTGTTTATCGGACTGGGGAGCCTTGCCGTTTTTTTCCTGCTCAGTCTCCTGCTTGCCAGATGGTCCGCGCGCCCGGCGGAGAAGGCGTGGGACCAGCAGCGGCAGTTCGTGTCCGATGCTTCTCATGAACTGAAAACGCCTTTGACGGTGATCCTCACCAACGCGGAAATGCTCGATTCCCCGGATTTCGGCGAGGAGGAGAAGAGGCGTTTTTTAAAGAATATCGTTACCATGTCCCACCGGATGCAGACATTGGTGGAGGGACTTCTCTCTCTGGCCCGGGCAGAGAACGGAAGAATGCGGGAGAAATTTGAAACATTCGACTTATCCGGATTGGTGACGGATGCTCTCCTTCCCTTTGAACCTTTGTTTTATGAGAAGGGACTGGAATTGAAAAGCGAGATCGCGCCGAACGTCCGCTGCCTCGGCAGTCAAAACCATCTGCGCCAGGTGACGGAGATCCTGCTGGACAACGCCCAGAAATATTCCGCCCCCGGTGAGGTCACGGTCTCCCTGTCCACAAAGGGACGTGGCCACTGTCTGCTCTCTGTATCCACTCCGGGTGAACCCATGTCGGCCGCTGACTGCGAGGCGGTTTTCCGCCGTTTTTACCGGAAGGACAGCGCACGCAGCGGTGACGGGAGCTATGGTTTGGGTTTAGCCATCGCCAAAAGCATCGTGGAGGAGCACCGGGGAAAGATCTGGTGCGAAAGCGGTGAGGGAAAAAACACGTTTTATGTTCAGCTTCCTGTGATATGAAGAAGTCCGCGGCCTCAAGGCCGCGGACTTCTTTTGCCCGCTTTTACCGAATCCTGCGGCACTCCAGATAATAGCGCTTGTCCTCCGCGTGGCCCATGGAAAAGCTCTTCCGGGGCAGGGCTCCGCCGGTGAGAACCGAATAAAAGAGCCCGTCCTTTTCTACGGGAGGCAGGATCACCGCCCCGCAGCCAGGGCGGTCTCCCAGCTCTCGGGCCGTTTCGTCCCCGTGGATGTAATCCACATGACCGCCGTGGGCGGCAATGTATGCACGGCAAAAGGCGTCGGCGGCGTTCACTCTCTCCCCGATGGTGCGGGAAACGTCCTCCCATTCCCCCCGATGCGCGGAAAAATCTGTATCCCAATCGGAGGTATCCGTGTCAAACACTACCCGGTGGATGGGTTCGAAATCCAGCGCGCTTTCGTGGATATTGCCCACTTCCACCAGGGAAAATCGGGCCGGATGGGCCGAGACTTCCTCTTTGGGAATGCCTTCGCGGATCCGCTCCCAGAAGCGTTTGGCGGCCGCCAGGGAGTGGTTTCCGTCTCCCACGGCAAAGGGCATGGGGCCGTTTGCCGCCGCTTCTCCGTACTTCTCACGCTGCAGGGCCGGATCGGCCAGGGAATCCAGCGCCGCCTGCACCGTGTCCCGGAGAGCGCCGTCCACCCGCCATCCGGACACGCGTCCTCCGCCGAGCATGAGATCGAAATCATAGACCTTTTTCATCCTGTGCCTGGCGTTCTCCAGCGGACCCAGCACCCGGTCGTCCCGGTCGTCCATGAGCACCATGGTCTGCGGCATCTCCAGCGCGGCGGCAGACCGGATCCGGATCCGCGGCGGCAGACGCTCCTCCACCGTGCCCTCCGTGGCCCGGACACCGGCCCGGTTGCCGGGAACAAAGTCGTACTGCTCCAGATCCAATGCTGCCATCAATCCACGGCGGATACGTCCGTCCGGCTGGACCCGCTCCAGATAGAGGAAACAGTCGGAAAGCTCCTGGAAAACACCGCGGTCGAGATACGCCTCCATCGTCTCGGCGATCCGTTTTTCTGCCCCTTCCGCCCGCGGGGTCTTCAGCCATGCCTCGGGCAGGATCATCCGGAGCGCCGAGGGCCCGTTTCCCGCTCTCTCCTCTGCGGCAGCCCAATACTCGGGCTGAGAGGTGAACTGGTCGCAGGCGACCACGCTCCATGCCGTCATATCTTTTACTTTCGGAATCAGAATGTCCGCGGGATGCATGATCTTCATGTCGTCAGTTCCTCCCTCGTATAGATGAATGGCGCGGCGCGCATATCGCCGCCGCCCGTCTGCTGCGTCGGATCCCGAAAGCCCAAAACGTACAGATCGTGCGCGCGGCTGCCGAGATCAAAAACCGCATTGGCGTCTTCGTCTTCCTTTCGGATATGGGCCGGCTTCGTGATCACCGGAAGAGACGCGTTTTCCCGCATCCGGCGCAGGACCTCCGCGCCCCGATCGTCCAATGCCAGCACCCGAAGATACGGAGGGATCCCGTCGGCCATGCCGTCCCGGACGCCCAGCGCGGCGCATGTCACCATCCGGCGAAGACGGGACAGCGCGTACCTCTTGGACTTTGCCGCCGCGGCGATGGCTTCCGGGGACGATTCCCGCCGGGAAGCTTCAAAAAGGAGGTTTTCAAGTCCTTCCCCCGCGTCCGGAAGCGCGGCGAAGTCTTTCCTGTCCCGGTCCCGCAGCCGGGAGAGCAGCGGCAGACGAAGATCCTCCGGGAGGACAGGCCCTCGCCCTTCCCGGATCTCCCGGGCAAAGACCGCGGCGGCCTCCGGCGGGATCCGTTCCAGCCAATCCGAACTTTCTCCCATGCGCCGCCGAAGATCCGAGGCGCTTCCGGCCCCGTCATGGACCGTGCCGTCCCGAGGAATGGGAACAAACGCCGCGTCAAAGGCAAGCCGCTTTGCGGCGCGGATATACTCCACGCCCAGAATATCGTTGGGGGAACGCAGGATCTCCGGCCCGTCCAGGCCGAGGGAGATCAGCGCCCTTTCCCTGGCCGCCGCAAAGGAAACGCCCTCCGCCAGCGCCCGGCGCAAGGCGGTGGAAAACTCCGGCGTATCCAGGGCGGCGGCACACGCGCGAATGCCCTCCCCATCGCCGGATTCACTTCCGAAGCAGAACGCGTCCACTGCGCCGACAGACTGCAGGACGCCGATCCCCCCGCGGGCAAAGCCCTCCGCGGAGGACAGGCTCCAGGGCAGCGGCAATTCCAGCACCAGAGAGACGCCGCAGCGCACCGCCGCCTCCGCCCGGGCAAATTTGGAAAACACGGCCGCCTCGCCGCGCTGAACGAAATCTCCGGACATCACGGCGACAACGGGCACATCCGCTCCGAAGCGTTCCCGGATGCGGGAAAGCTGGTAAAGGTGTCCGAAATGAAACGGATTGTATTCGGCTGTGATCCCGACCGCTCTCACAAAAAAACCTCTCATTTCTTTCCGTATAAAGTATTGCGTTTTCCGGCATGAAACGGTAAAATAATAAAAGTGTATGTCAATATTACCCCGAAACCGAAAGATTTACAATACGGAAAGGAATTGTGTCAATGAAAATTCTGGTCATCAATGCCGGCAGTTCTTCCCTGAAGTATCAGCTGATCGATATGGAGGACGAGTCCCTTCTGGCCAAAGGTCTTTGCGAGCGGATCGGTCTGGACGGACGTCTGACACACAAGCCTCTCAACGGAAAGCCGACCTTCCAGGCGGATATCCCTTTCCCCACCCATAAGGAAGCCATCGCGGCGGTCCTGGAAAAGCTGGTCAGCCTCGAGTACGGCGTGGTGGAGACCATGGAAGAGATCGGCGCCGTGGGTCACCGTGTGCTGCACGGCGGCAGCGAGTTCACCGAGTCCTGCCTGGTGGACGACGCCTGTGAGGAGGCCATCAAAAAGTGCTTCCCCCTGGGCCCCCTGCACAATCCCGCCAACCTGATGGGCATCAAGGCCTGCCAGGAGGTCATGCCCGGTACTCCTCAGGTGGCCGTGTTCGATACCTCCTTCGGCATGTCCATGGCGCCCAAGGCCTATATCTACGCCCTGCCCTATGAGTACTACGAAAAGGATTCCCTCCGCCGCTACGGCTTCCACGGCACCTCCCACCGGTTCGTGCCTGCCCGCGCCTGTGAGATCGCCGGAAAGCCCGGCACCAAGGTCATCAACTGCCACCTGGGCAACGGCTCCTCCGTTTCCGCCAGCATCGACGGCAAGTGCGTGGACACCTCCATGGGCCTGACCCCATTGGCCGGCGTGCCCATGGGCACCCGTTCCGGCGACTGCGACCCCGCTCTGCTGCAGTTCATCATGAACAAGTACGGCTTCACTGTGGACGAGATGCTGAACATCCTCAACAAGAAGTCCGGCGTGCTGGGCCTCTCCGGCGTCAGCTCCGACTTCCGGGATCTGGACAACGCCGCGGCCGAGGGCAACGAGCGGGCCCGCCTGGCGCTGGACAAGTTCGCCTACGAGGTAGCGACATCTGTGGGCTCCTATGCCGCCGCCATGAACGGCGTGGACATGATCACCTGTACCGCCGGCGTGGGCGAGAACTCCGCCTCCATGCGTGCGAGCATCTGCGAG
>JAFRDL010000173.1 GCA_017411265.1 Oscillospiraceae bacterium | reverse complement strand
GAAAAGATCGGCGCCGGAGGCAGCTTGCCTCCGGCGCGGCTTTATCTCACGGCCCGTTCCATCAGGAACCGGAGCTGTCTCCGGCTCTCCCCGGCGCTGCGGCCCAGCGCGGCGAACAGGCGCCGCTGCTCTCGGTCCGGGGCGTTCCGGGCCAGCTCGTCATACCGTTTTTCCAGCCAGCCGCACTGCCGCCAGGCCTCTCCAAGCAGGGCGGAGACGCCGGGTCTGCGGCGCTCTGTGGGCAGGATCGGCCGGGGCGGGCGGTCCCCATGATCCAAAAACCAGCGGCGTTCCAGTTGCTCCCGCCGGCGGCGGGAAGCCCGTTCCACCCCGGTGAGCTCCCGGCCCAGCGCACGGCTCCGGGCGCGCATCTCCCGGCACAGGTCCAGCAGCTGCCCCTCTCCGTCCAGAAGGGCGTCCGGCTTCTCCGGAGGCGGAGGCGGCGGTCCGCCCGGTCCGGGACGGGGCGGGGGCGGCGCCGGGGCGGAGATCCGCTCCAGGACCCGGCGCATCCTTGCTGTGTCCATTTCCTCACCTCCCCTCCAGACTATTCCCGGCGGAGGGGCGGGGTTCCTCTCTTGCATTATGCGGATTTCTATGCCATAATAACGGTACTTGATGATCGTTCAGGAGGTCACCGCCATGCCCAGATTCTTTCTCACCGGCGGCAGCAGCATCGCCGGGGGTACCGCCTTTATCCTCGGGGAGGACGCCGCCCACGCCAAGGTGCTCCGGCTGCGGATCGGCGACCGGCTGATCGTATGCGACGGCGGCCAGGACCACCACTGCACCGTGACCAAGATCACCCCGGAGGAGGTGGAGGCCGAGGTCTTTGATGTCGTCCCCTGTCAGGGGGAGCCCAGCGTCCGCACGCTGATCCTCTGCGGCCTGCCCAAGGGGGATAAAGTGGATTACATCATCCAGAAATGCACCGAGGCCGGCGCCGCCGAGATCTGGTTCTTCCAGAGCCACCGGTGCGTGGCGAAGCTCTCCGGCGACATGGAAAAGAAGGTCGCGCGCTGGCAGCGCATCGCCGAGGAGGCCGCCAAGCAGTCCGGCCGGGGCGTTATCCCCACCGTGGGGGTGCTGGACGATCTGGCGGAAGCCTTCAACAAGGCCAACACCACCGATCTGCCCCTCTTCATGTACGAGACGGGCGAGCGTCAGGCCCTGAAGGACGCGGTAGAGGCCGCCGGGGAGATCCGCTCCGCCGCCATCCTCACCGGCCCGGAGGGCGGGTTCGAGCCCTTTGAGGCGGAGCTGGCCCGGGTGATGGGTTTGAAGATCTGCTCCATGGGCCCGCGGATCTTCCGCTGCGAGACCGCGCCGGTGGCCGCTCTTTCCGCCATCATGTACGCCACGGGGAATATGTGAAATCTGCTGTATAATCAAGAGAAAAACACGTGGAAAACCGGGGAAAAGGCTCTTGCATTTTCCCCGGCTTTCTGTTACAATACCACCCATCAAATACATTTGTCCATATTATGCGGACATTTGGGAGCTTTGCCATGAAAGTCGCTGTTTTGGGTTACGGCACCGTGGGCGTGGGCGTCTGCCGGATGCTCGCCTCTGCCCGGGGGCTCTCCCTGGGCCCGGTGCTGGTCCGGGAGGGAAAGGCCACGGAGCCCTTCCACGTCACCTCTCTGGATGATATCCTGGCCGATCCCGCCGTGGAGGCGGTGGCGGAGGTCATGGGCGGGATCGAGCCCGCCTTCACCTACGCCGCCCGCATTCTGGAGAGCGGGAGGCATTTCGTCACCGCCAACAAGGCGCTCTGCGCCGCTCACGGCATCGAGCTGGACGCCATCGCCCGGCGGACGGGCGCGGCTTTCCTGTTTTCCGCCGCCTGCGGCGGGGGCGTGCCCTTTCTGCACAATCTGGCTCTGGCCGCGGAGAGCGACTCCATCCGCTCCCTCTCCGGCATCCTCAACGGCACCACGAACTATATGCTGGACGCCATGCAGAGCTCCGGCCTGGACTACGGCGGCGCGCTGAAGGAGGCCCAGGCTCTCGGCTACGCGGAGGCGGATCCCACCGCGGACGTGTCCGGGCTGGACGCCATGCGGAAGATGCAGCTGGGCTGCGCGGTGGCCTTCGGCCGCCTGCCCCAGACCGGCGCGGCCTGCGAGGGCATCGAGCACCTCACCGCGGAGGACGTGAAGGACCTGCAGGCCAGAGGGCTCACCTGCCGGCTCATCACCCGGGGCCGTCCGGCGGGCAAAAGCGTGAGCGCCTATGTGGAGCCCACCCTGTTCCCCTCCGGCGCGCCGGAGTGCTCCGTGCGGAAAAACTACAACATGGCCAGATACGTGGGGGAAAACGTCGGTCCCATCGTGCTCATGGGCCAGGGGGCGGGGCGCTTCCCCACCGCCTCGGCGGTGATCCGGGATCTCAGCTGCGTGCTCCAGGGGCAGCGGGCCATGTTCCCGGTGGGCTGTTCCGCCGTGGAGGCAGACAACAGCGGCGAGGAGCATCCGTACTACGTGCGCCTCTCCCCGGCCGATTCCCGGCGTCTGCCCATCGCAAAGCTCCTCTCGGCCGGCGAGAGCGTCCGGGCCGTGACGGAGCCGGTGAGCGTGGAGCGGATGCACGCCATCGCCCGGATCATTCGAAAAGACGGCGGCGACCTGTTTTTCGCCGCGTTGGAGGAATAATATGCTGAAAGTTGCCAAATTCGGCGGCTCGTCCGTGGCGGGCGCCGACCAGTTCAAAAAAGTCCGGGACATCGTGTTGTCCGATCCGGCCCGGCGGATCGTGGTGGTTTCCGCCGCGGGCAAACGAAGCTCCGGCGACCACAAGCTCACGGATCTGCTGTATCTGTGCCACGCCCATCTCACCTACGGGGTCCCCTGCGACGACATCCTCACCTCTATCCGCACCCGGTTCGCCGAGATCCGGGACCAGCTGGGACTCACCTACGACGTGGAGCGGGATTTCGACGCCCTCCGCGCCCGGCTTTCCAAGGAGATGCCGGTGGACGAGCTGGTCTCCCGGGGCGAGTATTTCACCTCCCGGCTGATGGCGGAGTTCCTGGGCTATACCTTTGTGGACGCCGCCGACTGCGTGTTCTTCGGCTTCGACGGCCGGGTGGACCGGGAAAAGACCGACGCCGCCCTCGCCGCCGCTGTGAAGAAATACGACCACGTGGTCATCCCCGGCTTCTACGGCCGGGCTCCCACCGGCAAGATCAAGGTCATGACCCGGGGCGGCAGCGACATCACCGGCGCGCTGGCCGCCGCCGCGACGGACGCGGACATCTATGAAAACTGGACCGACGTGTCCGGCATCCTCATGGCCGATCCCAAAATCGTGAAGGATCCCAAGCCCATCCCCAAGATCACCTACGGCGAGCTGCGGGAGATGGCGTTCATGGGTGCCTCCGTGCTCCACGAGGAATCCATCCTGCCGGTGAAGGAGCGGGGCATCGCTCTGAATATCCGCAACACCAATCGCCCCCAGGACCCCGGCACCATGATCGTGGAGCGGGTCGCCCAGGAGCAGGATCAGGAGCGGCTCATTACCGGCATCGCCGGGCGGAAGAACTTCACCATCCTCACCGTGCTCAAGCGGAACATGAACACCAGCCTCACTCTCCGGAACGCCCTGGAGATCCTGGACCGCTACCACGCCGCCGTGGAGCACATCACCCTGGGTCTGGACAGCTTCGCTCTGGTGGTGGCGTCCGCCGCGCTGGAGAGCTCTCTGTATGAGGTGGTGGCGGACATCCAGAAAAACTGCCGCCCCGACGATGTGCGCATCCAGGACGGCATCGCCCTGGTGGCGGCGGTGGGCCGGAAAATGACCTCCCGTCCCGGCACCTCCGGCCGGCTGTTCCAGGCTCTGGGCCAGCACGGGCTGAACATCCGCACCATCGCCCAGGGGGCGGACGAGCTTTCCATCATCGTGGGCGTGGAAAACAGTGATTTTGAAAAAGCCATCCGCGTACTCTATGACGGGTTCACCGGATAAAAACGGAAGGGAGAGACGAACATGAAAGAGTGCAAGATCGCCGTCCTGGGCGCCACGGGAGCCGTGGGCCGGGAGATGCTCAACGTCCTGGAGGAATACGATATCCCCGTCTCGGAGCTGAAGGTCCTCTCCAGCGCCCGGAGCGCCGGGGGCACCGTGACCTTCCGGGGAAAGGAATACGTGCTGGAGGAGGCCACGGACGACAGCTTTGCCGGTATGGATTTCGTGCTGGGCGCCGTGAAGGGGAAAATGTCCAAGCAGTTCGCCCCCGCCATCGTGAAGAGCGGCGCGGTGTTCATCGACAACTCCTCCGCTTTCCGCATGGATCCGGAGGTGCCTCTGGTGGTGCCCGAGATCAACGGCGAGGACGCCAGGGCCAACAAGGGCATCATCGCCAACCCCAACTGCTCCACCATCATCACCGCCATGGCGGTGGCGGGCATCCACAAGCTCTCCCCCATCCGCTCCATGGTGGCCTGCACCTATCAGGCCGTATCCGGCGCGGGCCAGGGCGGCCTTGTGGAGCTGGAAGAGCAGATGGAGGCCATCGCCAGGGGCGAGGAAGTGAAGAGCAAGGTCTTCCCCACCCAGATCGCCCTGAATGTGATCCCCTTCATCGGCTCCATGCTGGACAATCTTTACACCGATGAGGAGATGAAGATGCAGAACGAGGGTCGGAAGATCCTCCACGACCCGGAGCTGACCGTCACCTGCAGCTGCGTCCGTGTGCCGGTGATGCGCTCCCACTCCATCGCGGTGACGCTGCGCACGGAGCGGAAGGTATCCATCGCCGAGGCCAACGAGGCCATCCGGAGCTTCCCCGGCTGCCGCCTCATCGAGGACTACGAGGGGCGCTGCTACCCCACGCCTCTGGACACCAGCGGCCAGGACCTGGTGTGGGTCGGCCGGGTGCGGGACGACCTCACCGACGGGAACGGCCTGACACTCTGGTGCTGCGGCGACCAGATCCGCAAGGGCGCGGCCAGCAACGCGGTGCAGATTTTGAAATACCTGATCGAAGAGTAAAAACCCAAAAAAAAGGACCTGGAAGGGGGCACTCCGCTGGGAAGTGCCCCCTTTCAGGCTTTGATTGGCGGCGGGTATGGATCAAGCAGCATACTCTTTGCCGGCATGAGAGCGTTTTAGCTGCGTCTTTTCTCCAGTTCCCGGTTGATCCTTTTTGCCAGCTTCTTTTGCCGGCGGTACGTGAAAACGGCAATGATAAAGGCGGTCAGGAGCATGGAAAGGATCGCCAGCAGAGACGGGAGCAGGCCTTTATCTGTCGGGATCCAGCCGATAAGAAACGCGATGGCCAGCATGACGGTGCAGCCGGTCACCATGTGAACCGAGATCTGCACAGAACGGCTCAGCTTTTCGTTGGTGTAAACGAGACAGGGAATGCCGAAACCGAGCCCGATCCCCAAGCTGCCGAGAGCCATTTTCGTGACGGAATAACCGGAAGCGGAATAGGCGCCGCCCATATTCAGATCGGCGATCAAGGAGCTGAGCAAAAACAGAAACGAGGAGATCGCCACTGTCGTTTTGGTGCGCTGGACCATGAACGACATACTGTCTTTCTTCTTCATCGTTCTTACCTCCTATAGTCCCAAATAGTTTTTGAGGTCGGGCAGGTACTTTCGGGAAACATAATCGGACAGCCCGTTTTTCATCTTCAGGAGCAAGCTTCCTCCAAAACCGGCTTCCACGCTCTCTGCATAGGACAGGTTGACGGCACAGGATTTGGATATCTGCATGAAGCCGGCGCCTACCTGATCCAGCAATTCATACAGACGTTTTCGTGTGCTGAACTCTTCCTTTTTCGTATAGAGCTTTGTTTCTCCGTCCACGACCCGGACCATGTAGATATCCTGCCCGGAAAGCAGGAACGTACGTCCGTCCCGCTCTGCCAGGACCGGGGCGTCTTTTCCCTGCAGTATATCCAACGCCCGCTGTATTTCAGGCGTTATTCGATCGGTATAAAGGACTGCCCGCGGAGGCGTATGCTCCGGCGAGATCTCGATCTTGACCTGCATAAGCGATCTCCCTCCCTGTCGCGTGTACACCAACTGACTGGAAAACAGCATAAACCAAGAACGGCCTTTTGTCATCTGTTTGGCGCTAAGTGGCTGATTATTGCCGGTGAAATGCAGGAACAGCGCCGCAAAAGCAGGATGGGACAGCGTGTTCCCCTGTCCGCCGTCACCGTGAGCATCGGTTTTGTACCCATAATCCGGAACAGAGCGGCGAAACAGGCGTGACCGCAATGGTCACGCCTGTTTTATATCCTCGGAGACGGCGATCGCTTATCTCGAAGCCTCTTTTTTGGCAGCCCCTTCTCGCCCGCTCCGTCGCAGATCGTGCCTGACGCCTCATCCGTCCGCCTTGCGGCTGACCGCTTCCCCTCAAGGGGAAGCCATGCCCCGAGGGGTCCTTCCTGTTTTGTTATACCGTGCCGGTGATCTTCAGGACCGTGACCCCCGGGGTGGTGAGCCATTGGCCGTCCCGCCGCCGGGCATAGCCCGCGCCCGGGACCGTGAGGGCGCCGGGCACGGTGGCAAAGGCGCCGGTATCGGCGTCGTAGGTGTATCCCGCGGGATCCATGACTTCGCCGTCCAGAGTGACGGCAAGACCGGAGAGCACCGGGTCGAATGTGTCGGCGACAGACACTGCCGCCTCCGCCCCGGCCGCGCCGCCGACGTTCTGCAGCACGAAGGTATACGTCACCTCGCCGCAGCCGGAGATCCGTTCCGGACTCAGGGACTTGGCGATGGAGAGCCGGGGCGTCTCGTCCGGCGTGATCGCGGCGCTGGCCGTGATCGGGCCGCCGCAGCTTCCGGCCGTCGTGACGGTGTTGGTGATCATCGCCCCATCCCCCAGCGGAGCAAAGGGCGTCACCTCCGCCTGGTAGATCAGCATCACGCTGTCTCCGGCGGGGATCTCCAGCCCCGTCACCGTCAGGGGCGGTCCGGCGGTGACCGCGGGCGCGCTCTGCGCCACGCCGTCCACATAGTACAACAGGCTGCCCTCCGCATAGGAGAGCGGATAGACCGTCTCTTCCCCGACGGCATAGGCGCCCAGATCGTCGGTGAGGGTCACGCCGCTCATGGGGGTTTCCCCGGCATTCACCAGGGATACCACATAGGTCGCCGTGCTCCCCGGAGCGTATCCGGCGGTGACGGCGGTCTTGGTCAGAGTGAGCGCCTCCACCAGTTCCCCGGCGATGACGTTGGAATTGACGCTGCGGCCGCTGTAGGACAGCGTGGCCTGGTTGGTAAATACAGCCAAAGAAGATTCCTCCCGAGACAGAGCCCGGGCACAGAGCCCGACGCTCTGCGTTTCTTTATCGCGGGCTTCCCCGCGCTCCATCCTATGCGCCCGCCGGACGGTGTGCGCCGGAGGCTCCCGGCCTTGTTTTTTCCCGGGATCCATGGTATCCTTTTTCTGCCGTTCAAGGGTTTTGCATCGATCGGGGGATACTATGAAGGAGAAGCGCATGGGACATACCGTTCTTTTGATCCTGGCGGGACTGATCCTCGCCGTGCTGCTGGAGCTGGGCAAGCGGACCGTGCCCGGCTGGCTGGTCTCGGCGGGGCTTTTCGCCGCCTTTATCCTGATTTATAACCGGTTCCTCTCCGGCGCGGGGCGGCTGCCCCGGCTGGGGGGATGGGCGCTGTTTGTGCTGCTTCTGGCGCTGACCTTCCACCTGTTCCGTCCGCCCATCCGCCCCGTTCCGGCGGTGGAGGAGAAAAACGCCCCCGCCACGGGGGTGATCACCCTGGCGCAGGGGCCGCTCACCGGGGTATTGAATGCGGACCGGACCGTGGAGGTCTACGCCGGGATCCCCTATGCCGCGCCTCCCGTGGGGGAGCTGCGGTGGCGGGCTCCGCAGGAGCCCGTCCCCAGGGAGGGTGTGCGAAAGTGCGACACCTTCGCCCCCATGGCCATGCAGGCCAGGACCAATACCATCTTCGCTTCCCTCGCCCATGTCGCTG
>JAFRDL010000172.1 GCA_017411265.1 Oscillospiraceae bacterium | reverse complement strand
TGTGGACAACCTCAGCGGCACCATCACCGGCGACGCGGACATCGTCAACCACGGCGATCTGACGGTGGACGACCTGTCGGTGGACGGGGATCTGGATCTCACGGTGGAGGGCGACCTCACCGGCGGCGACGCAGCCCCCGGAACGGCGAACATCACGGCGGAGACGGCAAATATCACGGCTGACGGCAACGTGGGCAGTTCCGGCGACCCGCTGGAGACGGCGGTGGATAATCTGACGGTGGATGGCGACGATATCAATATCCACTCCATCCATGACGTGACCATCGACAAGATCACCGGCGACGATATCGACATCGGCGCGGAAGGCGAGATCTATGCGGGCGAAGGCCCGGTGCACATTGAGGGCGAGTCCCTGGACATCGACGCTTTCGGCAGCATCGGCACAGAAGAAAAGCCGCTTGTGGTCCGAATCTCCGGGCCGGTCAACAGCCATACGCAGTACGGCTGGATCTATCTCAGAAACATTTATAAGGCGCCGGTACAGCAGACAGGTTGGGCGCAGATGGTATTCCGGGGCGACTGGAGTCCGGCGGAAGTCCGGATCATGGAACTCTTCCGGGACGAAGAGACCGTCGAAGGTTTTGCCCTGATCTCCCGGTTCGGAGATGTACGGATCGCTCTCATCGGCGCGCCCGACGGGCTTTGCCAGGGCGGAAGAATCCTTGGCATCCTGGCCATGACCGACGAAGGAAACGGCCTGACCAGCGAATTCCGGTATCTCCTTTTGAGAGAGACACAGCGCAGCATGATGCGGAGCATGGGCTTCCGCTGGGTCGTGTTCCAGGTGGGCGACAGAGTGCTGGTGATCGATCGGGATGCTCTGGAGACGAAGGGCGATTACCTGTTCGCACTGGATCCCACCAGGGAAAGCGGCCTGCTGGACGACGGAGCGATTGCAGCCATGTGGTATGAGGGAGAGTACCTCCTGTCCTGGAACGACGGAAACGAAATGTCGGGACCGGGGGCCGGGGCTTTGCAGCTGGCGGTAACGCTCCTGACTGCGGAGACCGCCTGAGTGCGTCGGATCAAGTAAAAACAAAAAAACAAAGGCCGAGGTCGTGCTGCAGATTTGCAGCACGACCTCGACGCATACAGGGGCGCTTTTTTAGAATGAGTTGGGCCGGGATGACCACGGAAAATGAAGGAGGAATATGAAAAAACCATTGAAAAAATAAAGATTATTTCAATGGAACTGTTACCCGGATTCGAATCGGGACTTGCGGGCCTTCGACCCGAAGCCCCGGCGGGGGAGATGGCCTCGTTCCCGCCCCTCCGGGGCGGAACCACTCGGAGACACCGCGAGGTCCCCGGTTCGAAGGGAGCGGTACAAAAAACGCGGCCCCCGGATGGGGACCGCGTTTTTTTGGAGCTGTTACCCGGATTCGAACCGGGGACCTCATCCTTACCAAGGATGCGCTCTACCTGCTGAGCTATAACAGCAAAGTTCATGCCCCCCGAAGGGGGCATGTGGCGACCGAGAAGGGACTTGAACCCTCGACCTCTAGCGTGACAGGCTAGCGTTCTAACCGACTGAACTACTCGGCCACAAGGCTTGATTAGTATACGAAATTGCCGGGGGTTTGTCAAGCCCTTTTTTGACTCTTTCAAACTTTTTCTTTCGCAGCTTTCTCTTGCCAGTGCGTCGGAAAAGCAGTATAATAAACTGATTGACGACCCGCGAAAAAACGACAGCCCTGACGAATCGAGGACGAACGTGAGAGACAGCATCATCATCCGCGGCGCGCGGCAGAACAACCTGAAAAACATCGATCTGGAGATCCCCCGGGAGAAGCTGGTGGTGTTCACCGGCATTTCCGGATCCGGCAAATCCACCCTGGTCTTCGACACCATTTACGCCGAAGGCCAGCGGCGCTATGTGGAGAGCCTCTCCTCCTACGCCCGTATGTTCCTGGGCCAGATGGAAAAGCCGGATGTGGACTACATCGACGGCCTGTCGCCCGCTATTTCCATCGACCAGAAAACCACCAGCCGCAACCCCCGCTCCACGGTGGGGACGGTGACGGAGATCTACGACTATATGCGTCTGCTCTGGGCCCGGGTGGGCACGCCCCACTGTCCCCGGTGCGGCAAGGAGATCCGCCAGCAGACCATCGACCAGATCATCGACCAGGTGACGGCCCTGCCGGAGGGGGCGCGGATCCAGATCCTGGCCCCGGTGATCCGGGGCAAGAAGGGAGAACACGCCAAGGTGTTTGAGGACGCCCGGAGAAGCGGCTACGTCCGCGTCCGGGTGGACGGGAACATGTATGACCTCTCCGAGACCATCTCCCTGGATAAGAATAAAAAGCATCTGATCGAGATCGTGGTGGACCGCCTGGCCGTGAAGCCGGAGGCACGCCGCCGGCTCACCGATTCGGTGGAGACGGCCGCCGCTCTCACCGGCGGTCTGGTGACTGTGGACATCCCGGCGGAGGACCGGTCCATGACCTTCTCCCAGAACTACGCCTGCGAGGACTGCGGCATCTCCATCGAGGAGCTGAGTCCCCGGTCCTTTTCCTTCAACAACCCCTATGGCGCGTGTCCCACTTGCACAGGCCTGGGCACCCAGCTCCGGGTGGATCCGGCCCTCATCATGCCCAACCCGTCCCTCTCGCTGCTGGACGGGGCCATCGTGGCCAGCGGCTGGAACAGCGTCCGGGGCGACTCCATCTCCCGGATGTACTTTGAAGCTCTGAGCAAGAAGTACGGCTTCCGTCTGGACCAGCCGGTGAAGGAATTCTCCCCGGAGGCCATGGACGCCATCCTCTATGGCACCAAAGGAGAGAAGCTCACCCTGTATTACGACAAGCAGCGGGGGAAGGGCACGCTTTATCAGCCCTTCGAGGGCGTGGCCGCCAACCTGGAGCGGCGATACAGAGAGACCCAGAGCCCGGCCATGCGCGCCGAGATCGAGCAGTGCATGGCGGAGATCCCCTGCCCGGACTGCGGCGGCCGCCGCCTCCGGAAGGAGGTCCTGGCGGTGACCGTGGGCGGCATGAGCATCTCGGAATTCGCCGGCCTCCCGGTGACGGAGTACCTGCGCTTCATGGACCGGATAGAAGGGGAGCTGACCCCGATGCAGAACAGGATCGCCGGGCGGATCATCAAGGAGATCCGGGCCCGCCTGGGCTTCCTGCAGAGCGTGGGCTTGCAGTATCTCACCCTGTCCCGGGCGGCGGCGTCCCTGTCCGGGGGCGAGGCTCAGCGCATCCGGCTGGCTACCCAGATCGGCTCCTCCCTCATGGGGGTGCTGTATATCCTGGACGAGCCCAGCATCGGGCTTCACCAGCGGGACAACGAAAAGCTGCTGCATACGCTGAAGGAGCTGAGGGACATGGGCAACACCCTCATCGTGGTGGAGCACGACGAGGAGACCATGCGCGCCGCCGACTATCTGGTGGATATCGGTCCCGGCGCCGGCATCCACGGCGGAGAGATCGTGGCCCAGGGCAGCGTAGAGGACATCTGCGCCTGCCCCCGGAGCATCACGGGCGACTATCTCTCCGGCCGGAAGCGGATCCCTCTGCCCGGCACCCGCCGGAAGGGGAACGGGAAGGCACTGATCGTCCGGGGCGCGGCGGAGAACAACCTGAAGGATATCGACGCGGTCTTCCCCCTGGGAGAGTTCATCTGCGTCACCGGCGTGTCCGGCTCGGGGAAATCCTCCCTGGTGAACGAAGTGCTGTACAAGGCCCTGGCGGCGGAGAAGATGCGCACCAAGATCCGTCCCGGCAAACACCGCGGGATCGACGGCCTGCCGTATGTGGACAAAGTCATAGCCATCGACCAGACCCCCATCGGCCGCTCGCCCCGGAGCAATCCCGCCACCTACACCGGGCTGTTCAACGACATCCGGGACCTGTTCGCCTCCAGCAAGGACGCCGCCCTCCGGGGCTACGGCCCGGGACGGTTTTCCTTCAATGTCCGGGGCGGCCGGTGCGAGGCCTGCGCCGGCGACGGCCTTATCAAGATCGAGATGCATTTCCTTCCGGATGTGTACGTCCCCTGCGACGTGTGCAAGGGCAAACGGTACAACCGGGAGACGCTGGAGGTCCACTACAAGGGCAAGAACATCGCGGACGTGCTGGACATGACCGTGGAAGAGGCCCTGGCCTTCTTTGAAAACCAGCCCAAGCTCATGCCCAGGCTCCAGACCCTCATGGACGTGGGATTGGGGTATGTGAAGCTGGGCCAGTCCTCCACCACGCTCTCCGGCGGCGAGGCCCAGCGGGTGAAGCTGTCCACGGAGCTGTCCCGCCGGGATACGGGCCGGACGGTGTACATCCTGGACGAGCCCACCACCGGCCTGCATGTGGCGGACGTGCACAAGCTGATCCAGGTGCTCCAGCGCCTCACCCGGGCGGGGAACACCGTCATCGTCATTGAGCACAACCTGGACGTGATCAAATGCGCCGACCATATCATCGATCTGGGCCCCGAGGGGGGCGATGCCGGCGGCGAGATCGTGTTTGAGGGTACCCCGGAGGAGTGTGCCCTATGTCCCGAAAGCGCCACGGGGCGGTTTCTCCGCCCGGTGCTGGAGCGGCAGCGGGCAGAAGAGACAGAGTAAAGGAAAAAGACCGATGGACGAACGGGAACTAAGGGACCGACTGGAACTCATCGGCACGGTGAAGACCGTGATCTTCCAGAACGAGGAGAACGGCTACACGGTGCTCCGTCTGGACGTGGGGGGCGACGAGCCTGTCACGGTGGTGGGCTGCCTGCCCTACGCCGCCCCCGGAGAGGGGCTGACGGTGGAGGGTGCGTGGGAGCGCCACCCCAGCCACGGGGAGCAGTTCAAGGCCTCCTCCGCCCGGCGCAGCCTGCCGGTGGACGAGAGGCATATCTATGAATATCTGGCCTCCGGCGCGGTGAAGGGGATCGGCCCCGCCACGGCCTCGCTGCTGGTGACCCGTTTCGGCGCGCGGACGCTGCAGGTGCTGGGGGACAGCCCGGACCGGCTCACGGAGATCAAGGGCATCAGCGCCAAAAAGGCCCGGGACATCTCCGAGACCTTCCGCCGCCAGTCCGGCATGCGTCTGCTGATGGAGTTTCTGGCCTCCAACGGCCTGAAGCCGGAATACGCCCTGCGCCTGTATAAGCTCCACGGAGATTCCGCGCTGGAGCTGGTAAAAAACAATCCCTATCTCATCGCCTCCGACCGGGTGGGAGGCCGCTTCGACGAGGCGGATTCCCTGGCCCTGTCGCTGGGCTTCGAGGAGGACAGCCCCCAGCGGATCGCTGCGGCGCTGATCTACGAAATGGTGTACAACCTCAACAACGGCCACAGCTTCCTCCCCCGGGAGAAGCTCACCGCCGCTACCGCTCAGCTCATCGGCGTAGACGTGGAATCCGCCGAGGAGTGCCTGGACGTCCTGGCCGACGAGGGCGAGGTGGTCCAGCAGGAGATCGCCCGGGTGAACGGGGTGTACCTCCGGCGGCTGTACGAGGCGGAGACCTATACCGCCGACCGGCTCCGGGCCATGGCCGGGGAGACCGTATCCTTTCCCCGGGATATCCAGGAAGCTGTCGACGAAATGGAGCGGGAGAGCGGCATGCGCTACGCCGCCCTGCAGCGCCAGGCCATCCGGCTGGCCGCCTCCCGGCGGCTGCTGGCCATCACCGGCGGTCCCGGCACCGGCAAGACCACCATCATCCGGGCCATCCTGCGCCTCTTTGACGAGAGCGGCGTGGACTGCCTGCTGGCCGCTCCCACAGGCCGGGCCGCCAAGCGCATGACCGAGCTCACCGGACAGGAGGCCTTCACCGTCCACCGGCTGCTGGGCGCCGCCTGGGCCGCCGAGGGGGACGAGCTCACCTTCCGGAAAAACGAGTCCGATCCCCTACGCTGCGGGGCTGTGATCCTGGACGAGTGCTCTATGGTTGACATAACACTTATCCAGGCTCTGCTGAAGGCCATGCCCCGGGGCTGCCGGCTGGTGCTGGTGGGGGACGCGGACCAGCTGCCCAGCGTGGGGCCCGGGAGCTTTTTCCTGGACGTGCTCCGCTCCGGGGCGGTGGCCTCTGTACGGCTGACGGAGGTGTTCCGCCAGAGCGGGGAGAGCCACATCATCCGGAACGCCCACGCCATCAACCGGGGGGAGACGCCGGACCTGAAGGAGAACAAGAAGGACTTTTTCTTCCTCCAGAGGCCCGTCGGGGACCGCATCGCCGCCACGGTGACGGAGCTCTGCCGGGAGCGGCTGCCCAAAAACATGGGCTTCGCCCCGGGGGACATCCAGGTGCTGACCCCCACCCGCCGGGGCGAGACCGGGACCGCCGCTCTCAACGCCCGGCTGCAGGAGGCGCTGAACCCGCCCGCGCCGGACAAGCGGGAAAAAGCCTTTGGGGAGACGGTCTTCCGGGAGGGGGACCGGGTGATGCAGATCCGGAACAACTACGACGTCGTCTGGTGCCGGGGCGGAGACGCCGCCGCCATCATGGACGGAAGGGCCGCCCCCGGCTCCGCGCCGGAGGTGGGAGCCGGGATCTTCAACGGGGATATGGGCCGCATCCTCCGCATCGACCCGGACAACGAGCTGCTCTGGATCGATTTCGACGACAAGCTGGCCTGGTACGGCTTTGAGCAGCTGGGAGAGCTGGACCACGCCTTTGCCGTGACGGTCCACAAGAGTCAGGGCTCCGAATACCGGGCGGTGGTGCTGGCGGCGGGCCGGGCCCCGGCGCGGCTGCTGAGCCGGGACCTTCTCTACACCGCGGTGACCCGGGCCCGGGAACTGCTGGTGGTGGTGGGCGACCCCGCCGTGATCCAGGCCATGATCGACAACGGACGCAAGACCCGGCGATACAGCGGCCTGCGGGCCCGCCTGGCCGGAGAGGTATAAGAAAGAGGCGCACAGGAGTTCCTGTGCGCCTCTTCGTGTCTGCGATCAGATGGCGTATTTCCGGCCGTATTCCTCCACATACCGGCGGAAATCCCCGGACTTCATTTCCCGCAGGCTGTTGAGGTATTCGTGGGTGTCGAAGCTGTCGGACTCCAGCTCGATCATGGCGACGGCGATGTTGGAGCAGTGGTCCGCCACCCGTTCAAAGTTGGTAAGCAGGTCGTTGAACACGTAGCCCTGGCCCAGGGTACAGCTGCCGTCCTGCAGGCGGATGATGTGGTGGAGCTTCATCTCGTCGCACAGTCCGTCGATGACCTCCTCCAGCGGCTCCACCCGGGCGGCCTTGGCCAGGTCATTGTCGATGAAGGCGTGGATGGTCAGCGTCACGATCTCTGTCACCGCGCCCCGGAGGGTGTCGATCTCCTTCTGTCCGCCGGGGGAGAAGACCACGCTTTTCTCGTAGATCTCCCGGGCAGTCTCCGCCAGGTTCATGGCATGGTCGCTGATGCGCTCCAGATCTCCGATGGTGTGGAGGTATTTGGACACGTCCTCGTTCTGCCGTCCGGTAAGCTCCCGGGCGGAGCACTTCATAAGGAAGGTGCCCAGGGCGTCCTCGTATTTATCCACCGCTTCCTCCATGTCGGCCACCAGCTGGAAGTCCTTGCGGGTGTAATTATCCAGCAGGGCGAAGGCGGCGGTGAGGTTTTCCAGAGACCGCTGGGCCATGGCGTTGATCGCCACCCGGCTCTGCTCGATGGCCACGGCGGGGTGATCGATGAACCGTTCCTCCAGCCGCTCGATGCCGGCGGTGAGGGCGTTTTCCTTGGCGGCGGCGGGCTTCTCCGGAATGATCCGGCCGGACAGGTTTTCCAGCTGCCGCAGGAAGGGGAAGAGGATCAGAATGGAGCCCACACGGAACAGGGAGTTGATCAGCGCCACGGACACCGGTCCCACCGTCGTGTCCATAAAGGAGAGAGGCCGGAATATGTTGTATCCGTAGAGGATCACGGAAAAGACCACCGTGCCGAAGATTCCGGTGAACAGATAGAAGAGGGCGGTCCGGCGGCCGTCCCGTCCGGCGCCGATGGCGGAGAGCAGCACCGGCACCGCCGCGCCGATGCCCATGCCCATGATCATGGGAAAGGCGATGGAGAAGGGGATGGCCCCCGTGACGGACAGGGCCTGCAGGATACCGACGGCGGCGGAGTTGGACTGGAGCACCGCTGTGACCACCGCGCCGATGAGGATCCCCAGCAGGGGGTTTTCAAACATGGTCACCATACGGATAAAGCTTTCGTTTTCCTTCAGCGGCGCCACGGCGCCGCTCATGGCGTGCATGCCGTACATCAGCACCGCGAAGCCCAACAGGATGTCCCCGGCCCGCTTCCGCTCCGGGTATTTGCTCAGCATGCGGATCAGGATGCCCGTCAGGGCCACCAGGGCGGTGATGGTCTCGGAGCTGAGCAGGGAGAGCGCCCCGCTGCCGGAGCCCACGTAGGAGAGACAGAGAATCCACCCGGTGACGGAGGTGCCGATGTTGGCGCCCAGGATAATGCCGATGGCCTGACTCAGCTGCATCATGCCGGAATTCACGAAGCCCACCACCATGGCGGAGATGGCGGAGGAGGACTGGACCACGGCGGTGACCACTGTGCCCAGCAGCATGCCCTTGAAGGCCGTGTTGGACAGCCGGTAGAGCACCAGCTCCAGCCGCTGGCCCGCCACCAGCTTCAAATTGTCTCCCATCAGGCCCATGCCGAACAGGAAGAGGGCCACGCCCCCGAAAAGCGCCAATATATTGGAAATACCCATAAAAGTACGTCCTTTTCCCGTTTTTCCCCATTTTCGTCTGCAGTATAACCCGCCCGTATGAAATCCAAAACCACGGAAGGTTAAATCCGGGTTAAATCCGGGGCCGGACCGGCTTTTTCTGTTTTACATTCGGACCGCTCCGTGGTATTCTATCCGTGGGAGGTGGGGGCGTATGATCTATCTTCTGGAGGATGACGAGAGCATCCGAAAGCTGGTGACCTATACACTGGAGCACGCGGGCTATGCCGCCCGGGGCTTTGATCGCCCCGGCGCCTTCTGGACCGCCCTGAATGGGGAGACGCCGGACCTCCTGCTGCTGGACATCATGCTGCCGGAAGAGGACGGACTGAGCGTGCTGAAAAAGCTCCGTTCCTCGCCGGCATGGAAGAACCTCCCCGTGATCATGATGACCGCGAAGAACGCCGAGTACGACCGGGTGATCGGTCTGGACGCCGGGGCGGACGACTATCTCTCCAAGCCCTTCGGGATGATGGAGCTGGTAGCCCGGGTCCGGGCGCTCCTCCGCCGGACGGACAAGGGGACGGCGGCGGAATACCGGCTGGGCGCTCTGACGGTGGTCCCGGCCCGGCATTCGGTCCGGTCCGCGGAAAAAGAGATCGAACTGACCCACAAGGAATTCTCCCTGCTTTGCCTGCTGCTGGAGAACCCGGACACGGTCCTCACCCGGGACGTGATCATGGACCGGGTGTGGGGCGAGGATTTCGATGGGGAGAACCGCACGGTGGATGTGCACATCCGCATGCTCCGCACCAAGCTGGGGGACGAGGGAAAGCACATCCGCACGGTACGGGGTCTCGGATATAAACTGGAGGAGAGAGCATGAAACAAACGGTTTTTCGCTGGGCGCTGATCCTGTTGATCGCGGCCGTCTTCATCACGGCCCTGGCAGCGGTGCTGATCACCCACCCCGGACCGAAGGACACGGAGTTCTTCACCCGGGAGGTCCAGGAGACGCTGTGGGTGCTCCCGGCGCTGGTGATCGTTGCGATCCTCGCGGCCTATACCATGGCCTGGCATGTTACCGATCCCATCCATCGCATCGATCCGGAGCAGCCGGGAGAGACGGCTCCTTATGAGGAACTGGTGCCCCTCATGGCCAGGATCCGGGAGCAGGACCGGCTCATCCGCCAGCAGACGGAGACCCTGGGCCGGGCCAGGCGCGGTTTCGACGCCATCACCGAGAATATGAGCGAGAGCTTCCTTCTGGTGGACCGGCGGCTGAACGTGCTGTCCCGGAACGTGAGCGCCAAGTATCTTCTTCCCGCCCCGGAGCCGGGCAAGCCGGACAATCTGGTGGGCGGCAGCTGCCCGACGGAGATCCTCCATGCCGCGGAGAACGCCCTGGTGGGCCGGCGGACGGAGCTGACGATGTCTCTCCATGACCGGTATTACTACATCATCGCCACCCCTGTGTTTTCCGAGGACCAGATCACCGGCGCGGTGATCATCGCGCTGGACACCACGGAGAGGGAGGAGCGGGAGGCGCTCCGCCGGGAGTTCTCCGCCAACGTGTCCCACGAGCTGAAAACGCCCCTCACCTCCATCGTCGGGTTCGCGGAGCTGCTGAAGGACGGCATGGTGCCTCCGGAGCGCGCGGGCGAATTCGGCTCGGACATCTACCGGGAGGCTCAGCGGATGATCTCCCTGGTGGACGACATCATCGAGCTCTCCCGCCTGGAGGACGAGAGCGAGGCGCCGGAGATGGAGCCGGTGGATCTGTACGGCCTGGCGGAAGAGGCTCTGGAGCAGGTCCGTCCGGCGGCGGAAAAGCTCCCGGTGACGCTCTCGCTCAAAGGAGAAAGCGCCGTGATCCAGGGTGTGCGCACCGCTTTGAAGGAGATGGTGGTGAACCTGTGCGACAACGCGGTGAAGTACAACCGTCCCGGGGGCAGCGTCACCGTCACGGTGGAAAAGAACGACGCCGGGGAGACCCGGCTTTCCGTGGAGGACACGGGCATCGGCATCCCCTACGAGCACCAGCCCCGGGTATTCGAGCGGTTTTATCGCGTGGATAAGAGCCACTCCCGGGCGCTGGGCGGCACGGGCCTGGGCCTGTCCATCGTAAAGCATGCCACCCGGATGCACAAAGCCCGGCTGGAGCTGTGGAGCGAGCCCGATACCGGGACCCGGATCACCGTCCGTTTCCCCGGGCAAAAGGCCTGAGATCGCGATGGCAGGCCGCGGAGCCGGAGAGCCGCGCGGCAGGATGACGAAAAATGGGAGGACGCCTCAATGGGCCTGTTTGAAAAGAAGACCTGCAGCATCTGCGGCGGCAAGATCGGGCTGCTGGGCAACCGGAAGCTGGAGGACGGCAATCTCTGCAAAAACTGTGCCGGACAGCTCTCTCCCTTCTTCAGCGAACGGCGGCACAGCACCGTGGAGGAGATCCGGGAACAGCTGGCCTACCGGGAAGAAAACCGGACGGCGGTGGCGGCGTTCCGCACCACCCGGTCCTTCGGCGGCGGCATGAAGCTCCTTCTGGACGAAGACGCCAAAAAGTTTATGGTCACCCGGGCCAGGGATCTCAGAGACGCCAATCCGGACGTGCTGGATTTCTCCCAGGTCACCGCCTGCGAGATGGAGATCGAGGAGAGCAGGAGCGAGGTCTTCGCCAAGGACAAGGACGGCAAGAGCGTGAGCTATGCCCCGCCCCACTACACCTTCAGCAGCAGCGTCAAGATCGTGATCCGGGTGAATCACCCCTACTTCGACGCCATCTGTTTTCAGCTGAACCCCACCGGGATCGTGCTGAACCCGGACATGCCCCTGCCCATGATCCGCCGCCCCGATCCCAGACGGAACCGGGAATTCCGGGAGTATGCGGCCCAGGGAAGGGAGATCGTGAAAACGTTCAACGACGCCCGGGCGCAGGCCAGGGAGGAGGCGGCGCCCCACACGGCCCGGATCTGCCCCTTCTGCGGCGCCACCACCGTGCCCGACGAAAACGGCTGCTGCGAATACTGCGGCAGCTCTCTCAACGGCTGAACAGGATCCGACAGGCGGGACGCTCCGGACCGGAGCGTCCCGCCGCTTCTTTTTTGTACAAAATGTTGATTATCCTCGTTGCCATTTCTCCCGATATGCTGTATAATAAATAAAAATATGCGCCCGGGTGCGTCCCGGCGTGACAGACAGGGAGGCAGGGAATGGACAGATCCAGGAGCATCTTCAACAACCCGATCCCGGACGGTGATTATCGGAAAGCGGTCCGGTCCAAAGCCAAGTTTGCCCGCCGCTTCGGGGACGACTCCGGGGCGGACTACCCCGTAAAGCTGGTAAAGAATCCGTGCCTGTACGAGCCCCTGGGCGTCACCGACGTCCGGGTGGCGGAAGGGGAGGGGGACGCCGCCTTTGACTTGGAAAAGGGCCTGATCGTGGGGAACATCCGCATGGGCTTCGGCCACTACCGGATCTCCATCGCCATGGCCAGCGCGGCCCATGCCCTGGGGTACACCCCCTACTGGATGGACCTGAACTCCTTTCCCGAGACCACCTGCACCAAAGTCATCGGCGCCCAGAACGACCTGTACTCCATGGGATCACGGCTGAGCCAGAAGATCCCTCTGTTCAACAAGCTGGTGTGGGAGCCCATGAACTACGAGGGCTTCCGGCAGCTGAGCTACAACGCCTCCGACCAGAAGAACGCGGAGCTCATGGCCACGGTATTCCGGAACGTACCCAAGGAGATCCCGGTGATCGGCACCCACGTATGGCCGGCCCAGGCGGCCATCCATGCGGGGATGAAGCACGTGGTGAACGCCATCCCGGACAACTGGCCCATGGCGCTGCACCTGGCGGAGGGCAGCGTCCACACCATCCAGACCCACCAGTCCTGGATGGGCTACCGGATCCTCAACGGCATGCGGAAAAAGGAAGTGCTCCGTCCCATGCCCCCGGAGGCGCTGGTGTATACCAGCCACTACGTGGACCACGAGCTGACGGCCAATATCGAGACCGACTGCGCCGCCCGGCTGGAGAGGAAAAAGACCGGCGCGCCCATGCGCTTCCTGCTGACCATCGGCGGGGCCGGCGCCCAGCGGGAGCTGTTCGCCGCGGTGATCCGTCATCTGCTCCCCGCCATCCGGGAGAAGAGGGCCGCCCTCTACGTGAACGTGGGGGACTACAAAAACGTGTGGGATGAGCTCACCGCCTCCATTCCCGGACTGGCGGAGCTCTCCGTGCTCCACTTCGGCGACTGGGCGGATACCCGCGCCTTTGCCGAAGCTGCCCTCACCGGCGGTGTGGAGGGCGTACACGCCTTCTGGCACGGGAACATCTTTGAGGCGGTGTACTGCACGAACCTCCTCATGCGTTCCTGCGACGTGCTCCTCACCAAGCCCAGCGAGCTGGCCTTTTACCCGGTGCCCAAGCTGTTCCTCCGGCGCATCGGCGGCCACGAGCGCTGGGGCGCCATCCACTCCGCGGAGATGGGGGACGGCACGCTGGAGTGCGAGGACGTGGCCCACACCATCCAGATGACGGATCTCTTCCTCAACGAGTCCGCCCTGCTGGAGGAGATGTGCCGCGCCATCTGCGCAAACAAGGCCCAGGGCCTCTACGACGGCGCCTATAAAGCCGTGGAGATCGCCATGGGACTGAAGAAATAACAAAGGGAGAAGAAAAATGGAAGAAACCAACCAGAGATTGTCCGGCAAATCCATGCTGTCCTACGCTCTGGGAGCCGTAGGCAAGGACATGGTGTATATGCTCTCGGCCAGCTATGTCCTCTATTATTTCCAGGACGTCCTGGGCGTCAGCGCCATCGCCATGGGCACCATTCTGCTGGTGGCCCGGGTGTTCGACGCCTTCAACGACCCCATCATGGGCGTCATCGTCGCCAAGACCAGGACCCGCTGGGGCAAGTTCCGCCCCTGGCTGATGATCGGCACGCTCACCAACGCGGTGGTGCTGTTCCTGATGTTCGCCGCGCCTCCCAAGATGGACGCCGCCGGCCTCACCGCCTACGCCGCCATCACCTACATCCTCTGGGGCGTCACCTACACCATGATGGACATCCCGTACTGGTCCATGATCCCCGCCTTTACCCAGGGCGGCAAGGAGCGGGAGGGTCTTACCACCCTGGCCCGGTCCTGCGCCGGCGTGGGCAGCGCCATCATCACCATCATCACCATGAAGGCGGTCTATGCACTGGGGTCCTACGGCGCCAACGCCCGGGAGGTGGAGCTGCTGGGCTTCAAGTGGTTCTCCCTGATCGTGGCGGTGCTGTTCGTTGGCTTTACCGTCCTCACCTGCGTGAACGTCAAGGAGCGCTCCACCACGGAGATGCAGACCGTCTCCGTGGGGCAGATGTTCAAGGCCCTGGTACAGAACGACCAGGCCATGACCGTCACGGTGGCCATCGTGCTCATCAACTCCGCCATCTACATCACCTCCAACCTGGTGATCTACTTCTTCAAGTATGACTTCGGCGGCACGGGCTGGTACAACAGCTACACCCTGTTCAACACCTTCGGCGGCGGCGTCCAGATCCTCTCCATGATGCTGCTCTACCCGCTGCTCCGCAACGGCTTCAAGCTGCCCAACGTCAAGATCTTCTACGTCTGCCTCATCCTGGCGGCGGCGGGCTACGCGGTGCTGCTGGGCCTGGCCTTCACCAACATGAGCAACGTGCTGCTGCTGTTCATTCCCGGGTTCTGCATCTTTGCGGCCAACGGTTTGCTGAGCATCCTCACCACCGTGTTCCTGGCCAACACCGTGGACTACGGGGAACTGAGAAACAAACGCCGGGATGAGAGCGTGATCTTCTCCATGCAGACCTTCGTGGTGAAGCTGGCCAGCGGTCTGGCGGCCTTCATCGCCTCCATCTGCCTGCACTTCAACAAGCTCTCCGATGCGGCCGTGTCCGAGGCGGACAAGCTGGTGGACTTTTCTCTTTCCGTCAGCAACTCCGCCAAGGCTGGCCTGCGGATGACCATGACCGTCATCCCCATCATCGGTCTGGTGGTCGCCCTCTTCTGGTTCAGAAAGCGCTTTATCCTCACCGATGAAAAGGTGGCGGAGATCGCCGGCCAGATCAAGACGGCCCGGGCCGAGGAGCCGGAAGAAAGCTGACAGACAGTCCCCCAAAGGATACCCTTTGGGGGACTTCCCGTTGAAACCGCAACAGGAGGCGGATCACATGGAAAACCATCTTGAAAATGAGCATCGCGCCCTGGTCCGGGCGGAAGCCCCGGGCTGCACGGTGCTGTTGCGCGCCAACGGGGATTTTCCCCTGGCGGAGCCCTGCCCGCTGGCCCTTTACGGCAGCGGCGCCCGTCACACCGTCATGGGCGGCACCGGCTCCGGGGAGGTGAACACCCGCACCTTCATCACCGCGGAGGCGGGGCTGCGCGCCGCGGGCTTCACCCTCACCACCGACCGGTGGATGGACGGGTACGACGCCGAGCTCATGGCGGCCCGCGCCGCCTTTATCCGGGAACTGAAGGCCCGGGCCCGGAAGCACCACACCCTGGCGGTGATGGAGGGCATGGGAGCCGTGATGCCCGAACCGGAGTACGACCTTCCCCTGGACGGGGAAGGTCGTACCGCCGTGTACGTCCTCTCCCGGATCTCCGGAGAGGGCAGCGACCGGCAGGCCGTCCCGGGCGACATCCTTCTCACTGCCTCGGAGGAGCGGGATATCCTGGCCCTGCGCAGGAAGTATGCCAAGTTCCTTTTGGTGCTGAACGTGGGCGGCCCCGTGGATCTCTCTGCCCTGGGAGAGGTGGAGAACATCCTCCTGCTTTCCCAGCTGGGCATCGACACGGGCAGCGTCCTGGCGGACCTGCTGCTGGGGCGGGCCTGTCCCTCCGGCAAGCTGAGCACCACCTGGACGGCCTGGGCGGATCACCCGCCGCTGGGGGATTTCGGTGATCCGGACGACACCGCGTACCGGGAGGGCGTGTATGTGGGCTACCGGTACTATGACGCGGCGGGAAAAACGCCCCTGTTCCCCTTCGGCTTCGGCCTGGGCTATACCACCTTTGTCTTGAAAGCGGGAGAGATCACCGCCGCCGGGGAGACGGTGACGGTCGCGGCGCATGTGAAAAACACCGGAAAGCTCCCCGGCCGGGAGACGGTACAGCTGTACGTGTCCGTCCCCGGGAAAAAACTGGACGCGCCCCGGAAGGCCCTGGCTGCCTTTACCAAAACCGAGGAGCTGGCTCCCGGGGAGAGGGGGGAGGCGAGGCTCTCCTTCCGGCTGTCGGACCTGGCGTCCTATGATGAGAAGAACGCCCGGTTTTTCCTGGAGGGAGGCGACTATGTCCTCCGGCTGGGAACATCCTCCGCAGACACCCGGCCCTGCGGCGTCGTCCGGCTCTCCGGCGACGCCGTCACCCGGAAGGTCCGCCGCTGTGCGGGCCGCGTGACGGTAGAGGACTGGAGGCCGGATGAACCGGCCGGAGAGGAGCTGCAGTCCCTCCCGGTGCTCCGGGTGGACGCAAAGGACATCCCCTCGGAGACGGTCTCCTACGACCGCAAACCGGCGGTGGAGGATGCGGTTCGTTCCCTCTCGGTGGAGGAGCTGGCGTATATCAACGTGGGCGCCTTCGAGCCGGAGCACGGGATGCTCAGCGTCATCGGGGATGCGGGGGTCTCCGTGGCCGGGGCCGCGGGAGAGAGCACCGGACGCTTTGCCGACCGGGGCCTGCCGGCCATCGTCATGGCGGACGGCCCCGCCGGGCTGCGCCTGTCCCGGGAGTATTTCACCGATGAAAAGGGCGTCCACCCCCTGGGAAGCAGCCTTCCCGAAAGCATGACGGAGCTCCTCACCCCGGCCCAGGCATACGTCATGCGAAAGCTTACCGGCCGGAAACCCCGGAAGGGTGAACCCATCCATGAACAGTATGCCACCGCCATCCCCATCGGGACCGCCCTGGCCCAGAGCTGGGATACCGCTCTGGCGGAACGGCTGGGGGACATGGTGGGGGAGGAAATGACCTGCTTCGGCGTCCACCTGTGGCTGGCTCCGGCGCTGAATATCCACCGGGACATCCGCTGCGGGCGGAATTTTGAGTACTTTTCCGAGGACCCCCTGCTCAGCGGCCGCATGGCGGCCGCCGTGACCCGGGGCGTACAGCGGCATCCGGGCTGCGGCGTCACCGTCAAGCACTTCGCCGCCAACAACCAGGAGACCGACCGGTATTACTCCAGCAGCCAGGTGAGCGAGCGGGCCCTCCGGGAGATCTATCTCCGGGGCTTTGAGATCTGCATCCGGGAGGCGGCTCCCGCGGCGCTGATGACGTCCTACAACCTGCTCAACGGCCAGCACACCTCCGAGAGCCGTTCTCTGACGGAGAGCGTCCTTCGCTGCGAGTTCGGGTACGAGGGCCTGGTGATGACCGACTGGCTCACCGCCGCCGTCCAATCCCCCGGAAAGCACCGCCACGGTTCGCCCCGGCCATGGCGCATCGCCATGGCGGGCGGGGAACTGGTGATGCCCGGCACCCGAAAGGACTGGCGGGACATTGTGGACGCGGTCCGGGAGGGCCGTCTCTCCCGGGAGCAGCTGGAGATCAATGCCTCCGGCGTATACCGGACCGCCCGGGCCCTGGCAGGAAAACAGAGGTGAACGCAAAAAGACCTGCGTCCGTGGGACGCAGGTCTTTTTTATGTCCGGGCATGATGCTCGCGGCCGCGGCGTTTTTCCTCATTCTCCCAGCGTGACCCGCAGGCGCACCGGATTGTGATCAGAGCATTCAAATCCCAGATCCACCGTCTCCACGCTCTCCAGCGTCAGGTTGGGGGAGAGGATGAAGCCGTCGATCACATAGTACTGGGTGCCCGCCGCATCCGCCGGGTCATAGGGCTGGTTCAGGAGCCGGCAGCTGGGGGTGGAGAGATCGCAGGCGTATTGGAAGCCCTCCGGCAGGCCGTCCGCCTCCAGGATCCCCGGGGTCCAGAGCTCCGGATGATTGTTGGGATAGGCCTCCAGTCCTCCGGGGAAGATCTGGTTGAAATCCCCGCCGGCGATCACATAGTTGCCCTTTTCATATTCGCCCTGGATAAAACGGGCGAGCTGCTGCGTCTGGGCGATCTTGCCCTCGCCGCTGCTGTCGTAGGCCTCCATGTGCAGGTCGATGAGCACCAGCTGCTTGTCGCTGCCCTCGATGGGGAGGTAGTTCACCAGCAGACAGCGCTTCAGATTGACCAGCCGGACGGGCCAGGAGAAGGGGCAGGGAAGGGAGATCCGCTCCGCCTTGTCAATGGAGAAGTGGGAAATGGTGTACAAGCCGCACTCCACCTTGCCCAGGGGCGGCAGGGGATAGGGAACGTAGGCCACGGAATAGTTTTTGGCGTAGGTCCGCTTTTGGGGATAGCCGCTCCGGTTTTCCAGGAACAGCGTTTCGTCCACGCCGAAGGAGCGGGTGGAGTCCCTGTCCACCTCCTGGAGCAGGATGAGGTCGGGCGTATCGGAATAGATGTAGTCCCGGATCCCCGTCATATACCGCTCCACGGTGGCCTCGTCCGCCGCCCGGACGCCGCTGCCTCCGTCCAGGAAAAAGTCGGCTTCCTTGCCCAGGGCGCCGTAGCCGATGTTCCAGCTGAGGACGGACAGGCTCTGGCCGGAGGTCAGTGTCCGCTCCAGCGGGAAGGCGATGGGGATCTCCTCCACCGGCTCCGGATGGTACTCCACGGCGGAGAGATACCCGACCCCGGCCGCCGCCAGGATCACCACGACAAGGATCAGGATCAGGAACGCTTTCAACAGCTTTCGCATGTGGATCTCCTTTTCTCAAATGGATTCCGTACTTACGATATTCTGCACCCAGATCCCCTTTTTCACCAGCACCATGCCGATGACGGTCTTCAGGATCTCCGAGGCGTTGACGAGAGCGTACACCGACAGCATGGACAGGGCGGTGCGGTGGATCAGCAGCCAGGCCAGGGGAACCAGCACCACCCAGGTGAACACGCTGTCGAAGAGCATGGTGATGTAGGTGCGGCCTCCTGCCCGGATGGTCCAGTATTCCACATTGGTCAGGGCGATCAGCGGCATCATCACCGCGCACACGCGCATCAGGCTGGCGGCCAGAGCCATGATCTCCGGCGTAGTGTTGTAAAGCCGGGGCGCCACGGGCGAGACGGCAAAAAGACCCAACCCCATGACGGCGCAGGCGGCGAAGCTCAGCGCCATCAGATGGGTGCTGGCGCTCCTTGCCCGGTCGTATTCCTCCGCCCCCAGCAGATTGCCAATGACGATCCCGGCCACGTTGCCCATGGTAAAGAACACGGTGTTGAAGAAATTGGATACCGTGTTGGATATGTTCAGCGCGGCCACCGCGTCCAGACCCCGACAGGAGTAGCACTGGGTGAGCATGGTCATGCCCAGGGACCAGAACATCTCGTTGGCCAGCAGGGGAAGGCCCCGGCGTACGATGTCCCGGGCAAGACGCCCGGGGATCGAAAAGTTCCGGAAAAGGCCCCGGATGTATTCCGGCGGCTCCTTTTGCCCATGGGTGCCCCGGAGGATCAGCGCCAGCTCCACGTATCGGGAGAGCACGGTGGCGATGGCGGCGCCCCGGACCCCCAGCACGGGGAAGCCCAGCTTGCCGTAGATCAGCAGGTAGTTGAACACCAGATTGACCGCAATGGCCGCCAGACTGGCCCGCATGGGGAGGCGGTTGTTCCCGGTGACCCGGAGGGTCCCCACATAGGCGGTGGTCAGGGCGAAGCCGGGCATGCCCCAGAGCATGATGCGCAGGTAGGCTTTTCCCTCGGCCAGCGTCAGCGCCAGATCCCCGGTCGAGTCCGTTTCGTGGAGGAAGGCGCCGATGAAGCCGTCCTGAAAAAACGCCAGGGCGGCGCAGGCCAGGGCGGCAAAGCCGACGCTGAGCGCCAGGTTGAATCGGAGCGTATGCCGCAGACCGTTCTGGTCGCCCTTGCCGTAAAACTGGGCGCCGAAGATCCCCGCGCCTCCTGTGCCGCCGAAGAGGCACAGCGCAAAGACGAACATGAGCTGGTTGACGATGGAAACGCCGGACATGGACTCTGTGCCGATGCGCCCGACCATCAGGTTGTCCAACAGATTGACGAAGGTGGAAACGGCGTTCTGCAGCAGCAGCGGCATGGCCAGCACGGCCACCGTTTTATAGAATTCTTTTGGAGCGATGAGTTTTTTCATGAAAATCGGTTCCCGGACACGTGATATGCCGCATCATCTTATACCGCCCGGGGAAAAAAGTCAATCAGACGCAAAAAGAGCGCCTTGTCAGCGCTCTTTTTGCGGTTTTCGATCAGACCCGCTCCCCGTGCTCCTTTTTCACCCCATCCAGCAGAACCGGATCGTCCATCAATGCCGCCCCGGCCAGAGCCAGGGCTCCTGCGGCGGCGAGCATGCCCTTTACGGCGGCGGGCGCCGCCGCCTGGGCGGTCGCCTGCCAGGAGTGGAAGGGCGTGCTTTTGGCAAAGCAGGCGGTGAACAGCTGGGCGGTGGGGACGAGCTGGGAGACGTTTCCCACGTCCGTGGACACGCTCCGGCAGACAGGGGAGAGGACATAGGGCCCGACGGTGCCGTCCAGCGGTTCCTCCGCCAAGCCGTAGGCAGCGGCGCTGCGGCGGTCCTGCTCATCAAAGACGGGACCGCCCGCGTCCCGCAGGGCACGGTCCAGAATGCGGCTGAGGGCGTCGTTGGGGATATAGTCCAGCATCTCGCACTCTACCCGCCAGGTCAGCTTCGTCTCCGTCATCAGCGCCGCACCCCGGGCGATGCTGCGCAGCCGCTCCGCTGTCTCCCGGGCTTGGGCGATCCGGGACGCCCGGACGTAATAGAGCAGCTCCGCCGTTGCCGGCACGGTGTTGGGGGATCCGCCGCCGCAGTCGGTATAGGCATAGTGGAAGCGCACGGCACTGTCCACGTGCTCCCGGAGATAGTTGGCGCCCACATTCATCAGCTCGCAGGCATCCAGGGCGCTGCGTCCCAGCTCCGGCGCGGCGGCTGCGTGGGAGGCCTTCCCCCGGAACCGGGCCCGAAGGATGATATTGGCGAGACTGGGTGTACCCACCACGCAGTTTCGGGTATCCGGATGCCAGGTGAAGCAGGCGTCCACCCCATCGAAGGCGCCGGCCCCGGCCATGACGGCCTTCCCTGCGCCCTGTTCCTCCGCCGGGCAGCCGAAGAAGACCACCGTGCCGGGCAGTCCGGCGGCGGCAAGATGCTCCTTCACCGCCACGGCGGCGCCGGCGGCGCCGACGCCCAGCAGGTTGTGTCCGCAGCCGTGGCCCGCCCCGCCGGGAACGACCGCCTGACGCACGGCTTCTCCGGCCTTCTGGCTCAGCCCGGGCAGGGCGTCATACTCCCCCAGGAAGGCAACGACCGGCTTTCCCTTGCCCCAGGAGGCGGAAAAAGCGGTGGACAGCCCACCGATATTCTCCCGGACAGAAAAGCCCTGCTCCGCCAGATATCCCGCGAGCGTCCGGGCGGCGAAGACCTCCTCAAAGGCGGTCTCGGGCCGGCCCCAGATCTGCCGGGACAGGGCGGCCAGCTCTCCGGCGCGGGAGCGGAGGGAGGCGAGGATCTCCTGCTGGGTATTCATGGGACAGTCAACTCCTTCGGCTTCGGTGGATCAGACGGCCAGGAAGTCCAGCCGGGATTCCTCGTACAGGGCTTCCCGCTTTTCGGCGCTGGTGAGCTTCTCAAATTCCTCCAGAGCCCGCTCCTGGATCTCCCGGGCGGCGGGGACGCCCAGCTCCAGGCAGAAGGCCCGGCGCAGGGCGGACAGGGCGTGGCCGGAGTGGTAGAGGAAGTCCTTCATGGTATAGTGGGCGATCTCGCTCTTTTTCTTCATGAGATCGTAAAACTCCTGATCGGTCTGGAAATCGGTGCCGTACCACTCGAATTCGCAGCTGGGCGCGCCGTGGGTCAGCAGGTCGGGGATGTCCACCTTCTCCGCGGGGGAGAAGCCGTAAACCAGATTTTTGTCCGCCCAGGTGCAGTATACGGCGCCGTACTTCAGCAGGCCGTACTTCCGCCAGGTGTCGTTCCAGGCGCACTGGGGCACATGGTTGAGGAACTTGGGCACGATGCCGGATACCTGGATGCTGGTGGCCTTCCGGGGGTCGGCCCACTCGCCGTAAAGCAGATAGGTCCGCATATTCAGCGGATTGCCGTCGGCCAGACAGCGTTTGGCCATCCGGATGCCCCGCTCCCGGGCGTAGAGGATGGTGCCCTTTTCCAGAGCGGCCATGCCCGCCTCGCCGTAGAGCTCGTCGGCGTACTTGCCCAGCAGGCCGTAAATGAGGGCGTGGTCGTCGATGTAGAATTCCGGTGCGATCTTTTCACGGATGATCATGGAAAAACCTCCTTTGTTTTCCGATGGTGCGGCGCTCCCCGGGCGGGTTGGTCCGTCCGGGGAGGTCGGTTTAGTGTTGATACAGCACGCCCAGCCGGTCCGCGTTTTCGCCGTGACGGCCGAAAAACTTGCCGATGAGCCAGGCGGCGCAGGAGTTGCTGGTGACCACCGGCACCCCCAGCTCCTGCTCCAGGTCGTGGATGATCTCCATGGCCGTGAGCCCGGTACAGCTGATGAACATGGTATCGGTGTCCGGCAGCATATGGGCTTTGGCGAAGCGGAAGATGTCCTCGGGGGGAATGCGCCCGATGAGCTTGGGATCCCGGGGATCGGCGGTCTCCAGGCCGAAGATGCCGCCCACGGAGAAGCCTTCGTTTTCAAAGTAGCGCTGCTCCATCACGTTCACGTCGGCGGGGTAGGGGGTGCAGATGGTGAGCCTTTTGGAGCCCAGCGTCCGCAGGGCCCGGAGCACCGCGGTGGTGGTGGTGTAGCCCTCCCGGGCGTTGGCGGCTTCCCGGAGGATGCCGCAGAGGTAGGCGTCGTAGCCGGGACCGCCCACCTGGCTCCCCGCCGTACAGGAAAGAAAGGCCAGATCCACCGGGTCGTAATCCCGATAGAGGTGCATGGCCTCCGTGACCTTGTCAGCGAAGACCTGGAGGCCCTCCGGGCTCACAGAGCCCAGAGGGACCGGGTAATCGGAGATGGCGATATCCTTGCAGAGCCAGCGATGGAAATCGGTGACGGCGATGTAGCCCCCGGCGGGCATGGCGACGCCCAGCTTGCCCAGGGTGCCGTAAACGGTCTTGTTGGTGAAATCCGGCTCAGCCATGGGATCACCCTCAGGCGAAGATGCTGAGGCCGACGATGACAAGCAGCGTGGCGGCCAGGGTCATCAGCACGGAGCAGATGAACACGTGCTTAGAGCTGCGGGAGTAGGACAGGCCGGCCATGGTGAGCACCAGCACGATGAAGTTGTTCCAGGGCATGGAATCGAAGCCCTCGGAGGACATGGCCACGATCCGGTGGATGACCTCGGGGGTGAAGCCCATGTTCAGGAAGTCCTGACCGAACAGCTCCAGCGTGGTGGAGATGGCGGCGGTGCCGGAGCCGGTCATGAAGGCCACCGCGTTGGTGACGGCGAAGACCTTGAAGAGGCCGTTGAAGGGCAGATTGATCAGCCACTGCTGGAAGGTGGCGAAGGCCGGGGTGTTGGCTACGACCTTGGCGACGCCTACCACCATGCACACCATGATGACGGGACCCACGCCGCTGGAAACGCCGTTGTTGAGGGTCTTCTTCACGTCGTCATAGTACTTCCAGAACAGTACCAGGCAGACCACGCAGGCGATGAGCAGACCGTAAACGATCTGGAGCTTCAGCAGGTTGATGCAGATCAGGGCCACAGCCAGAGGGATCAGGGACATCCAGGCAGGGGGGATCTTGCCTTCCCGCAGATTCACGTTCTCCGCATCCAGCGCGTAATACTCAGGCGCATCGGGGTTCTTGCGGCCCTTCTTCACGGCGAAGTGGACGTACACCGCGATCATGGCCAGATACAGGATGGTGCCGATGACGCCGATCCAGGGGGCGGCGGTCAGGGTGGTGCCCAGATACTTGGTGGGGGCCATGTTGTTGGTCTGAATGCCGCCGGGGAAGAAGGCGCAGCCGGGGACCATGGCGGCATAGGTGACGGCGGGGAAGATGTACCAGGGCACGTTGCCCCGACGGAACAGCACCTTGGCCAGCGGCAGCAGCACGAAGATGATAACGAAGCCGTTCACGCCGCCCAGAGTCAGCAGGCCGGTGACCACCATGTAGCCCAGCAGGCTGTATCGCTCGCCGCAGCGGTCCGCGATCCACAGACCCAGGCTCTTGGTGGCGTTGCTGTCCTCCATCAGCTTGGCGAAGAGGGCGCCGGAGACCAGCATCCAGAAGAACGGAGCGCCGAAGGAGCTGATGCCCTGCACCAGATAGGTGTTCCAGGTCTCGATCAGCGTAAAGCCATTGGTGAGGCCGATGACGGCGCTGGCCACCAGAGCGGCCAGGATCAGATTGTACTTGCGCCATACCGCTACCAGCAGCACGGCGAAGCCCAGGAAAATACCGACAGTACCCATAGTTTTCTCTCCCTTATCATAAATTGGAAATACCGCTGGGGCTATTCTATCACAAACCTTTCGGAGTTGCACCCCCTTTTTGCCGAATTAGATAAAAAAATGGAATGATTTTTTGCGGGGGTCCTGTTTGGAGCCGCCGTCGATGGACGCGCGCCCCTCCGAGGCAGAGAAACGGAAAAAGCGGCATGGCCCGAAGGCCATGCCGCTTTTTCCGTTTGTCATCCCAGCTGTTCCCACAGAAGCTTGCAGAAAAACACCACCAGGACCACCAGAATCATGGGGCGGGCCAGCTTGCTGCCCTTCCGGTAGAAGGAGACCGTGCCCAGATAGTTTCCCAGCAGGCTGAACACGCTGGCCACCAGACCGAGCACGTACAGCACGTTCCCGCTGGTGATGTATACCACCAGCGCGGCCACGTTGGTGGCCCAGTTGGTGATCTTCCCGGTCCCCACGGAGGTGTTCAGATCCAGATGCGCCAGGCCGGTCAATAGCAGCAGCAGGAACGTGCCGGTGCCGGGACCGTAAAACCCGTCGTACACGCCGATCCCCAGAGCGATGAGCCCGGTGAGAAGGGCGGTCCGGCCGTAGGGGAGCTCGGAGAGGGGACGGCCGCCGTCCAGATCCTTTTTCTTCAGCACATAGAACCCGGAGACGGGGATGATGCACAGCATGATCCACCGGAACACGGTGTCCGTCACGGCCAGAGCCAGGC
This sequence comes from Oscillospiraceae bacterium, assembly GCA_017411265.1. Taxonomy (GTDB): domain Bacteria; phylum Bacillota; class Clostridia; order Oscillospirales; family Oscillospiraceae; genus Apopatocola. The sequence goes on along the minus strand of JAFRDL010000172.1, from coordinate 6,198 downwards.
GGGCGCCGAGCGTGGAACCCAGCAGCGCCGCCGGGATGCAGATCACGGCCAGCTTCCAGGGCACGAACCCCTTCCGCGTGTACCGATAGGCGGCCAGCGACGTGCCGACGGCCGCGGAAAGCTTGTTGGTGGCGATGGCGTTGTGCACCGGCAGGCCGGCCAGAAGATAGGCGGTCAGGGAGAAGAACCCCCCGCCCCCGGCAATGGCGTCCACAAAGCCGCTGAGGAAAACCATCGGGCAAACGATGGCATAAACAGCCCAGGTCGGCATGATTACTTGCGGTGGAACAGATAGGAATTGTCGATCCGGTTGCAGGCGGTGAACATGTTCTCGTCCAGCGAGCGCTCCATTTTCAGCGCCTCTTCGATGTCCAGATCGTCGAACTCGCCGTCCTTGACCACGATGACCCGGCTGGAGGCGTCCGATTTTAGAATGTCGATGGCACGGACGCCCATCATGGAGGCGGCGACCCGGTCCCGGGCGGAGGGAGCGCCTCCCCGCTGGATATACCCGAGCACGGTGGCCCGGGTCTCCAGACCGGTGGCCTCTTCGATCTGCTTGACGAATTCGTTCAGGTAGCCCACGCCCTCGGCGATGACCACGATGTGATGGCGCCGGCCGTGGAGACAACCCTTGCGGATCACGTCGATCACGTCGTGCTCCATGTCTACTTCCTTCTCCGGCAGCAGCGCGGCGGAGGCGCCGACGGCGATGCCGGTATAGAGGGCCAGGTGACCGGCGTTGCGGCCCATGACCTGGACCACGGAAACACGCTCGTGGCTGGTGCCGGTATCCCGAAGCTTGTCGATGGCCTCAATGGCGGTGTTGCAGGCGGTGTCGAAGCCGATGGTGTACTCCGAGCAGCCCAGGTCGTTGTCGATGGTCGCGGGGATGCCCACCACCCGGATGCCGCGCCGCGCCAGCTCCCGTGCGCCGCGGAACGTGCCGTCCCCGCCGATGGTGATCAGCCCGTCCAGACCCAGATACTCGATATTTTTCGCGGCCTTGGCCACACCCGCCTCGGTGCGGAACTCATCAGAGCGGGCGGTGTAGAGGATGGTGCCGCCCCGGCGGCTGAGTCCGTCCACGTCGTTGGACTCCATCTGGAAAAAATCGCCGTTGATCAGGCCTTGATAGCCCCGGCGAATGCCGATGCAGGTCAAGCCCTCCGCCGTGGCGGTGCGGACGATGGCACGGATACAGGGATTCATGCCGGGGGCGTCGCCGCCGCTGGTCAGAATGCCGATCGTACGTGCTTCTGCCATAAAAAATCAACCCTTCCCATTTCAAAAATCCAATTAAACACTATAGTACTCCCGGCGGTTTTTTGCAAGGGGAGCGGAAAAAAATAATAAAAAGGCCGGGAGATGAGAAAGGGGATCACCCGCATAAAAAGGCCCCCCGGTCTCCGGGGGCCTTCCTGTGATCCGGGTACTTGCGCTGCGCCGTCACCCGTTTTTCCGGATCAGCGTCTTGTAGAAATCCACCGCCCCGGGAAGACAGGCGATCTCCAGGTTCTCGTTGAGGCCGTGCATGCCGTGCATCTGCTCCGGGCCGAAGGTCACCGGCGCAAAACGGACGCAGTTGGGACAGATCTCCTGGAAGAACCGGGCGTCGGTGCCGCCGGTGACCACATAGGGACTGGCGGGCAGACCGGGGAAGCATTCCCCGATGGCGTCCATGACCATGTCCCAGGGCTTCCCGTAAATGTCCGCGCTCCCGGTGTAATCCCGGTCGGAGATCACCTCCACCTCCAGGCCGAACCGTCTGGCCCGGCGGCGGAGCTTTTTCATGCTTTTTTTCATGCCCTCGTGGGGGATGAAGCGGAGATTCACCCACACGCTGGCCTCCTGGGGGAGCACGTTGTAGGCGTCGGAGCCGCTGGCCATGGTGAAGGCGGCGGTGGTGCTGAGCATGGCGGCCGCCTGCGGGGATACCAGAGGCATCACCAGCTCCAGCAGCGGCCCGAACAGCCAGAGATTGCCGAACAGCAGCTTCAGCCCGAAGGGAGCGTAGGGGGCGAAGTTTTCAAACATGGTCCTGACCTCCGGAAGGAGCTTTTTCCGGAAGGGGGAATGCCGCTCCATGCTGCACACAAAGGCCGCCAGGCGGGGGATGGGGGAGCGCCTGGGGGGTGCGCTGGCATGCCCGCCGTCGGACCGGGCGGTGACGCGCACGTTGCCCTGGCCCTTTTCGAACACGCCCACCATGGCGAAATATCCCGGCACGCCGCTCACGGGCTCCTGGATGATGGCGCCGCCCTCGTCGCACACCAGGAAGGGCCGGACGCCCCGGCGCTGCAGCTCGGCCACCAGCTTGGGGGCGCCGTCGCCGCCGAATTCCTCCGTACAGGAGGAGGCGAGATACACGTCCTGCTCCGGGACGAAGCCGGCCTTCAGCAACTCCTCTGCGGCCTGGAAAAAGGCCATGACGGTGCATTTGGTATCCGCGGAGCCCCGGCCCCACACCTTGCCGTCGGCGATGTCCCCGGAGAAGGGCGCGTGTGCCCAGCTCCCCTCGGCGGGGACCACGTCCTGGTGGCTCATGAGTACCAGCGGACGGTCATGGCGCCTGCCCGGCCAGAAGAACAGGAGGTTTCCGTCGATCTCCGTTTTTTCCAGCTCCTGATGCACCGTGGGGAACAGCGTTTCCAGCAAGGCATGGAAGCCCCGGAATTTCTCCGGCTCCGGATCGTCCCGGCGGGAGACGGTCTCGTACCGCACCATGGCGGAGAGGATCCGGGCATAGGCGTCCGCCCGGGTGGGATCGGGGTCGGGGACATAGTCGGACCAGTATCGGGGCATCCGGAGGGTGCGGAGGATCGCCGCCGCCAGGGCGATCACCAGCGCGGCCAGCAGCCCCAGCAGGATCCAGCCGGGGGTCTTCATGCCGCCGCCTCCCGCCGCCGCTTCCGGTAATACAGCCAGGCGATGCCGATGGCCAGCGCGCCGCTGGGCAGGATCATAAAGCTGGTGGACCCGGTGAGAGAGGGGACCAGGATGAACAGAACGCTCATCACCACCAGCGGCCACACGGCGATCTTCATGTTTTTCCGGTAGTATTTGTAGGCCATGGCCCCGAACAGGGCGGGGACCACGTTGTCAAAGGCGGGACGCAGCGCCTCGCTCTGCAGCACCGGCTGCAGGGGGATGAGCAGCAGCACTCCCAGGGCCAGCACCAGGATGGTCACCAGGGAGGAGGCGGCGATGGAGAGAGTGGAGATGATCTCGTTCTCCGCCGTGCCGGTTTTCGTGCCCACGATGTCCCGGGCGTTGACGGCGCAGGGGATCTTCATGTTGATGAGGTTGCCGGTGATGAAGGCCAGGTATCCGCCGCCCGCCCCCAGCATGGGGGTGTACACCAGATACTCCACGATGCAGCTCACCAGCCACACGATGCCGATGGCGAGAAAGCCCTTCCCGAAGGCCCGGAGATCCGGCATGGCGCCCAGCAGGCTCCCCATGAGGAACGGCGCGCCGACGAGCAGCACCAGCGTGATGCCGCAGGCCAGACGGCCCAGGACGTGGGTCTTTTTGGAGTAGGCCGCAAAGCGCAGCGCTTTTTCTTCCTGTGTCATGGTCCGCACCTCCTTATATGCCCCGGAGCAGCACCGCGGCTGCCATGGCCACGATCATGCTGCCCGCCACGGAAAAGCTGTCCACCCAGGCGGCGTTTTTCTTCTCCGCCAGCCAGATGAACCCGGCCATCGCCAGCGCGGCCACCGCCACCACTGCCAGCGGGAGCAGGGAGCCGGAAAAGGTGAAGCGGCCGTTCCCGGAAACGAAGGAGCCCACATAGCTGCCGATATAGGCGGAAACCAGGCCGATGAACATGGCGGTCATGGCGGTGTCCCCAAAGCCGCCTCCGGCGGCCTTTCCCTCCCTGGGCGTGCTGAGCCGGGAGGTGTATTTCCTGTTGAAGAGGATGGAGAGCACCATGCCCCACATGATGCACACGCCCATCAGCAGGGCGATGGTGGTGAAGGCGGTGGGGGTCATGGCGCTGGCCGAAAGGCCGGGCAGGCCCACGGCCTCGGCGGCGGCCTCCGCTACCTGGGTCTCATAGTGGAGCGCGCCGATCACGCTCAGCCGCAGCCAGGAGAGGGGCGTGCCCAGAGAGCCGGACAGGGCGATGACGCCCAGCAGGATCCCTACGCTGGGGAGCACCGCGAAGGTGGCGCTGGCAGTGACGGCCCGGCGCATCTTCGTGGCGTCCATGCCGATGGCCAGGCCCGCCCGCCAGGCCCGGACCATGAACACCACGCACACCGCGCAGACAAAGGCGATGATCCCTCCGCAGATGAGGTACATCCCGGGGCTGTTGAGCTGGGATAAGATGGACATACGGATTCCTCCCTTGTGCGGACCATTTTCCGTCCGGCCCGTACGGAAATACTTTACCATGAAAAAGAAAAAAAGAAAAGTGCCGCGGATCCCGGCTCCAAATATAAAAAAGTGGATTTTTTCACGCAAAGAGAGTATTCTGGAAAAAAACAATCCCGGAAGGGCGGATCATCCATGGATTTTCGCAGCTTTTTGCAGGAGAATATCGTCTGTCTGGACGGCGGCATGGGCACGCTGCTCCAGGCCCGGGGCCTGCGTCCCGGAGAACGGCCGGAAACCTGGTGCCTGACCCATCCGGCGGAGGTGGAGGAGTGCCACCGGGCGTACTATGACGCCGGGAGCAACGTGGTCTCCACCAACACCTTCGGGGCCAGTCTGCTTCATTTCTCCCGGGAGGAGCTGGGCCGGATCGTCCCTGCCGCGGTGGAGCTGGTGCGCTCCGCGGCGGCCCGCAGCACCGGCACCCAGCCCAAGTTCGTCGCGCTGGACATGGGGCCCTCCGGCAAGCTGCTGCGGCCCCTGGGGGATCTGGATTTCGAGGACGCGGTGGCGGTGTTCGCCGAGACGGTGCGCCTTGGCGCCGCCGCTGGAGCGGACCTCATTTTCATCGAGACCATGAACGACAGCTACGAGACCAAGGCGGCGCTGCTGGCGGCGAAAGAAAACGCCGACCTGCCCGTGATGGTCTCCAACGCCTACGGCGCCGACGGCAAGCTGATGACCGGGGCAAACCCCGCCGCCATGGTGGCCCTGCTGGAGGGGCTGGGGGCGGAGGCTGTGGGGCTCAACTGCTCCCTGGGGCCGGAGGCCCTGGCTCCGCTGGCGGAGGAATACGTGCGCCTGGCCTCGGTGCCGGTGCTTTTCAAGCCCAACGCGGGCCTGCCGGAGATGCGAAACGGCAGGACCGTCTTTAACGTGGCCGCCGGTCCCTTTGCAGACACGGTGACGGAGCTGGTAAAAAAGGGCGTCCGGATCGCCGGGGGCTGCTGCGGCACCACCCCGGAATACATCGCCGCCCTTCACGAGCGCCTGCAGGGGCTCGCGCCTCGGCCGGTGACGAAAAAGGACCGTTTCGTGGTCTCCTCCGGTACGCACGCGGTGACCTTCGGGGACGACCTGGTGGTGATCGGAGAGCGGCTCAACCCCACGGGCAAGAAGCGGGTGAAGGAGGCCCTGCGCTCCGGAGACCAGGCCTTTCTTCTGGAGGAGGCCGTGATGCAGCAGGAGCAGGGCGCCGCGATCCTGGACGTGAACGTGGGCCTGCCGGAGATCGACGAGAAGACCGTCCTCCGGGAGACGGTCCGGGCCGTGCAGACGGTGACGGACCTGCCGGTGCAGATCGACACCAGCAGCGCCGCCGCCATGGAAAACGCCCTGCGGATCTGCAACGGAAAGGCGCTGCTGAACTCCGTCAACGGCAAAGCGGAGAGCATGGCGGCTATCTTCCCGCTGATGAAGAAATACGGCGGGATGGCCGTGGCCCTCACCCTGGACGACAGCGGCATCCCGGAGACTGCGGAGGAGCGGGTCGCCATCGCGGAGCGGATCCTGAACGAAGCGGCCGGGTACGGCCTGGGGAAAAAGGACTTTCTCTTTGACTCCCTGGCCATGGCGGTGAGCGCCGCCCCCAATGCGGGGAGGACCACGCTGGAAACCATCCGGCGTCTCACGGCCATGGGCTGCCGCACGGTGCTGGGCGTTTCCAACATTTCCTTCGGCCTGCCAGACCGGCCCGTGCTGAACAACACCTTCCTGGCCCTGGCCCGGGAGGCGGGGCTTTCTGCGGCCATCGTGAACCCCGCCGTGGCCCGCTGCGAGAAGGACCCGCTGGCGGAGGCCGCCCTGCTGGGCCGT
>JAFRDL010000171.1 GCA_017411265.1 Oscillospiraceae bacterium | reverse complement strand
GGACTTGAACCACTGGCCGCACCGGGCGTGCGCCCGTGCGGCCAGTCCCGGCGGATGGCGCCGCTCGCTCGCCGCGGGGCGGCAACCGCTCGGGCATGCCGAAAGAGGCCGGGGTTCTGCGCCTCGAAAATAAAAAGACAGCCCGCAAAAAAGCGAGCTGTCTTTTTATGGTCGGAGTGGGGGGACTTGAACCCCCGGCCTCTTGGTCCCGAACCAAGCACGCTACCAACTGCGCTACACCCCGGTGCACCGGCGAAACAAAATTATATGGTTATCCGGGAAAAAAGTCAAGGGTTTTTCCTGGCCAGAGAAAAAATCTTTCCTGACCATCCTACTTGTCATCTTGCCAGAAATAGAGAGATAGGATAAAATATCCGAAATGAGTCTATTTTTTCAACACGAAGCAGACGATCCGGGAGGTGAGAGGATTGAACGAGGAAAAGGTGTTTCGCCTGGCCAAGCCGGTGCGGGGCGGAATTATGCGCCTGGTGTTCAGCCGCTTCCTCATCATCGTTTTGCTGCTTGTGCTCCAGGTGGGGATCCTGGCAACGTTGTACGGTTGGCTGAAGGAGTATATTCCCCATTTTACGGTGGCCATTGGCGTATTTACCATTGTCATGGTGATTTATCTTTTCAATAGTCCCATGGATCCCGCCGGAAAGCTCACATGGATGTTTCTCATCTCCGTTGTTCCCATTTCGGGAGCGTTTCTGCTCCTCTTTACGCAGGCCAACGCGGGACAGCGCCTTGTTCGCAAGCGGGCTGCGCTGATGGTGGAGGAGACCCGCCATGCCCTTGCGCAGCCGCCGGTGGTGCTGCCGCGCCTGGAAAAGGACGGCTCCGGCACGGATGATCTGAACCGCTATCTCAACCGCAGCGGCTGCTTTCCCGTGTATGCCGACACGGAAAGCCGGTATTTCCCCGGGGGCGAGGAGATGCTCGATGCCATTCTGGCGGAACTGGAAAAGGCGGAGCGGTATATCTTCCTGGAGTTTTTCATCCTCCAGGAAGGGTATATGTGGGGCAAGGTGCTGGAGATCCTCACCCGGAAAGTCCGGGAGGGGGTGGACGTGCGGGTCATGTACGACGGTATGTGCGAGATGAAGCAGCTGCCCTTCGGTTATGCAAAGCTCCTTCGGGGCTACGGGATCCGCGCCAAGGCGTTTTCTCCCATCCGGCCGGTGGTATCCTCCCACTACAATTACCGTGACCACCGGAAGATCCTGGTGATCGACGGAACGACGGCGTTCACCGGCGGAGTCAATCTGTCGGACGAGTATATCAACCGGGTGGAGCTCTTCGGCCGCTGGAAGGACGCGGGACTGATGGTCCGGGGCGGGGCGGCACGGAGCTTTTCCCTGATGTTCCAGCAGATGTGGAATATTGACGAAAAAGAACCCACATGGATCCTGGAAAAGGAAGACGCTCCGGCGGAGCATCCCTCCGGCTATGTGATGCCCTTTGCCGATTCCCCCCTGGATTCCGACAAGGTGGGGGAGAGCGTGTATATGGACATCCTCTACCGGGCCACGGACTACGTCCACATCATGACCCCTTACCTGATCCTGGACGGGGAGCTGGAGACCGCCCTTCGGTACGCCGCGCAGCGGGGTGTGGACGTGAAGCTGATCCTGCCGGGGATCCCGGACAAAAAGCTGGCCTACGCCCTGGCCAAATCCCATTACCGCTCTCTCCTGGAGGCGGGGGTGAAGATCTACGAATTTACCCCCGGCTTTGTCCACGCCAAGGTATTCACCAGCGATGATCAAAAAGCGGTGGTGGGCACCATCAACCTGGACTACCGGAGCTTGTACCACCACTTTGAATGCGCCGCCTATCTGTACCGCACGGACAGCGTCCGGGACGCGGAGGTGGATTTCCAAAACACCCTGGTCCAATGCCGGGCTGTGACGGAGGAGAGCATCCGTCACGAAAAGCCCTTCTACAAAGTGACGGGCCGGCTGATGAAATTCGTTGCGCCGCTGATGTGAGAGTGTGAGAGTTTACACACCGGAACAGGGTTTCCGGTGTGTTTTCTCTTGTAAAAGCAGGGGAAATAGGGTAAGATAGGGAAGATTTTCGATACTGGAGCGAAACATGGAGAAAAAGCTGGAACGTATCCTGCCAAAGGTGCAGAAGCCCGCACGCTACACCGGCGGAGAATACGGTGAGATACAAAAAGACAGGACTGCCGTGGACCTCCGGATGGCGCTGTGCTTCCCGGACGTCTACGAGATCGGCATGTCCAACACCGGCATGCGCATCCTCTACCGGGTGCTCAACGACATGCCCGGCGTGTGGTGTGAGCGGGTGTTCGCCCCCTGGTTCGACATGGCCAAGGAGATGCGGGAGAATCATATCCCCCTGTATGCCCTGGAGAGCGGCGATCCTCTCACCGCCTTTGATGCCATCGGTTTTTCCCTGGGCTACGAGATGGCCTATACCACCGTGCTGGAGATGCTCTCCCTGGCGGGGATCCCCCTCCACAGCCGGGAGCGGGAGAGCCTGACGCCCCTGGTCTTCGCCGGAGGCAGCGTGTGCTGCAACCCGGAGCCCATGGCGGACTACTTCGATCTGATGATCGTGGGGGAAGGGGAGGCCGTGGACCGGGAGGTCCTGGAGCTCCTGCGCACCGCCAAACAGGAAAACTGGAGCAAGGCGGACTTCCTCCGCCGGGCCGCCGGGATCGGCGGGGTGTACGTTCCCTCGCTGTATGAACCGGAATACGATGAAAACGGCCTGTTCCGCGCCGTTCACCCCCGGGACGGCGCACCCGCGGCCGTCACCAAGCGGATCGTGGAAGATTTTGAAAACAGCTGTTTCCCGGCGGACGCCATCGTGCCCAACACGGAGATCGTCCACGACCGGGTGGGGCTGGAGCTGTTCCGGGGCTGCATCCGGGGCTGCCGCTTTTGCCAGGCGGGACACATTTACCGTCCGGTGCGCAGCCGGAGCGTGGAAAAGCTGCTGGAGCACGGGAAGGAGGCCCTGGCCTTCTCCGGCTATCAGGAGATCACGCTGCTGTCCCTGTCCACCAGCGACTACCGGGGGCTCAACGGCCTGTGCGACGGGCTGATGGACTACTGCGAGCCCCGGGGCATCGGGCTGTCCCTGCCCTCCCTCCGGGCGGACAACTTCTCCATGGACATCATGCAGCGGGTGCAGAAGGTGCGCAAGTCCGGCCTTACCTTCGCTCCCGAGGCCGGGACTCAGCGCCTCCGGGACGTGATCAACAAGAACGTCACCGAGGAGGAACTGCTGCGCTCCTGCGCCACCGCCTTCCGGGGCGGCTGGAACGGCGTGAAGCTCTATTTCATGCTGGGCCTGCCCACCGAGACGGACGAGGACGTGATCGGCATCGCGGAGCTGGCGGACCGGGTGGTCCACTGCTGGCGGGAAAACGCGGCCAACAAAGCCCGGGGTCTCCGGGTCACGGTGAGCACCTCCTGCTTCGTCCCCAAGCCACACACCCCCTTCCAGTGGGAGCCCCAGGTGGAGCGGAGCGAATACCTCCGCCGGGTGACCCTGCTCCGGGAGCACATGAAGGCCAGGGCCGTCACCTACAACTGGCACGAGGCGGACACCTCCTATACCGAGGCGGTGCTCTCCCGGGGGGACCGGCGGATCGGGGCGCTGATCCATGCTATCTGGCGCCGGGGCGGCTATCTGGAATCCTGGTCCGAGGGCTTTGACCTCTCCCGCTGGACGGAGAGCGCCGCCGAGCTGGGGCTTTCCCTGGACGACTACGCCGTTCGGGAGCGGGCGCTGACCGAGGCGCTGCCCTGGGACCATATCAACATGGGCGTACAGAAGCGTCACTTCCTCCGGGAGTATGAGCAGGCCCACCGGGGCTGCCTGTCTCCGGATTGCCGGGCGGCCTGCCTGGGCTGCGGCGCGGCGGCGTTTCTGAAGGAGGGACGGTGCGACAATGGATAAGATCCGCCTCGTGTATTCCCAGACCGGGCGGGCGGTGTGGATGTCCCATCTGGACACCATGCGCACCCTCCAGCGGGCCATGAACCGCTCCGGCGTGCCCATCAAATACAGCGAGGGCTTCAACCCCCACGCTCTGATCTCCATCCTCGTGCCGCTGTCCGTGGGCACGGAGAGCCTGTGCCAGATGGCGGATATCCGGGTGAGGGAGGAGGTGGATCTCGCCGCGCTCCCCGCGCGGCTCACCGCCGGGATGCCGGAGGGGATCGTGGTCACGGACGCCTACGAGGACGCCGGCAAACCCGCGGAGGTGAAGTGGCTGGCGTGCGAGGGACGCTGGGAGTACGATACCGCCGATCCCCTCCGGATGGCGGAGCTCTGCCGGGAGCTGTTTTCCGCTCCGGTGGTCGTCACCCGCCGCACCAAGCGGGGAGAGGGCCCGTTCACCGTCACCGAACACGTCCGGGAGCTGACCTTCACGCCGGAAGAGGGCTTCGTCCGGGTGAATGCCGTGGTTTCCTGCGCGGAGCCGGTGGTCAATCCGGATCTTCTCACCGCCGCGGTGGGGCAGAATTTGCCGGAGGCCGCGCCGGATGCGGGGCGGTTTCGCCGTCTGGCCCTGTACCGGGCGGACGGGACGCCGTACCGATGAACGGGTGATTTTCCGGTTGACATTTCCCAAAGGCGTGGTATAATAACTTTCGCCTTTGACAAGCGGGAGTGCTGGAATAGGTAGACAGGCAGGCTTGAGGTGCCTGTGTCCAACCATAGACGTGTGGGTTCAAGTCCCATCTCCCGCACCAACAACAAGACCCCACCATTCGGTGGGGTCTTGTTGTTAGGAAGACCAAGAGAGCGGGACCCGAGGCGGTCTCCGCCGCAGCGGAGGGCAAGCCCCATCTCCCGCCTATGCCAAATAACGATCCCCCTTATCAATCACCGAGGAGAGGATTCCCATGACGCAGACAGAGATACATGCCCTTGTGGAGCGCCAGCGTACGTTTTTCCGCACCGGTCAGACGCTGGACGTGAACTGGAGGCTTCAGCAGCTGCAAAAGCTGAAGGCGGCGGTCCGATCCCACGAAAAAGAACTCCTGGACGCCCTGACCGCCGATCTGGGCCGGAGCGAGGCGGAGGGGTATTTCTGCGACGTGGGCAGCGTGATCCTGGAGATCAACGAGACGCTCCGGGGCCTGCGCCGGTGGGCCCGGCCGGAGCGGCATTTCAGCGGCTTCACCTGCTTTCCCAGCGTCGTGACCCGGGTGTACAAGATGCCCTACGGGGTGACGCTGATCATCAGCCCCTTCAACTTTCCCATCCTGCTCTCTCTGGGGGTCCTCACGGCGGCCATCGCGGGGGGAAACACGGCGGTGATCAAGGCCAGCTCCAAATCCCCCCGGTGCACCGCGGCGCTGCAGCGGCTGATTGCCGACGCCTTCCCGCCGGAATACGTCGCCGTGGCGGACGGCGGCCACGATGTGGCGGACCTCTTCCTGGCGGAGCGGTTCGACAAGATCTTCTATACCGGCTCGCCCCGGGTGGGCAAGCACGTCCTCGCGGCGGCGGCGGAGCACCTGACCCCGGCGGCCCTGGAGCTGGGGGGCGAGACGGGGAACTGGTGCGTGGTCCGGGCCGACGCGGACCTCCGGGACGCCGCCCGGAAGATCGCCTTCTTCAAGCTGTGCAACAGCGGCCAGATCTGCATCAACATCAACCAGGTGGCGGTGGCCGAGGAGGTGGCCGACGAGTTCCTGGCGGAGCTGAAGGCCGCCTTTGTGAAGCAGATCGGGGAGCGGGCGGAGGAAAACCCGGAGTATCCCCGGCTCATCACCGCCGCGGCGTATCGGAAATGTGCCGACGAGGCGGAGCGGTACCGGGACCGGATCGTGTTCGGCGGCCGGGGGGACCCGGAAACGCTGAAATACGCGCCCACCGTCCTGTACCCGATCGGCTTCGGGGAGGACATCGTCAGGCACGAGCTGTTCTCGCCCCTGCTGCCGGTGGTACCCTTCCCGGACCGGGAGATCGACACGCTGATGGACGGTATCGCGGAGAGAGAGCACGGTCTGGCGCTGTACCTGTTCACCCGGGATATGGCCTGGGCGAAGCGGACCATGGCCACTCAGCAGTACGGCGGCGGCTGTGTCAACGAGGTGTGCCTCCATCTGATGGTGAAGGGCGTGCCTTTCAACGGCGTCGGCCATTCCGGCATGGGCGCCTACCACGGGGAATGGGGCTTCCGGGAATTCACCCACCCCTCCACGGTGCTTTTCGGCTCCGCGAAGGGCAACCTGCCCCTTCGGGAGCACCCCTACGGCGGGAAGAAGAACCGGTACAAAATGCCCCTGCTCCGGCTGTTCGAACGATAAAAAAGCAAGCCCCCGGGAATGACTTCATTCCCGGGGGTTCCGTTACCTCTCCTCGATGGCGGACACGGGACAGCTGTCCATGGCCTCGGCGGCGCTCTCCGCTGCCTCGTCCGGCACGTCGGCGTCCGCGGCAACGGCCAGGCCCTCGTCTCCCATGGAGAATACCTCCGGACAGGTGCTCACGCACAGGCCGCAGGCGATGCAGCTTTCATTGACAAAGTATTTCACAGTGGCTCCTTTCCGGCGCTTCCGCGCCAAACCGCCGGGTTTCCCGGCGGAAGTATCCTATCATCTTTCGGCGAAAAAAACGGTAGAAAAAGGGAGCTTTCGTTTTTTCTTGTTTCGCCGGGCGGAACGGAGTATAATCAAGGCATCCGAAGAAAGGACGGGAATGCCATGACCAGTCTGTATCTGCGCCAAAAGGTGTTTTCCTGGAAGGACCGCTTCACCGTCAAGGGCGAGGACGGCTCGGACCGCTATTGGGTGGAGGGCGAGTTCCTCTCCATCGGGAAAAAGCTCCACGTACACGACATGACCGGCGTGGAGGTCGCCTTCATCCGCCAGAAGGTGTGGAGCTTCCGGCCCCGGTTCTATGTGGATGTGCAGGGGGTCGAGGTGGCGGAGATCGTCCGGGAGTTCGCCCTCCGTCCCCGGTATACCATCCAGGGGCTGGGCTGGGAGGTACAGGGGGATTTCTGGGGCCATAACTACGAGATCACCAGCCAGGGCCGCAGTGTGGTCCGGGTCCAGAAGGCCTGGATGAGCTGGGGGGACAGCTACCGGATCGACATTTTGGACAACCGGGACGAGATCAACGCCCTGGCGGTGGTCCTGGCCATCGACGCGGTGCTGTCGCAGGAGACAGCGGCGGCCTCCGCCGCCAACTGAAATGCGGCTGTTCATCGCCCTCCCGCCGCCGGAGGAGGAAAGAGCGGCGCTGGAACGGGAGCTCGCCCGGCTCCGCCGGGCCTGCCGGAAGGGCGGCTTCTCCCGGGGAGAGAACCTCCACATCACCCTGGCGTTTCTGGGGGAGGTGCCGGAGGACCGGGTGGACGCCGTGCATGCCGCCATGGACGGCTGCGGCACGGGGCCGTTTCCCGTGACCATCGGCGATCTGGGCCGTTTTCGGGGCAGGGAGGGGGATACCCTCATCCTCCGGGCGGACGGAGGAGAACCGCTCACGGCCCTTCAGGCGGACCTCTCCGACGAGCTGCGTTCCCGGGACTTTGCGCTGGAGGACCGGGCGTTCCGTCCCCACCTGACCATGGCCCGCCGGGCGGCGCTCCGGGAGGGGGAGACGCTCGCCGCCGTATCCGCCCGGCTGGAGCCGGTGCGCTTCACGGCGGACCGGATGATCCTCTATCTTTCTCACCGTCCCGATGGGGTGCTGACCTATAGCCCCCTGTATACCAAGATGCTGTAAGCCCCGGAGAAACGATCCGTTTCTCCGGGGTTTCCCTTATTCCGCCTTGCCGGCCTGGAAGGCGTCGATGAGAGGGTACAGCTTCAGCCAGGGATCCTCCCGCATGGCCACCGAATCTCCCAGCTCCAGGACCTCCGCGGGCCGGTCTGCGAAGGAGGGCCAGACAGGCAGCCCCTCGCCGTTGGGATTGCCGGTGCGGATGAAATTCTCCCAGTAGCCCGCCATGACGTCGGAGAGGGCCTGATCCCGTTCGTCATACAGACCGGGATTCCGGAAGAGATTTCCGTAAGCGTAGGGCATTTCTCCCGCGTGGTTGGAACCAAGGCCCCGGTTATCCTTGGTGAAATAGTACTCCCAGCAGGGGATGCCCTGCTCCGTCAGCAGCCGGGACCAGTTGAAGTGGCTGTAGGTGAACCACACGCCGGAGAGCACCTGATTGTAGGCCCCCTTGGCGTCGCCGCCCCGGTCCACGACGTAACGATACCGGGGATCCGTCTCCCGGGGCGGGAACAGCGCCGCAGCCTCCGTCGCGCCGTCGCCCACAACCTCCGCCAGTAAGTTTACATAATTATCCTTCGTCACCTTGTCGAACAGGGTGAACAGATCCGCCTCGTGGGCGTTGAAGCCGGAGAGCAGCGCCTGCTCGTGATTGGCGCCCCGGGCGTAGGTGAGGTACGGCTGCTCGGTAATGGCATATCCGTCCACGGTCATGGCAGTATTGGCGTGCTTTGTGGTCATCAGCTTCTCGGCGCTGAGGGCGCGGAGATCGGCCGCGCTGTCCGCGCCGAACTCCCGCCGGATGGCCTCGCCGGTCTCCAGGGCGTCCTTCAGAGAGCGGAAGGTGTGATAGGGGACCCTGGCGGTGATGCCGCTGCTCTCGGCAATGGCGTAGCGGAACAGCCCCTCGCTCAGGGGGGACACGCACAGCGCCCCCACGCTGGAGGCTCCGGCGGATTCCCCGGCGACGGTGACCTTTCCGGGGTCGCCTCCGAAGGCGGAAATGTTTTTCTGTACCCACCGGAGGGCCTGGATCTGGTCCAGGAGGCCGTAGTTGCCGGTGGTGCCGTCCTCGTCCAGCAGCTCCCGGCTGGCGTAATACCCGAACACGTTCAGCCGGTAGGCCATATTCACCACCACGATCCCACGGGCAGCCAGGGTCTCCCCGTTGTAGTCTCCGTACCAGGACTGACCGGTGGACAGGGAGCCGCCGTGGATGTATACCAGCACCGGGGCGTCACGGACCTCGCCGGCGGGCTTCCACACGTTGAGGTCCAGGCAGTCCTCGCTCATGTCCGGGAG
>JAFRDL010000170.1 GCA_017411265.1 Oscillospiraceae bacterium | reverse complement strand
TGACCTCCGGCCAGTGGATCATGGGGGCCATGACGAAGGTGAGCTCATGCCGCCCGGTGTTGAGGATGCCCCCCTCCTTGACGATATAGCTCCGGTCGGAGATATCCAGATCGGTGAACTGGCCGATCATGCCGGCGGTCTTGGCGTTGCACACCACGGTGGCGTCGGGGTAGCGCAGCAGCAGCTCTCCCAGGGTGGCGGAGTGGTCCGGCTCCATGTGCTGCACCACCACGTAGTTCAGCGCCCGGCCGGAGAGCTCGTGCTCCAGGTTTTCAAAGAACGTCTTGCCCACGGCCTTGTCCACGGTGTCGAAGAGGACGGTCATCTCGTCCTTGAGAAGATAGGCGTTGTAGGAAACGCCGGTGGGGACGGAGTAAACGCCCTCAAACATGGCAAGGCGGCGGTCGTTGCTGCCCACCCACACCAGATCGGGGGTGATCTGCTTGGTGCAATACATAGAAAAACCTCCTGAAAAGATTTGAGTTCTCTTTTTACAGTCTATCGTGGAACGGCGGGAAACGCAAGAGTTTTTCGGAAAAACGGCGGCATCCGCTCAGAGGATCCGCCGGGCCAGGGAGAGGATCACCAGCAGCGCTGCATTGACCACGGTGAACTCCCCGAGAAAGCGTCCGGGCCGGGCGTGGTCCGAGTGGGAGTAGAGCTTCAGGGCGATCAGACTGGCGAGACTGGCGATGGGCGTGCCGAGCCCGCCCACGTTTACACCCAGCAGAAGCTCCCGTCCCTGGTCGGTGAAGCCGGAGAGGAGCAGCGCCGCGGGCACGTTGCTGATGACCTGACTGGCCAGCAGCGCGGTGAGGTATTCTCTTCCGGTCAGGATCCGCCGGAGAAAAACGTCCACGCTCTCCACCCGGGCCAGATTTCCGGCGAAAATGAAAAAGGCCACGAAGGTGAGCAGCAGCAGGAAGTCCGCCCGGAGCAGGAGCTTCCGGTCGAAGACCAGCAGCACGGCCGCCACGATCCCCAGCATCGCCCACCAGGGCAGCAGCCGGGCCACCGACAGCAGACACACGGCAAAGAGGATCAGATGGAGCCGCAGCTCTCCCTTCCGGATGCCGGGATCCTCTCCCAGAAAGACGGGGAGAGCCGTCCGGGGCAGGGTGAGGCAGCACAGCAGGATCAGCCCCAGGGACAGCAGCCACAGCGGCGCCGTGACCCGGAAAAATTGGGCGAGACCCATATCGTAACGGGAATAGAGATACAGATTCTGGGGATTTCCCACGGGCGTGAGCATGCTGCCCAGGTTGGCCGCCACGGTCTGGAGCACCACCACCCGGATCAGCGCCTTTTCCTGCCCGGTCATGGTGAGCACCACCACGGCGAAGGGGACGAAGGTGAGCAGCGCCACGTCGTTGGTGATGAACATGGCGCCGAAAAAGCACAGCGCCACCAGCAGCGTCCCCATGGCCCGGGTGCCGGAGGCCCTGTCGCACAGCACGTGGGCCAGATGGGAGAAAAGCCCCGCTTGGCGCAGCCCCGCCACCACGGTCATGAGGGAGTACAGCAGCGCCAGAGTGCGAAAGTCGATGTAATTCAGATACGTTTCGTCCGGGGGGACGAAAAAGCAGCTGATCACCGCCGCCAGCGCGGCCAGGATCAGCACCGGTTCCCGTTTTACAAAAGATCGTACCGCAGACATTTTCTGCTCCCAAAGCTGTCAGAATGATCCGGAAGACGGTGCCGCCTCGGTAAAAGGCCCATAATCCGCCGCCGTTTCCGGACGAAAAAAGTATAACATGCGCTCTTGCGAAACGCCAGAGGCGCTTTTATAATAAGTGGCATGAAGGATACACGCTTGAAAACCGCCGTGTTTGCCCTGCTGGCGGCCCTGATCTGGGGCATGGCCTTTGCCTTCCAGCGCATGGCGGCGGAATATATCGGGCCTTTTTCCCTGAATTTTTACCGGGGCGTGCTTGCCACGCCCTGCTTGGGCGCGTTTCTGTGGCTGCGCCGGAGAAAAACGCCCCGCGCTGCCGCCCCCGGCAGCCGGAGACGCCTGCTGCTGGGCGGACTGGTTTGCGGCGCGCTGCTCTTCCTGGCGGCCAATCTGCAGCAGAAGGGGATCGAGGGCACGGAGGCCGGCAAGGCCGGCTTCATCACCACGCTGTATATCATCCTGGTGCCGGTGCTGGGGGTAGCGTTCCTCCGGGAGCGGGTGTCCCTCCGGCTGTGGGTCAGCGTGGCGGCCGCCACGGTGGGGCTCTACCTCATCTGCGTCCGCAGCGGCTTCACCCTGGTGCGCAGCGACATGCTGATCCTGCTGTGCGCGGTGGTGTATGCCGTGTACATCATCATGGTAGATATTTTCGTCCGGGATGTGGATCCGGTGGCGCTGAGCTTTGTCCATTTCGGGGTCTCGGCGGTGCTCTCCGGCATCCTGGCCTTTGCTCTGGAGTCCCCCTCCTGGGCTACCCTCCGGCCCTGCTTCTGGGCGGTGGCGTATGTGGGCGTGTTCTCCAGCGCGGTGGCCTATACCCTCCAGTTCACGGCCCAGCAGCTGGGCCGCCCCGTGACGGTGACGCTCCTGCTGAGTATGGAATCCGCGTTCAGCCTTCTGGGGGGCGCGGTGCTGCTGGGGGAGCGCCTCACGCTTCGGGAGGGGCTCGGCTGCCTGGTCATGTTCTGCGCCGTAATCCTGGCCCAGCTCCCGGAGGAATGGCTGCACAGGAAACGGAGCGCCCCATGAATGCGTCCCGGCTCCCTTGGGAGCCGGGACGCTTCCTGTTATCGCAGAAGCTTGCCCAGCGCGGTCAGCGGTTCGATGGCGGCCTTCAGATCCTGGATGGCGCCGCTCAGGCCCTCCACATCCAGGACCTCCACGGCAGCCTGTACGGATCGGAGCGCTTCCTCCGTCACCTCCAGACTGCTCTTCGCCTGGGTCATGGTTTCGTCCGCCCGCTCCGCCAGCGCGGCCCAGTCCACCTCCTTCAGATCCCCGGCGACCTTTTGCAGGGACTGCAGGGTCTCCGTGATGTCCGAAGCCTCCAGCTCCCGGGCGACTCCGTTCACGGTGGCGACCATCTTCTCCACGTCCAGCTCCTCCAGCTGGGCGGATACCGTCTCGACCCGGGTGAGGATCTTGTCGACCCGGCCCTCGAACTGTTGGATGGAGCGGAGCGTGCGGAACATGGATACGGTCAAAACCAGCATCAGTACGAGAATGGCGGCGACGCAGCCGGTGAGGATGCGCAGCCAGGCAAGTTTCTTGGCTTCCGGCGTGTCCATAAAAAACCTCCTTGGAGTCAGATGGCCGTGAAAAACGGATCGTATGTTTTCGGCCCGAAGTTCTTTTCGTCCCGGCAGTCCAGACCGGAGGTATAGCTGGCGTTCCCGATCCGGCGGGAGATCTCCGGCAGAGTTCCTTGGCTTAGATAAACATAATTATAAATATTTTGAATTATGTCTACCGAATCCGCCTCCGCCCGGTCCACCAGCTCCGGAAAGCTCTCCGTGGAGACCAGAGAGGGATCCGCAAAGTTTTTCCAGGGGGTGTGGGTGAGGTTGAGGTAATCCAGCTTTCCGCCGTCGATGTCCCGGCCCTGATAGGAGAAGTACCGGTAATCGTAGCCGGAGACTCCGTTGTCCGTGAGCCTGGTGAGCCGGTTGAGCACTCCCGTGGTGTCCTGCACCAGCCAGTAGAGCAGATGGTGGTCCCGGATGGCCCGGTTGAGGGCGTCGAAGGCGTCCGGCCAGCCGTAGACACGGTCATACACGGCAGTGAAGTCGTCCCGGAGCGCCTCCGGGATGCGCCGCAGGGGAAGGCAGCGGCGGTTCAGATTAAAGCGCCGGGGGTCGGAGCCGTACTTTTCCCGGATGAGCCACACGTCGATGGCCCGCTCCAGCCGGGTATGATTGCCCCGGTAGCGGAGCGTCTCCGGCGTGCCCAGATAGTCCCCGGTGCGGTAAACGATGTAGGGATGACAGGTCCGGTCCATGGCGTAGTGGCAGATATACCCCGCCAGGTACGCGAACAGGAGATCCCTTGAACCGGACGCCCGGCACCGCTCCGTCAGGGCGGTTAGGAAGGCGCCGGTCTCGTTTTCGTGCATATGTCCGCCCCGGGCGGCCAGGGGCTTGTCTTTCGTGCCGTAAAACCCCAGCGGAAACCAGACGTCCGGCCCCGCGGCGGCGTAGGGGAAGAGGAGATGGCCGGTCTTCGCCCGGATCTCCGGGGGCAGGGCCGCGGCGACCCGTTCCGAAAACCAGATGTGCGCTACCAGATCAGGCATGGTCGTACTCCTCGCAAAGATACAGATACAAC
This sequence comes from Oscillospiraceae bacterium, assembly GCA_017411265.1. Classification (GTDB taxonomy): domain Bacteria; phylum Bacillota; class Clostridia; order Oscillospirales; family Oscillospiraceae; genus Apopatocola. The sequence goes on along the minus strand of JAFRDL010000170.1, from coordinate 1,470 downwards.
AGCTTCAGTGTGGCCTCGATCCCCTTGACATGGGTGCGCTCCATGCCGTGGCTGGCCGCCACGCCGGTGCCGATGAGGGCGCCCTTGATGTCCAGACCGGCCTGCAGGGCGGCTCCCACGTCGGAGCCGTAGAAGGGGAAAATGTCCACGGTGTGGGAGATGCCGTGCTTTTTCGCCAGCTCGATGAGCCGGGTGGTGAGCTCGTAGTCATAGGGGCCGCCGGAATCCTTGGCGCAGATGGACACGGCGTACTCGTTCCCCGCCAGATCCAGACCGACGCATCCCATGTCCACGGTGACGAACTCGTCGATGTCCCGGCACATGGCGCTGGCCCCGTGGCCTACCTCCTCGTACACCACAAAGTACACATGGGTGGGGTGGCGGAAGGGGATCTTCTCCCGGGCGCACCAGCGCAGGAGCATCAGCAGCACCACCACGCTGGCCTTGTCGTCGATGAACCGGGATTTGAGAAAGCCGGAGGGCGTGACGGTGAATTTGGGGTCGATGAGGACGAAATCCCCGTTCTGGATGCCCAGGGCCTTTACATCCTCGGCGCTGCGGACCTCCTCATCCAGCCGCACCTCCATGTGTTCCAGATCCCGGGGCAGGGTTTTGGCGTCGGGGAACACGTGGGATGCCGGGGCCTGGGAGAGGATGGTGCCGGAATAGCGCCTGCCGTCCCGGGTGACCACGGAGCAGTACTCCCCGTCCAGGGTGGGCAGCTGCGGCCCGCCCACGTTGGTGACGGCCAGCGTGCCCTCGCCCTTGACGGACCGCACCATCAGCCCCAGAGTGTCCGCGTGGGCGGAGGTGGCCACGGTGCGGCTGTCGTCCGTGCCGGGGATGATCACCTCCAGCGTGCCCTTGTTGTGGACGCGGCAGGTATAGCCCAGCTCCTCCACCCGGCGCTTGAGAAGAGCGGTGATGTTTCCGGTGTAGCCGCTGGGGGAATCGGTGGTGAAGATCTCCCGGGCGGTTTCCTCGAATTCTTTTCGGTCAAAGACGATCATGGCGTCATCCTCCGATGTCAGCCGTTTTTTTCACTTTATACCAACGGAGCATATTTGTCAAAGAATACCCATCCCCGTCTCCGCTCTCTTGACAAACGCCATCCGGAGAGCCTATACTGTATAAAGATTTTTATATAAAAAGATACTTTTCCGGGAGGGATCACCATGGGAAAGATCGCCATCGTCACCGGAGGCAGTTCCGGCATCGGCAAGCAGGCGGCGGAGTATCTCCGGAGCCATGACTGCGTGGTGTATGAGTTCAGCCGCAAGGGAGAGGACCGCCGGGGCATCCGCCACATCACGGCGGACGTGACGGACGAGGCCTCTGTGAACGCCGCGGTGGAGCAGGTCCTTGCCGCCGAGGGGCGGATCGACATCCTGGTGAACAACGCGGGCTTCGGCATCTCCGGGGCGGCGGAGTTCACCTCGGTGGAGGAGGCGCAGCGCCAGCTGGACGTGA
>JAFRDL010000169.1 GCA_017411265.1 Oscillospiraceae bacterium | reverse complement strand
GCGATGTGGGCCAGGTCCACCATGAGATAGGCGCCCACGCTGTGGGCGATCTCGGCGAACTTCCTGAAGTCGATGATCCGGGGATAGGCCGAGGCCCCGGCGATGATCATTTTGGGCCGGTACTCCTCCGCCTTTTTCCGCACCTCCTCGTAGTCGATGCGGTCGGTCTCGGTATCCACGCCGTAGAAAACGGTGTTGTAGAACTTGCCGGAAAAGCTGGCCTTGCTGCCGTGGGTAAGGTGGCCGCCGGTGGACAGGTCCATTCCCATCACGGTGTCACCGGGCTTGCACAGCGCCAGATACACGCAGAAATTGGCCTGGGAGCCGCTGTGGGCCTGGACGTTGGCGTACTTGGCGGAAAAGATCTCCTTGGCCCGGTCGATGCAGATCCGCTCGGCGATGTCCACGTATTCGCAGCCGCCGTAATACCGGTGGCCGGGATAACCCTCGGCATACTTGTTGGTGAGGACGCTGCCCATGGTGGCCATGACCTCTGGGCTCACCAGGTTCTCCGAGGCGATCAGCTCCAGGTTGTTCTGCTGCCGGCGCAGCTCCAGGGAGAGCACGCGGGCGATGGCCGGGTCCTTCTGTTCCACGATGCGGATGTTTTCGTTGATCATGTTTTCCTCTCTCTCCAGCGACCGGGCGCTGTTTTTAATCCTTTAAAACGATAACACAACTGGCCGCTGCGCACAAGTTTTTTTTCTCCGGCCGGAAAGGGTCAGAGAAGCTCGTCCAGCCTCTTCGCCAGTCCCGCGGCAAAGGCGGCGTGTCCCTCCGGGGTGAAATGCACCCCGTCAAAGGCCAGGTCCACCCCCCATTCCCCCGCGTCGGCAAAGGGCAGGGCGATCCGCTCCGCCAGCGCCCGGTATTCCCGCGCCAGCGTCTCCGACGCCCGGATGAGCCCGGCGTCCGGCACCCATGCGCCCAGCCGGAACGGGGGCGGGGCGACGAGAAGGAGGACGGTCCCCTCCGGACACGTCCGGAGGAAGACGAGGAATTCCTCCATCCGCCCGGCGGTCTCCGCCGCGGTGGAGCCCTGCAGCAGGTCGTTGGCCCACAGCATCACCGCGACGGCGTCCAGGGGCGCGTACCGGCGGAGCAGGGCCTCCGTGCCGGGGAATTCCCGCCGCCGGGGGACGGCTCTGCCGTTTTCCCCGGCGTTGAGGATCTGCCGGTCTTCCCGGGCGAGCCGGTCCGTCCAGCGCTCCGCGGGGCCGTACCGCGAGCCCAGGTACGAACGGGGGTCATAGCCCCAGGTATTGGAGTCCCCGATGCAGAGGATCCGTTCGATCCGATCCATGTCCGGCCTCCCGAAAGAAATGCGCCCCCGGCATGCACCGGGGGCTGGCGTTTATTCTCCGATGTTGCAGCGGACCACCTTGCCGATGTTCCAGAGATGGGCCGCCTTCCGGGCCGCCTCCTCCCGCTCCTCCGGGGTGCTGAACTCGAAGTGGGCGGTCTGGGAGCCGCAGTCGGCGCAGGCTACGTACCAGCACCACCCCCGCTCCTCCTCCAGGATGCCGGGGCCGCCGCAGTAGGGGCAGTCGTGAAGCTCAAGCTCTTCGTGAATGTTCAAGGTCTTTCTCCTCCCAAGGGTCATCTTTTTCTTATCATAGCATTCCCGCGGCCGTTCCACAAGACCCAAAAGCCCTACCACAGGTTGTCGGGGAGCAGGGTCTGGGGGCCGTAGGTCTGGGTGATGCTGATGTCCTGGCAGAGGATCACATCCTCCGCCCCCACGTCCAGGGCGTAGAGCCGCACCGAGTTCCGGTAGGAGCGGTAGTCCAGCACGTGGACGGTGTGGTAGTGCTGGGTGAGGTAAACCACGAAGGGATTGGCGAAGGAGTCCTTCAGCACCACGCAGTCGGGCGCGTCGGGAAGATCGTGGTTGGTGATCACCGTGACCGGGTTATCCCCGGCGATGAAGCAGAGATATTTCATATTGTCCGGCTCCCCGGACCGGTCCAGCACCGGGCCCCACGTCCCGTTCCGGAGGTCGTTCAACCCCCACACGTCCATGGTGATATCCCCGGGGGGCACGTAGGCGATCACCTCGTCGTCGCGCATGTTGGTGTTCAGCCCCAGGGTGTACCAGAAGGCGCCGATGTAGTCTCCCATGCTGACCTCTTTGTATTCCGACAGGGGCACGGGCTCAAATCCGGCGCTGCGGCAGAAGGCCACGTAGGCGTAATAGGCCCCCAAGGCGGTCCAGTGGTGGTCGGAGTGGAAGTAGAGGTATTCCCGCTTGTGGGCGAGGAGATCATCTAGGGCGTTGACCTTATAGACGTTCTCCCCTTCCCGCTGGAACATGTAGAGCAGGAGTTTCCCCTGGTCGGCGCAGCCCAACTCCTCCCGGAGCTCCGGGGAGAGGAGCACTCCCGCGCCGGTGGGCACCGGGAGGTTGAAAAAGCGGATCCCCTCCGCCGCCAGGGCGTCGCCGAAGGCATTCATCATGGCGATGTGGTTGTCGGCGTTGCCCTGACAGAAGGTCAGCTGGGTGAAGACGGACCCGTCGATGAGGATGGAGGCGCCGTACAGCTCCCGCTCCTCCTCCAGACCGAAGCCCGCCCAGGGCTCCGCCGTGGGAGCGGGGGAGGGGGTGACCTCCGGCGTTCGGGTGACCACCGGCGTGGCCGCGGCCGTCGGGGAGGGAGTGACCACAGGCTCCGAGAGCAGCGCGTCCAGATCCTCCACCGTGTCGGCGGCGGCGCCAAGAGCGTTCAGGCTCACCGCGGTGTCCGAGAGCCCATGGACGCTCTGGATCTCCCGATGGGCGGCCAGCCAGCCGGCCCGGCCGGGGAAGGTGTCGGAAAACCAGCGCCCCACGTCGCTGAGATACTCTCCCCGGAAAAAGCTCTCCCCGGTGAAGGCGGGGAAACGGGTCAGCTCCCGTTTTTCCGTCTCG
>JAFRDL010000168.1 GCA_017411265.1 Oscillospiraceae bacterium | reverse complement strand
TGGCCAGCACCCTGCGCACCATCCCCGACGACCCCTTCGCCATGGAGAACTTCTATCTCCATCAGACGGTCCAGGGGCTGGACGCCTCTCCCATGGATCTGGCGGCCCTGGTGGAGACCGTCACCGCCGACCAGGTGGTGGAGATCGCCCGGGGCGTGGAGCTGGACGCCGTATACTTTCTCAAAGGGGAGGACAAGGAATGAACAAGCTGGAATACCCCGCCCTGGGGGAGACGCTGTATGAGACCGTCCTGCCCAACGGACTGAGGATCGTCGTGGCCAGAAAGCCGGGCTTCCGGAAGGCCACCGCCATGTTCGGCGCCAATTACGGCGGCGCGGACCGGCGCTTCCAGCTGGCGGGGGAGTGGATCGACACCCCGGCGGGGGTGGCCCATTACCTGGAGCACAAGATGTTCGACATGCCCGACGGGCGCAACGTGCTCGCCGAGCTCTCCGCCATCGGCGCCAACCCCAACGCCTTCACCGGCGCGGGCATGACCGCCTATCACGTCACCTGCACCGGAGAGTTGACCGAGGCGCTGCGCATCCTGCTCACTTACGTCTCCACGCCGTACTACACGCCCGAGAGCGTGCAGAAGGAGCAGGGCATCATCGGCCAGGAGATCCGCATGTACGAGAATTACCCCAACGCCGTGGTGTACTTCCAGCTCATGGCCGCCCTGTATGCCGCCCATCCCATCCGGGAGCCCGTGGCGGGCACGGTGGAGAGCATCGCGGAGATCACCCCGGAGACGCTGTATCATTGCCATAAGGTATTCTACAACCCCTCCAACATGACTCTCGCGGTGGTGGGGGACGTGGACCCGGAGCAGGTCGCCGCCCTGGCGGAGGAGATCCTGCCCGCGGAGCGGGGGGAGACGCCGGAGCGGGACTACGGCCCCGCCGAGGGCCTGACCCCCGCGTCGCCGTCAGCGGAGCGCTCCATGGCGGTGTCCGCGCCCCTGTTCTGCCTGGGGGCAAAGGTGGAAGCCCCGGCGGAGGGCCGGGAGCGGCTGCGCCGGCGGATCCTGGGCGAGCTGGCGCTGGAATGCCTGTGCGGGGAAGCCTCGGCCTTTTATTCCGACCTCTACACCCGCGGTCTGCTGGGCCGGGACTTCGAGACGGAGATGGACGACACTGCCGGGACCATGACCCTTCTCATGGCCGGGGAGAGCAAGGATCCCGCCGCGGTGGCGGAGGCCCTGCAGGAGCGGGTCGGCGCCGTGGCCCGGAAGGGGCTGGACCGGAACGCCTTCGTCCGCTGCTGCCGCGCCCGGTACGGGGCGGAGCTGGCCGGACTGGACAGCTTCAACTCCTATGCCCGTACGCTGATCCTGGGCAGCTTCGGGGGCTGGAACGCGCTGGACGTGTTCCCGATCCTGGAGGAGCTCACGGCGGAGGACGCCGCGGCGTTCCTGTGCGAGACTCTGTCCCCGGAGCGGGTCGCCCTGTCGGTGGTCCGGCCTGCGGGCTGAACCGGGGGAGGTGCTTCATGGTCGCAGCTGATCTGCCGGAATCCTTTCCCGGCGCCATCATCACCTTTCCCATGCTGGGAGAGAGCTTTTCCCTCAACCCCAGCGGGACGTACACCCTCTTCGGCCACACCCTGTACTGGTACGGGGCCATCATCGGGCTGGGATTTCTCCTGGGCGTTCTCTACTGCTTCCGCCGGGGCCCCAGGGACTTCGGCCCCACCACCGACCAGCTCACCGACGCGGTGCTCATCGGTCTTCCCTCGGCCCTGGTAGGGGCGCGGCTCTACTATGTGCTGTGCCACTGGGACAAGTATGTGGGGGACACGGTGCTCCAGACCCTGTGGAACTGGTGCAAGATCTGGGAGGGGGGCAGCGCCATTCCCGGCGGGCTCGCCCTGGTGTGGCTGTTCCTCTGGCTCTACGCCCGGAAGAAAAAGGTCTCCTTCGGGGCCATCATGGATACGGCGGCCTTCGGGCTGCTCATCGGCCAGGTGATCGGCCGGTGGTCCAACTTTATGAACCGGGAGTACCTGGGCCGGGTGACGGACGTGTTCTGCCGCATGGGCCTTACCACCGGGGGTGTGACGTACTATGTCCACCCGCTGTTCCTGTATGAGTCGCTGTGGATGTTTATCGGCTTTGTCTGGCTCCACATCTGGAGCAAGAGGGGCAAACGGAAGTACGACGGACAGATCATGCTCATCTATCTGGCCTGGTACGGCTTCATCCGGCTGGTGCTGGAGGGGCTGCGCACCTCGCCGCTGTACATCCCCGGCACCACCCTCCGGGCGTCCCAGGTGGTCATGGGGGCGGTGTTCCTGGCGGCGGTGATCCTGCTCGTCGTCAACGGCCGGAAGCCCCACGACCCGGCGGATCTCTACATCAACAAGGTCCGGGCCGCCAGAGCGGCCGCGGCCGATACGGAAAAACCATCGGAAGATCAAAAATAAAGACAGGGAGGCATACGACCATGAAATTTGATTTTTCTCAGCTCAACGGCCTTTTCGACAATCTGAAGGAGAAGGGCACCGAATACGCGGGCATCGCCGTGGGCAAGACCAAGGACGCCGCCCGCATCGCCAAGCTGGCGGTGGACATCGGCACCGAGAAGGAGGCGCTGAAGCGCACCTTCGTGGAGCTGGGCAAGGCGTACTATGAGGAGCACCGGGGCACCGCCGACGGGCTGTTCGCCCAGCTGTGCGAGGAGGTGGACGCCGTCAACGCCCGCATCAAGGACATGCAGGATGAGATGGACGCCCTGAAGGGCACCTTCAAGCCGGACGAAGCCCCCGATTTCGAGTCCGTGGTCTCCGCCGACGAGGAGAACGACATCGAGGTGGAGATCGTAGAGGAACCCGACGAAGAGAACAAGTGAAGAAAAACCGGGAGGAGTGAAAAGCTCCTCCCGGTTTTTTATTTTTGTGTTGACAAACCCGGTGGGGTTTGGTATTATAACCGGGCTGGATTTCCTGCTGGTGTAGCTCAGCCGGTAGAGCAGCTGATTTGTAATCAGCAGGTCGGGGGTTCGAATCCGTCCACCAGCTCCATTCGCCGCCTGCGGCGAATGTCACAGGATCCGATTTTCCGGAGCTTGTGACGACAATATGGGGGTGTTCCCGAGTGGCCAAAGGGGACAGACTGTAAATCTGCTGGCAATGCCTACGGTGGTTCGAATCCACCCGCCCCCACCAAAACAGGACCCGTACCGAAAGGTGCGGGTCCTGTTTTGGTGGGGGCCACAAGCGAGGATCCGAACCGGAGGCGCCTTGCCACCCGAGGCGGCCTGCCCCGCAGGACAGGCGGATCCGCCCGCCCCGCCGAAAGATTGGCTGTAGCAGTATCGCAGTTTTTGTGGTATGCTACAGCCAATGGAATCGTCATCTGCAAAGGAGCCCGTTTATGAAGAAAACTACGATTCATTCAAATACAGTTGCCGCGCTCGCGTTGGCGTTGCTGATGACGGCGACGATCAGCGGCTGCAGCAGGCGGGATCAAACGGCGGAGACGCCCGCGCCCGTTTTGACTGCCGCTCCCGTCAGCCCGACCGAGCCCGCCGAAGCGCCCGGGGTTGTCATCGACAGCCAGGCGGATGGAGCGCTGTCGGACGAACAGCTGATCTCCGCGATAAAGAGATATTGTTTTATCGGCAATCCGGACCTGGAGGGCATCGTAAACGCCGGAGAATACCCGGTTTACTGGGAAGTTTCGTCAAGCGATGAACAGAAGGCGGTGGTTTTGTTCCGGTCGTATACGGGAGCGCAGATCCGTTATTATATCGATCGCGTTTCGGGAGACACGTACGTTACGGAGTTCGTTCCCGGGATCTCTTCCGGGGAAGAACGTACGGATGAAAGCTTTAACGCGAGAGACTATCTCTCCGGCAGTGACGTTTCTTCGGATGATTTGCCGTCGATACCGGGAACGTGGCAGACTGCGTCTATGGCCTATGAGGCCGACGGAACGATATACCCCGAATACCATGTTCGGTTTACGGCCTCGGAGATCATCTACGGACATTTGAAAGACGGCGAGTTTGCTTTCGATCATTCCGATCCGATCGCCCTTCTTGAGGAAACCTCGGCGGGAGGATATAAAGTGCAGGCGGAGTCTTCCAACGGGGTGCGGTACACATATCAGACCAGTGAGAGCGATAACGCCGTATTGGAATACTTCGAGGGCTGGAACGAGGCCGATTTTCCGGAAACGTACAGAGGCGGCGCATCATTAAGCAAGTGCGGCTGACGCGTTGGATAAACCCGGAACAACAGGACCCGCACCGTTTGGTGCGGGTCCTGTTCTCTGGTTGGGAAACTGCGCTCCGTCAGCTCTCCTTCCAAAAATCGGTGTCGGTCACGCCGTTCTTCTCCGCCACATAGACCGGGTTTTTCCCGGCGCGGCGTTGTGCCTCGTAGTCCTTGAGCGCAGCCAGGGCAGGTCTGGAGAGGAGCAGGATGACGGGAACGTTGATGATCACCATCAGCGCCTGCAGGAGATCGGCGGTATCCCAGGCGAGGCCGGCCGAGATCACCGAGCCCAGGAAGACGAGGACGATGGCGCAGATCCGGAAGCCCAGCATGAAGCCCTTGCTGGGTTCCTTTTTCATGATGAAGCGGAGACAGCCTTCCGTGTAATAGTAATTGCCCAGAAGGGTGGTAAAGGCGAAGAGGCAGACCGCGATCACGATGAAGACGGGACCGAAGCCGCCCAGCGTCGCCCCGGCGGCGGCCTGGACATAGGCGGCGCCGGCCACGTCCGCGCTGGGCGCAATGCCCGAGAAAAGACACATGAAGGCGGTGGCCGAGCAGATCAGCAGGGTGTCGATGAACACCGAGAGCATCTGCACCAGACCCTGCTTGGCCGGGTGGGAGACGTCCGCGGCGGCCGCCGCGTTGGGCGCAGAGCCCATGCCGGCCTCGTTGGAGTAGAGACCCCGCTTGATGCCCCACATCACGCAGGAGCCGGTAAACCCGCCGAAAATGGCCTTGAAACGGAAGGCGGAGCCGAAGATCATTCCGAACACCTTCGGCAGGCTGGTGATGTGGGTGACGACCACGATCAGGGAGACCAGCACATACAGGATGCCCATCACGGGCACGAGGACCTCGGTCACCTTGGTCAGGCGCCGGCCTCCGCCCAGCACGCAGATGGCAAAGAGCACCGCCAGGACGATCCCCACCACGAAGGAGGTGTTCCGGCCGTAAAAGGAGAAGACGCTGAAGGAGTCCTGGGTGTTGTAGGCCGCCAGCATGTTGTAGCCGACCACATAGGTCAGGATCAGCACCACCGCGAACACGACGCCCAGCCAGCGCTGCCCCAGCGCGTCCTGCATGTAATAGGAGGGACCGCCGTAGCTTCCCCCGTCGCGGTCGCGCTTTTTGTAGATCTGCGCCAGGGTGGACTCCACAAAGGCGGAGCCTCCGCCGAGGATGGCGGTGATCCACATCCAGAAGATGGCTCCGGGCCCGCCCAGACACAGGGCGGTGGAGACGCCCATGATGTTGCCGGTGCCGACGCGGGAGGCCGTCGAGACCATCAGGGCGCCGAAGGACGAGGTGGAACCCAGGCCCACCGGCTTTTCCTTTACCACCCGGATGGACTCGCCGAACAGGCGGAACTGCAGCAGCCCGGTTTTGATCGTGAACCAGATGCCGGCGAGGACGAGGAGCAGGGGAACGATGTACGGCTTGTACAGGACGCCGCTGATGGCGTTGACGACATTGTCTATGGCCTGGACCATGAAAAAGACTCCTCTCTATTTAAATCGCTATTACAATAAAATATTACTCTATGAACGTCAGAATGGCAAGGTTTTTTTGCCCGCCGATCCCCCCAATGGCGGTTTTTCGCCCGCTGTTCCAACACGGCCAAAGCATCGGTCCGCGCGGCGCCGCTCCCCGAAGAGGATCCTTTTCGGCATGTGTATTTACACAGCGCCGGCGGGATGGTAAAATAAACAAAACGCCCGGCCGGGGCGGAAAGGAAGGAAATGCAGATGACGGGAGAGAGCTTCTGGATCCTGAGACCGTTCAACACGGTGTTCAACCTGGTATTTGCCGGTTTTCTTCTGCTTCTTGTGATCGTGAGCCTGCTCCTCCGGGGCAAAAGCGAGGGAACGAAGCGGCGGGTCCTGATCGGGGCCTGCGCGGTCACGCTGATCGGCTTTCTCGTTTACAAATACTATCTGGGCCGGGACGCGGCCTACAACGTGATCACGGCCTCCATGGGCGGCTTCAACTGGTGGGGCGAGCTGCCGCTGCAGCTGTGCAACATCAACATGATCCTCATCCCCATCGCCGTGGCGCGAAAAAGCCGCCCGCTGATGGCGTTCTGCTTCTTTCTGGGGCCTCTGGGGGCGCTGATGGCGCTGGTCATGCCGGGAAACGGCGTCAGCGGCTATTCGCTGCTGCTGCCCCGGATGCTGGGATACTTCGGCACCCATTTCATGATCGTCATCGAGGGGCTGGCCATCGTCACCTTCGGTCTGTACCGCCCCGCGTTCCGGGACATGCCCAAGACCATCCTCACGGCGCTGGTCATCACCTTCTGCATTTTCCTCGTGAACGTCCTGCTGCGCCGGACCGGACTGCACCCCAAGGCCAACTACTTTTTCGCCATGGAGACGGAGGACAACTTCCTCCTGAATATCTTTTACAAGTGGATCCCCTGTCCGGGCCTCTATCTGCGCCCCTCCGTGGTCATCCTGGCGGTCTATATGAGCGTGATCACGCTGGGCTTCACGATCGGGGACCGGATACGGAAGAAGAAAGCGCCGGTCCGGGGCTGAACGCCCGGAACACGACCCCATCGGCGCAGGGAGGAGGAGAGAGCGCTTGCTGCATCGCTACGAGGGCAAAAAAATTCGGGTCACCACGGAAGACGGCGAGGTGATCACGGGGATCGCCGAGTCGCTCCCCTCCGGCTACGGGCTCCATGAGTTCGACCGGGCGGAGGAGAGCGTGCAGCTGGGCGACGTCCTGCTTTTCAAATCGGACATCAGCGGGAACGTGCGGGGCGAGCTGCGCATCGGCATCGCCCACACCCGGGGCCAGGCGCTGCTCCCTCTGCTCCTGCCGGAATTCATTCAGAAATACCCCCTGGTGGAGCTGTCCGTCCGGGAAGAGAGCACCCGGGAACTGGAGAAAGATCTGGAGCACGGGGATCTGGACGTGCTCATCGGCTTTGCTCCCTTTATGTTCGAGGGGGCGGAATACTATCCCTTGATGCGGGAGCAGTTTTATCTGGTGATCCCCCGCGCGCTGCTGACCGAACGGGCGGATGCCGCCGCGGCGCTGGAGAAGTTTCGTACGACCCGGGATATCCGGCTCTTCCGGGATTTCCCCTTTGTTTTTTTGAAGGAGGGGGACCGGATCCGCACCATCGCGGACCGGGTGTTCGCCGAAGCAGGGTGTAAGCCCTTCATCAAATTCGAGACCAGCAACACCCAGACGGCGCTGGCCCTGGCCGCCGAGGGGGTGGGGATCACCATCTGTCCGGAGCTGTACCTCAACAGCAACTACATCGCCTCCGGTGCGGCGGGCTCCTACATCCGGGAGCGGGTGGAGATCTGTCCGCTTTTTGCCAGCGACGAGGCGGGCTATATCGCCATCGGCTACAACAAGAACCGCTATCTCAGCCGGATCGCCTCCGATTTTATCCAGATGAGCCTCCGGCACTTTCAGGAGCAGGGATGATCCCGCCGGAAAAAGGAGAAAACCGTCGCGGGGATCGCGAGCAAAGACGGGTAAAACCCGCCAAAGCCCGGATCGTTTCTTTGTGCGCCCTGCCCATTGCCGGGGAGCGGCGTTTATGGTAGAGTTTTCCCACGGCCTGCCGGGCCGTTGAAAAAGGTGGGGCCCGGACGCCTCCCACAGTCGGCGCCGGACTGCCCTGTGCGGCCGGATACCCCCACCGACCGGACACGACGGGACGCGGGATCTCGATCCCGCGTCCCTTTTCAGGAGATACAAATGGCTTCTTTGCTTCTGGCGGTGATCTACCTCGCCTTCATCAGCCTGGGCCTGCCGGACTCCCTGCTGGGCGCCGGCTGGCCCGCCATGCACGGATTTTTCTCGGCGCCTCTTTCGGCGGCGGGTGTGATCTCCATGGTCATCTCCGGAGGTACCATCGTGTCCAGCCTGGCCTCGGAGCGGCTGATCCGACGGCTGGGCACGAGAATGGTGACCCTGCTGAGCGTACTGCTCACCGCCGGGGCGCTGTGGGGCTTTTCCGTATCCACCCGGTTCTGGATGCTCTGTGTCTGGGCGGTGCCCTACGGCTTGGGGGCGGGCTCCATCGACGCGGCGATGAACAACTACGTGGCCCTCCACTATACCTCCCGGGATATGAGCTGGCTCCACTGCTTCTGGGGCGTGGGTACCATTATCAGCCCACAGATCATGAGCCGGGCTCTGATACGGGCCTCCTGGCAGGCGGGTTACCGCACCGTTTCGCTCATCCAGCTGGGCATCGCCGCGGTGCTGCTGCTGACGCTGCCTCTGTGGCGTGTTCACGCCGAGACGGCGCCGGGAGAGGAGCGGGGGAGCGTCCTCGGCATCCGGGGAGCCCTGCGCCTGCGGGGCGCGCCGGAGCTGCTGTGCGCCTTTTTCTGCTACTGCAGCGCGGAGAGCGTGTGCATGCTCTGGGCGGCGTCCTATCTGGTGACCGTCCGGGGCGTGGGCGTGGAGCGGGCCGCCGCCTTCGCCTCGCTTTTCTTCATCGGCATGACGGCGGGGCGGTTTCTGGCCGGCTTCCTTTCCAACCGGCTGGGGGACCGGAACATGATCCGCCTGGGCTTCGCCGTCGCCGCGGCGGGGGTGGCCGTGACCGGACTGCCCGGTCTTCCGGACACCGCGGCCCTGGCGGGCCTGGTGATCGTCGGCCTGGGCTGCGCCCCCGTGTATCCCAGCATCATCCACTCCACGCCGGCGCTGTTCGGCGCGGAAAACTCCCGGGGGCTGATCGGCCTGGAGATGGCCAGCGCGTATGCGGGCTCCACCTTCATGCCGCCCCTGTTCGGCGTCATCTCCGCCGGCCTGGGCATGGGGATCCTGCCCCTTTTTGTGGGCGGGTTCCTGATCGGAATGATCCTGCTGGCGGAGCGGGTCCGCAAAAAAACGGAACAATCGGGTTGACAGGGGCGTTCTTACGTGATATATTTCTAACATAAGTTATAAATATATCACAAAGGAGCCTCGCGATATGAAAACGATCAAGGTTGGGACCTGCCTGATCCTCCAGGCGGTCGTCTCGCTGCTGCTGCCGGTATTCTACTTTGCCTCCTTCTCCGTTTGCCGGACGGGGGATCAGGTGATCGCCTGCGTGCGCTTTGACCTGTGGCTGTTCCTGGGTCTCGGTCTGGCGGCGATGCTGGCGCTGTGGTTCCTGCGCCGACGGCGGGAACGGACGGACGAATTTGCCCGTCGGGCCATCGGCCGGGCGGACGCGGTCTGCTTCCGGGCGGCCATGGTGTTCCTTTGCGTGATCCTGCTGCCCGCGCTGCTGATCTTTACCGTGCTCCGTTCCACTCCGCCCATGACGTCGGGCGTGATCCGGGCGGGGCAGATCCTGGTGTGCGGCGTTTCGGCGCTGTTCCTTCTCCGGGCGGCGCTGTTCCTGCGGATCGAGAAAAAGGGCATGGTGGACTGATATGCTGGAAACCAGGATCCGGGAGTATCGGGAACGGGCAGGGATGAAGCAGAGCGATCTGGCGGAGGCTGTGGGTGTCCGCCGGGAGACCGTGGTCCACCTGGAGAACGGCCGCTACAATCCTTCCTTAAAGCTGGCCATGGACATCGCGAAGGTCTTCGGCGTGACCGTGGAGGACCTGTTCACCTTTTCCGACGAGAAATAAAAAAAGCCCTGCATCCGCCGATGCAGGGCTTTTTCTTTGACAGGGATCAATCCACTTTGAGCAGCCTGGCCCGGTAAGCGGCCAGCTCCTCGTCGGTGGGGACGTAGTCGTCCATCTTTCCGTCGTGGAACTTCTCATAGGCCACCATGTCGAAGTAGCCGGTGCCGGTGAGCCCGAAGAGGATGGTCTTCTCCTCGCCGGTCCCCTTGCATTTGAGCGCCTCGTCGATGGCCACCCGGATGGCGTGGCTGCTCTCCGGGGCGGGGAGGATGCCCTCCACCCGGGCAAATTCCTCCGCGGCCTCAAACACCTTCGTCTGGGGGATGGAGACGGCCTCCATATACCCGTCGTCGTAGAGCTGGCTCAGCACCGGGCTCATGCCGTGGTACCGGAGACCGCCCGCGTGGTTGGGGGCGGGGATGAAATCGCTGCCCAGGGTGTACCTTTTGGCCAGGGGGCACACCATGCCGGTGTCGCAGAAGTCGTAGGCATACACGCCCCGGGTGAGACTGGGGCAGGAGGCGGGCTCCACGGCGACGATGCGGTAATCCGCCTCGCCCCGGAGTTTTTCGCCCATGAAGGGGGAGATCAGACCGCCCAGATTGGAGCCGCCGCCGGCGCAGCCGATGATGACCTCGGGCTTGATGCCGTACGTATCCATGGCGATCTTGGTTTCCACGCCGATGACGGACTGGTGGAGCAGCACCTGGGTGAGCACGCTGCCCAGCACGTAGCGATAGCCCGGCGTGCCGACGGCCACCTCCACCGCCTCGGAGATGGCGCAGCCCAGGGAGCCGGTGGTGCCGGGGTGGGCGGCCAGGATCCGCTTGCCCACCTCTGTGGTCATGGAGGGGGAGGGGGTCACGCTGGCGCCGTAGGTCCGCATGACCTC
>JAFRDL010000167.1 GCA_017411265.1 Oscillospiraceae bacterium | reverse complement strand
TTCTCGGACACGAACTGGGGCACGATGCCGCCCACGCCGAAGCCCATCTCCACGGGCACCTTCCGGCCGCCCTGGGGGAGCTTATCCTGCACGTACCGCCAGGCGTTGGCGCCGGCCTTCCTGGCTTCCTCGGAGACGAAGTCCACCCGATCGTGGACGTGGAGCACGTTGCCGCAGGAGAAGATGCCGGGCACGGAGGTCTGCAGCTCCTCGTTCACCACGGCGCCGGAGGTGGTGGGCGCGATCTTCACCCCGGCCATCTCGGTCAGCTCGTTCTCCGGGATCAGGCCCACGGACAGCAGGAGCGTGTCGCAGGGGTACTCCTTTTCCGTGCCGGGGATGGGCTTAAGATCCGGTCCCACCTCCGCCACGGTAACACCGGTGAGATGGTCACGGCCATGGATATCCACCACCGTGTGGCTGAGCAGCAGAGGGATGCCGAAGTCATCCAGGCACTGAACGATGTTCCGCTTCAGTCCGCTGGAATAGGGCATGAGCTCTACGCAGGCGTGGACCTTGGCTCCCAGAAAGGTCATGCGCCGGGCCATGATGAGGCCGATGTCTCCGGAGCCCAGGATGACCACCTCTTTGCCGGGCAGCATGCCCTCTAAGTTGGTGAACTTCTGGCCGTGCCCGCGGTGAACACCCCGGGGCACCGCTCGCCGGGGGTGCCCAAGGAGCCCCGGGGCCGCTCCCGGCAGCCCATGCACAGGATGATGGCCTTCGCCTGGATGTGCTCCAGCCCGTTCTGCCGGGACACGCAGGTGACCACCTTGTCCGCGGACACGTGGATGACCATGGTCTCCGTCTGGTAGGGGATGCCGTACGCTTGCACCTGGTCGATGAACCGCTGGGCGTACTCCGGCCCGGTCAGCTCCTCCTGGAAGGTGTGCAGGCCGAAGCCGTTGTGGATGCACTGTTTGAGGATGCCCCCTAGGTGCTCCTCCCGATCCAGGATCAGGATGTCCCGGGCCCCCGCTTCATAGGCGCCCACCGCCGCGGCCAACCCCGCCGGGCCCCCGCCGATGATCAGAATGTCCGTCTTACGCATTTTCCTTGCCCTCCTCGAAGAGGTAGCTTTGCAGGATCTGGGAGTCGCCGCCGAACTTGGTGACCTTTAGGGGGGAGATGCCCAGCTCCTCGGCCAGGATCTCCACGGTCCGGGGCGTGCAGAAGCCCGCCTGGCACCGGCCCATGCCGGCCCGGGTCCGGCGTTTGATGCCGTCGATGTCCCGGGCACCCACCGGGCGGCGGATGCTCTCCCGGATCTCCGCCTCGGTGACGGTCTCGCACCGGCAGACGACCTTGCCGAAATCGGGGTCGGCGGCAATGGCGGCCGCCCGCTCCGCGTCGCTCATCTCCCTGAACTTGGGGATGGCCTTGCGGATGGGGTCGAATGCGGGGTTGGGCGCCAGTTCCAGCCGATCCGCGATCTGTTCCGCCGTCCACTTGGCGATGGCCGGCGAGGAGGTGAGCCCCGGGGACTCGATGGCGCAGCAGTTGAAGAACAGCGGCGCGTCCTCCGCCTCCCCCAGGATGAAATCGCCGGTGTCGCCGGTGGCCCGGAGGCCCGCAAAGGTGGTGATGAAGCCCCGGCTGGGAATGTGTTCCCAGGTGCGGCTGGCCTGGCGCAGGGCCTTCTCCAAACCGGCGGCCGTGGTCCGCTTATCCTCCTTATCCTCGATATCCTCCGCCGTAGGCCCGATGAGCACGGTGCCGTCCACCGTGGGAGCCACCAGGGTCCCCTTGCCCATCTTGGTGGGCAGTTGGAACATGGCCGCATGGAAGACGTCCTTATACTTCTTGTCCAGGATATAGTATTCGCCCCGGCGGGGATGGATACGGACCTTCCGCTCGGAGACCATGTTGTTGAAGACGTCAGAGTAGATGCCGGCGGCGTTCACCACGGCTCTCGTCTCAAAAGTGCCCGCGGCGGAAACCACCTGCCAATGGCCGTTGGGAAGCTTGCTGACGGCGGTCACCTCCGCGTTCCGCAGAAACGCCGCCCCGTTTTTCGCCGCGTTCTCCGCAAAGGCCACGGTCAGCTCGTAGGGGCAGACGATGCCGCCGGCTCCCACCAGCAGGGCTTCCTTGGCTTCCTGCCCCACGTTGGGCTCCCGCTGCCGCAGCTCCGCCTCGTCGATGATCCGCAGCTCCCCCCGGCAGCCGTTTTGACGGCCTTGCTCCAGGAGCTTCTCCAGGGCGGGATGATCCTCCAGGCTGAAGGACACCACCAAGGAGGTGTTCCACTGCACGGGCACGTCCAGCTCCTCGTGGATCCGGTCGAACATGGCGTTGCCCAGCACGTTGAACTTGGCCTTCAGGGTGCCGGGCTTGGCGTCGTAACCGCCGTGAATGATGGCGGTGTTGGCCTTGCTCTGACCGTTGCAAATATCGTTGGTCTTTTCCAGCAGCAGCGTTTTGACCCTGTACCGGGACAGTTCCCGGGCAACGCCACAGCCCACCACGCCGCCGCCGATGATGATCACGTCATACATTTTGTTCACCTATCTCTACCCTTCTTTACATATCTTCTCTGGCCCAGCCAAAGGCGCATTTGACCGCCTTGTGCCAGCCAGTCAGCTTCTGATCCCGCTCGATGTCGCCCATCTCGGGGGTGAAGGTCCGATCGATGGCCCAGTTGCGGACCACATCCTCCTTGCTCTTCCAGTACCCCACGGCAAGGCCCGCCAGATACGCTGCGCCCATGGCCGTGGTCTCCACGCACTTTGGCCGCATGACCGGGGTGCCGATGATGTCCGACTGGAACTGCATGATGAAGTTGTTGGCGGAAGCGCCGCCGTCCACCTTCAACGCCCCCATCCGGATGCCGGAATCCTTCTCCATGGCAAAGAGCAGGTCGGCGGACTGATAGGCCAGGGATTCCAGGGTGGCCCGGATGATATGGTTCCGGTTCACGCCCCGGGTCAGGCCCACGATGCAGCCCCGGGCGTACTGATCCCAATAGGGCGCGCCCAGGCCCGTGAAGGCGGGGACCACATAGCAGCCGTGGGTGTCCGGCACCAGGGCGGCGTATTTCTCGGAGGCCGGGGCATTCTCCAGCAGGCCCATCTCGTCCCGCAGCCACTGGATGGAGGCGCCCGCCACGAAGACGGAGCCCTCCAGGGCGTATTCCACCTTCCCGTCCAGGCCCCAGGCAATGGTGGTAACCAGGCCATTTTGGGAATATTTGATATCCGAGCCGATGTTCATGAGGGTGAAGCAGCCCGTGCCGTAGGTGTTTTTGGCGTCGCCCGGGTTGAAGCAGG